>JALEIR010000036.1 GCA_022769665.1 Lachnospiraceae bacterium | reverse complement strand
ATTCACTTCGATGAGGCAACACCGCATATGCATGTCCGCTGGTTCACGGTAGTGGAGAAAACCAGAGGAATGAAGCTGACACCAGACCTGTCACCAGCAATGCGTGCAATGGGGTACACAGTGGAAAAGGAGTCCCGCTGGGAAAATCCGATTGAGCAGTTTTCAACGGCAAACCGAGAGCACTTCCGGGAATGGCTACTGAAATGCAAACTGCCAATAGAGGAGTTTGAGCGCGTTGTGCGGGATGAAAACGGTAAGCAGATAGGCGGCAAGAAGTACACGGAAACGATACAGGACTACAAAATCAAAAAGAAAGCTGAAAGTGAAGCTGAAAAGATGCTTCTGGACGCCCGATACACCGCACAAGGCATTGTAAGCGACGCAAAGGCTCAAATACAGCAGAAAACGCAGGAAGCCGAAATAATCCGCACAGAAGCGCAAAAAGCCCGAAATGAGGCGTTTACGCTGTTAAAGGAGGTAAAGCGGAGCATACCGCCGCTTGTGACCTTCTGTAACGGAATAAAGGCGAAAATCGAGCATCTGCACAAAACGATAAGCGAAATGTTTGACATAAGCATGACACAGGAAGGACAAATCCGCAAAGAACTCCGCCAGCTGTATGGAGAACGCAACGAAGCATACGAAAGTATCCAGAAAAACACGGAGCTTGTCCGAGAAGTTGAGCCAGAATACGAGCCACGC
Organism: Lachnospiraceae bacterium; assembly: GCA_022769665.1. GTDB lineage: Bacteria > Bacillota > Clostridia > Lachnospirales > Lachnospiraceae > Acetatifactor. The sequence goes on along the minus strand of JALEIR010000036.1, from coordinate 84,249 downwards.
GGAATGCATGGAGAAGCACTTGAGGAACTTGAGGAGGACGAGCTGGAACTGTGGTAAGGCGCGGAGCACCTACTGGAGGCGCGAAAACCAGCCAAACTATTCGTTAAAGTTGTCTTTTGCGCATAGTTGGCTCCGCTTCTGTCTGCCTAGTTTCGCAATAATTCCACGGAAGTCCGCTGTGTCCCAGACCTACGCTGTGCCGTATGAAAACTAAACGGGTTTCGGTAAAAAGCACTTCAACACCGTTCTTAACGTTTTCAACACTTACGTTTTTTAGAGCTTGCTGGACTTGGCTGGTCTGGATTGGTTTGCATGTTATGAAAAAAGCCCTTGGATGTCCTTGGGCTTGTCTGGTTGTGACTGTGAGTAGTCTGTACTGCAAGGGCTGTTTTGCCCCCTTGCTGGCTTGGACAAACACCTATAGTATATCATGGTTGGATTGTGCTGGTCAAATGCCTGCGCAACGCCCTTGACGGCAGGAACCGCCGTACGTGCGCCCAGTGCCCGCGGGGTGCCCAACGCTACGCTTGGGATGGGCACTCCCCCTGCCACAAGGCTTGCACGTACTAACCTACCGTAAAGGGTGCGTTTCGCCGTTGCTACGGCTGTTTTGGATTGGTTTTTGTTGTCTTTTCTTTTGTGTGGATTGTAATATTTTTTACAAAGTGACTCTAAAGTGTTGCTATTGTCAAGTATAGCGCTCCGCGCTCTTCTGCTTCTTTTTGACTTTTGTGAGAGTAGTTGGTTTGGTCTGGTATGGTTTGATTTGATTTGATTTGCAATGTGCCAGACTGATTGGATTATATTTTACTCTGTTGGCAGTTCGAACGTTCGAACAGTTTGTGTTGGGTGTACTGGCTGTTACCGAAAGGTCAATGTCTGCTCCGTCGTGGAAGGCACCCCTAAAGGGGTTCAGAAGCACTACGCATCCATTTCCCAATCTGGTCTCCGCTTCTTATACGCCAACTATGGTTCCAGCTCCCGCCCGCAAAAGACAGATGTTTCGCAAATAGTTGCCAAGCACTCACGGCGGACTGAATCCGCCTACCGTGGCAACTCTCCGTTCCAAGGTACCATAAATTCACTTGAATACTTTTTGCCCTTGAATTGGTGTTACGCTTATGCGTAACTGTGGTAGCCAAAAAGCCTGTCAGCGGATGTGAATTTCTGGCACCTCTCCACTACGGTCTCCAAATGGTCTCCCAGACCATTCTCCGACATTCGCGAAACACGTTCCCTTTTGCGCATAGTTTGATGTAGCTCTCAAAGTCCGTATTCAGCGAAAAAATATGCTGCCATTTGAGCTCTGGAACTGAAAGGTTCTGTTTCGATGAGATATTTGACTTCTTCTCTGGAATAAAAAGCGGCATCAATCTGTTCGTTATCTGAGGAATGATCTTCAAGATTACCTTCAACTTCAACAAATGCAATGTATGTAGTTGTATCGGAAATAGCTACGGCAGCAAATGACGGAGGAAGTATTTTTTTTATTTTTTTAACCTTAAGACCTGTCTCTTCGTATAATTCCCTTTTGATGCATTGTTCAATTGTTTCTCCTGATTCTATCATCCCGGCACATAAATTATAAATTGTTCTGTTGATTCCCATGCGAAATTCATGTAAAAGCAACATTTTATCTTCACATATTGCAACAATGGATACACCACTGGGTTTACCGCCTAAATCATCAGCATCTTTTAAGTCACGTCTGCTGACAATTTCATATTTTTTTTCATTTCCGGACTTATTCAGATAAGTTAACTCATAATTTTTTAGATATTTTCCGTCTTTAACCTTTTCAAAGTGAAGCAATTCCATGATAGTAATCTCCTGTCATATATAATTAAATATCGGAATGAAACTGCTCATAAAGAGGCTTTGTTATTTTTTTACGTGTGATTTCCATAAGTCCTAACGGAGTCATATCAACAACAACAGTTTGTACCTTATCTTTACCGATAAGCAGTTTCATATAGCGTATGATGTCCAGTCTGGAAGTCTCTGATTCCATATTGATAAAATCAACAATAATTATTCCGGAAAGATTCCGTAACCTGAGCTGTATAGCAATTTCTTCTGCAGCTTCCCGGTTTAATTTCAGAATATACTCCTCTTCTGCTTTCCGTTTAGCCTCATATTTTCCTGAATTGACGTCAATTACAGTAAGTGCTTCTGTTGGCTGTATGACAAGATATCCTCCGGATTTCAGCCATACACGTTCCTGAAAAGCTGTCTGAAGCTTACTGTCAAGCTGATAAAGCTTATTCAAAGAAATGAAATTATCTTTGTATAAATGAACTTTTTTCTCAGGTAAAAAATGATTACAAAAACTTTGTAAATCAGCATAAAGAGGTTCGTTGTCTGTTATCATTTCATTGTATTCGTCCGAAGAAACAAAATGATCAAGCATAAAGGAAATCATGTCTTTTGATTTCCTGAGACAACTAAAACAGCTGTGATAAACTGCATCTCGCAATAACAGTTGAAACTCTTCCAAAAGTTCATGAAAACTTTCGCTAACCGATAGATTTAATGTCTCATCCAGAAATTTTGCTGCATCTGTTCTGACAATCATTCCGATGGTTGGTAATGAATATGCTGTATTAACAGAAAAGTAGTCCTGCGAAAGGGATTCACCTCGCAAAATGTTTTCTTCTGTCAAAATATTCTTAAGCACCGTCTTTTGCGATTTGTTTAGATTGGATGAATACCCTACGTGGTCTGTACCAAAAACAAGTGCAAAAAAATCGTTGGAAAGGGAAATATGTGCGGTTACAGATGCTTGCTTAGTCTTTTGGGCATCTCTTACAAGTTGTACAGGCAGTTCGTCACCCTCCAATAATCTTCCGTCATATTTACGATTTAACACAAAAGGATGTGTTGCCTCTTTGAAAGGCAGAAAACATATCTCACCATTTTGAATTTCAACAAAGTATGCATTAATGTTTTTAACAACATTTTTTACTTTCGCCAGATAAACTGCACCGATTTTACTCCCCTCAGGAAAAGAAGCTGCAATGAGTTTATCGTTTCTCAAAAGAAGAACACAATTCTTTTCTCTATATTGGGTAAAAAGAAGTTTCCCTGCATTAGTATCGCGAAGCATACGTTCTTCTTCAGAAATTGCAGGTGTAGATTTTGGTTGAATAAATCGGCTCATAATCAATCCTCCGCTACTGTTGGGAGGAGTTCACTGCCGATATCTCCCAGGGACGTAAATATGGGATTTTCTTCGGTCCCTGTATTTGTATAGACATCCTCCCTGGTAATCAAAAGCGCATTTTCCTGCAGTATTTCATCAGCAGTGGATAAAAGTGCTTCTATTATTTGAATAGGCTTTATATTTCCTGCACTTGAAGCATCTACCAGCATATGAAACGCCTTGCCGTCCCAAGAAAGTTCAAAAATTCCGGGTTTTAAATCTAATTCACGAATTCCTTTTTTGGTTTTCTTGGTGATTTCTATTTTTTCCTGATTTAAAAACACAGGAAGCTTAGAATCTATGGAAATATTAGGTGTTCGACCATCTCTGAAACGAACAGTGTATTTTGCTGCAGCAACACTTGCCATGGCATTTCCCGCATTATCCGGTAATATTTTAACGGAAGTAATTTCAATACCCTGTACACTTGCATTGTTAAGTCGTTCTATCACATCGGAACAGGAAGTAAGAGAATTCACTTCAATATCCATATATTCACCGTTACTCTCCAACCCAACTCCAAGGGGGGAAGCGAATGTCATAATTTGATGAGGGCTGTACCCACCGGTATATGCGATATCAAGACCGGCTCTTCGAATTGCTTTTTGAAAAAACCGCATAACATCTAAGTGACCGATAAACCGTACAGCACCAAATTTTTTAAATTTAACGCGTAGCTTCATATCAGCATCCTCCTGTTACAAGCCCTTGTTCATGGCGCTGTTGAAAACAGATTCCACCGCCAAATTTGGCCGCTCCACAGCCCTGGCATTTCATCTTACAGTTTTCGGAAATCTCTTCCCTTTGTGCCTTTTCCCATTCACGCTTTAAAAATTCCTTTGTTACTCCGCAGTCAATAAAGTCCCAGGGTAGGATTTCATCAACGGAACGTTCTCTGTGTGTATAAAATTCAACAGATAGTCCGCACTCTTCTATTGTTTCCAACCATCTTTCATTGTTATAGTATTCACTCCAGGCATCGTAAAAGCTTCCCTTTTCATAAACGCGTCTGATAACCCGGCAAAGTCTTCTGTCACCACGTGCCAAAACACCCTCAAGAACGCTTGCATCAGCTTCATGCCAATTGTATTTAATACTTTTTTGATTCAACTGTTCGGAAATGGCTTTTCTGGTCTGATATGCCTTTTCGATAAATTCATCCTTTGTACATTGGCGGGCCCATTGGAATGGCGTAAAAGGCTTCGGCACAAAAAAGGATGTACTGGCAACAATCTGTATCTTTCCGTTTACACGTTTTTCTTTTGGTACCGTATCAAAAAAAGTTGCTGCAATCTTGTTAGAAAGCTCTGCAATACCTCTTATATCGTCTTCTGTCTCAGTTGGAAGTCCCAGCATAAAATAAAGTTTAACCCTGGTCCAGCCTCCTTCAAAGGCAAGCGCAGCACCTTTGAGTATTACATCCTCTGTCAGTCCTTTGTTGATGACATTTCGAAGCCGTTGGCTTCCTGCTTCCGGCGCAAAGGTAAGACTGGATTTTTTCACGTCCTGTACTTTGCTCATAACATCAAGAGAAAATGCGTCAATACGCAGTGATGGAAGAGAAATATTCGTATGTTTTTTATTGCACTCTTCTATCAGGAAGTCAATCAATTCAGGCAGTTTGCTGTAATCGCTGGAGCTTAAAGAACTCAGGGAAATCTCTTCATGTCCTGTATTTTTTAACATTTCCATTGCCCATTTTTTCAAGGTTTCTACATCACGCTCTCTGACAGGACGATAAAGCTGACCGGCCTGACAGAAACGGCAGCCCCGGATACAGCCTCTTTGAATTTCCAAGACAACTCTGTCCTGAGTGACCTTAATAAAGGGTACAACGGGTTTCATGGGGTAATAAGTATCGGTTACATCCATCTGAATCTCTTTTGTAACAGTAGCCGGAATTCCCTCTTCTGTGGGAGTAAAACATTTTATGGTACCGTCTTGATTATATTCTACAGTATAAAACCTCGGGACATACATACCGGGAACTTTAGCAGCTTTGCGTAAAAATTCCTTGCGGCTTTTCCCTTCTGACTTGCATTTTTTGTATAAATCAAGCAAGTGCCGATATTGGGTTTCTCCCTCTCCGATGTAAAAAATGTCAAAAAAGTCCGCAAGCGGTTCCGGATTATATGTGCATGGCCCGCCTCCGATGACAATGGGACAATCCTCTCCTCTATCTTCCGCATTTATGGGAATCCCGGACAAATCAAGTACTTGAAGAATATTGGTATAGCACATTTCATATTGGATGGTTATACCGAGAAAATCAAATTCTTTTATAGGATCCTGGGATTCTAATGCAAACAGAGGGATTTTTTCTTCTCGCATAATGGCATCAAGATCAAGCCAGGGCGAATATACTCTTTCGCACCAGACATCTTCCCAGGAATTAAACATATCGTATAAAATTTGAATCCCAAGATGAGACATACCGATTTCATAGACATCAGGAAAACACATGGCAAAACGTACATCTATTTTCTCTTTATCTTTTATTATAGAATTCACTTCATGCCCTATATAGCGCTCAGGTTTCTCGATTTTCATCAAAATATCATCAGAAAGAGCAAGTCTGTCTTGATTATTCATTCTGTGTGGTCCTTTCTATTCCCTGTAAAATTAGGAACTCCGAAGTTAAGCAAACACATTGTACCATAATAAAATTCGCAATGCAAATTTGAGAACCGGTTCTTCCTGCATTAAAACGGACATATCTTATCATATAATAAGCTTTTAGAATACGGTTGGCAGATATGAATGATGTAACGACAGAGCAAAAATTACAGCTGGTACAGCAAATCCGTGCAAAATATAACGAAAACAGGTACGACATGTACAACAGAGAACAAATACTATATGGACGAGCGGCTCAAAATCATCAAAGACCGGAATCATCGGAAATGCCCTCTTCATTTCGATTTAGACTTTTGCTGTCGGTTATATTGGTTGTATTATTATACGCCATGGACGTAAACGAAATCAGTTTGGCAGGAATCACCACCGAAAAAATAGCTGAAATGATTAGTGCTGATTATGAAAATAGGATTGACGAATGGGTAGCTTCGTTTTCTTCTGCCATAGTCCGCTTTGAGAATATTGAACCGCGTTGAACCGGGAATGAAAAATACTTTAATTGCAAAGATATGCATATGCATTCATAATGTTTTGCTGTTGTTTACCCGCAATAAAATAGTAATCCTGCTGTTGCTGTTGTTCCCGGTTTTCCATAGAAAGATAGGAGCCATAAGCAGGGACATCGCAACAGATTACATCTCCTTGTGATGCCGGAAGAATTCCATAGCCTTTATCCGACATCAGAAAAGGAAGTGCATCCTCCGTTGAAATATAATATGCGCTGCCACGAAGCTTCAAAGCCCCTTGTCCCTCCGGCCCCATGGCAAACAACTGCTCTCCTTTTTGCCAATTCATGAATAGAAAATTACGTCCGCTTTCCAAAATTCGGCTTTCCTGTTTCCTTTCTTCAAGAAGAAGCGTTCCTTTTGAATCAAGAAAAGCGATGGAGCCGTATGTCTTATCTACTCTGACAGATACTTCTCCGGTGGTAAGCTCAATGGCTTTTCCGTTGTCACGGTATTTCCAGTTCTTCTCAACCTTATTAACAGAAATCAGAGGGTGTGTACCTTCAATCAACTTAGTACCCTTTGAAAAGGTGATACGTATAATGTTGCCGTTTACCGGGCTGATACGCATGGTGCCATACTGACTTTGAAGATAAAGGCCATCCGGCTGTTTTGATACCCACCGGACAGAAAGATTAATTTTGGCATGCCCTAAAGGACGAAGCTTTTCTGTGACCGGCATATCACCAAAGGATATTTTGGAAGCAGTTGGCTTGTATACGGCTGTTTTTGCAGATATCGGCTTTATCGTATCGTCCGTTGAGGGTTTCCGGGAACTGTTTTGCAATGATGAAGATGGTTGGTTTTGAGTAATAATCACCTTTGAAGTTATTTTTACTCTAGGTTTCACTGGAGAAGCGAGAGGCTGATAATCCGGTTTCTTCGCGTAATCTACTTGATCAGATTTTCTTTCTTCAATGAATACAGTGTTTTTTTCTTCCGCCACCGGGTCGGCAATAAGCCCGGTAAGATTTTCCCGATATAGTACATGAAGTTCATGAAGAGCACGGGTTGCAGCAACATAAAGAAGCTTTGCATTACCGTCATCTGTAGGATAATCCTCATTCGTTGGATTCCAGATAAGAACTGCATCAAATTCCAGACCTTTTGTATACTCAACTGGAAGGACAAGAATTCCGTTTCCGAAATTTACTTTATCCAAATCACTTTCCATTATGTCAATATACTGTGAAAGATGTGTTGCAGTAATCTGCGCGGACTTTTTATCTCTGCAAATAACAGCTATGGTATCGTAACCCTCTTTTTGCCAGTTGCTTAAAATCTCGGCAGCTCGTTGTACAAAATGATTGTCCGAAACTCCTTTCTGCTCCTCTACTTCCACTTCTTTTCCATGACGGATAATAGGCTCTGCGGGATAAATGGAAAAGCTTCCATGTCTTAAAATATTTGTTGCGAAATTGGATATTTCTACCGTGTTTCTGTAGCTTTTTCGCAACAGACCGAAGGAATCCATTGAATTTGTTAGTAATAGTCTGCGCAACGCCTCCCAGTCACTTAAACCGTAGCCGAAATGAATGTTTTGAGAAACATCTCCCATGACAGTATAGGTACAATCTTTAATACAAGTGTATAAAACGAGATATGCCATCATGCCGAAATCCTGGGCTTCGTCGATGACAATATGGTGAGCCTCGCTGATTACTTCGGTCTCCTTAACCAGTTTATAAAGCAGAGCCAGAGCCGCTAAGTCGTATACATCAAATGAGGTGGTTGGAATGTCCACATCAATCCCTTTGCTGCGCTGTAATAACAAAAATTCCGTGTACAACTCATAGATTGATTTCTTCCATTGTGTGTTGCCGTAATAGCCTCTGTAAGCCTTCAGAATAGCCTTGCGCTCCTCCTCTGTATAGGTGACGCCTTTTCCGATAAACTCATCTTTCACTTTTACCAGCAGGCGCTCATTAAGCATGTTAATTTTGCTCTGTATGGATATATAAGGGTTCTGCGTAATATAGCGTTCTACTGCAGAACTGTCTATAAGCTGAATAAGTTTTGGAGACACTCCTGCTTTTTTGTCATCTTCTCTTTTGTCGAAAATCCCGGATTTTCCGTTTTGGACTCCTTCCACAAATTGTCTTGGATTCAAAAAAACAGATTCCTTGCGGATAGTGTTTCGTTCCAGTTCACGTATAAATTTTTCCAGATCAAAATACCATTGTTCTGTTCCCTTTATAATATTTTTGGTTCCGGCTGCAGAGCAGACGCTGTATTTTTTGTCATCCCAATCTTCGTAAAGAAGCCTGATAAAGAGCTGTTCCATGGTCATTTGTCTGACACCGTATACATCCAAATCAGGAAGGACTCCGGTTATATAGTTCAGCAAAATACGGTTGCTTCCGACAATATAAAAATCTTCCGGTTTAAAACGGTCTTTGTAATTATAGAGGATAAAGGAAATCCGGTGCATGGCAACTGTGGTTTTTCCGGAGCCGGCTACACCCTGGACAATAATGTTATGATAAGGCGATTTACGGATGATTTCATTTTGCTCTTTTTGAATTGTTGCAACAATCTCGCCTAATACAGCTTCTTTATTCCTGGAAAGATATTTCATCAGAAGTTCATCATTTGCAATAACCTCTGTATCGAAGTAATCCAAAAGATTTCCGTCTTCAATTTCAAATGTTCTTTTTAACTGTAGTTCAATAGGCAGTTCTTTCCCCCCGGGGGCTACATAGCTACATTTGCCAAGACCGTTCTCGTAGTATGCATTTGCAACAGGGGCACGCCAATCGACCACCATCCAATGAGTATTGTCTTTGGAAATACCTCCTTTTCCGATGTATAAAGATTCCTCTTTGTCTAAAGTCTCATCATGAAAAATAATTCTGCCAAAGTAAGGTTTGTGTTTTGCCTTCTCATTGCGTTCCAGATTGCGCTTCATGTGTTCATTCAGCGTAATGGTGTTGTTCAGAATTGTCCAGAGCTCTACATCATTGTCATGATAATGTTCCAGCATTTCATCTATTTCGGATTGCATGCGGGTAACTTCTCTTCCGTAATTCTCCAGATTACTCTCAATTACCTGTTCAGTTTCTTTTAAATATTGCTCTTCTGATTCTCTGTCAGTGTGCTTCATGTATCCCTCCCGCTATGTAAATAGTAAGTAATAGTCCATGAACTGTAAATATAAGTATACAAAAAATGAAAAATAATACTAGACTTTTCTTTCATAATTTGATAAAGTGTTATATAGAGTCATGCATAAAAAAAGCTGCCAATATATTGGCAGCTTTTTTATGTAATATCGTATTGGCAAAATTGTTTATCGATTTGCTAATTCTGTAGTAATTTCTTCCCAACTTACGTCCTTTTCTACCATAAGTACCATCATATGATAAAGGAAATCGCTGATTTCATATTTTACTTCGTTTGAATTCGGATTTTTGGCAGCAATTACAATTTCTGTTGCCTCTTCTCCCAGCTTTTTCAGGATTTTATCAATTCCCTTGTCAAAGAGATAGTTTGTATAAGAGCCTTCTTTGGGATGAACTTTTCTGTCTTTAATAACATCCAGCACTTCTTCAAATACCTGAAGCGGGTTATCAATTTCCTCATAATCCTTTTTTGTTATCTCATTGAAGAAACAGCTTCTTGCACCTGTATGACAAGCAGCGCCGACCTGCGAAACCTTTGCAAGAATGGTATCCATGTCACAGTCTGCTGTGAGACTTTTTACATATTGATAATGTCCGCTTGTCTCTCCTTTCAGCCAAAGCTGTTTTCGGCTTCTGCTGAAATAGGTCATTTTACCGGTTGAAATAGTATAATTGTATGCTTCTTCGTTCATGTAAGCTACCATCAAGACTTCCAGTGTTCTGTAATCCTGTACCACTACCGGCACCATGCCGTCATTGTTCAGCTTAAAATCACTCCATTTGTATGCCGCTTCAAAGGTTTCAACCTGAATACCGTTTTCCTTGCAGAGATTCTTTAGGGAAAGAATCTCCTTATAATTATCATTGATTGTATTCCCTGTTATACCGCATACCTGATTATAGGATAGAATTTCCATCAGTTTATTCAATGCAATCTGACTAATCTGAACATAAAACGGTAAATCGGTTATCTCTTCTGTTTCTCTGATTTGATGAGGGTTCATCAAAATAAGAGAAGAAACATATTTATCAATCAGTTCTTTATGGTCTGAAATCACTTTTGGATCATTGTATGAGACAAGAATTTTGTCAGCACCGAATTTTAAGGATACTTCCTCTGTAATATTGATATTTTCTTCTTTCTCATAATCAAGGACAGCACGTCGACAGCCGGCATAAAGAAGCTTCTTTATATCCTCCATCCGCTTTACATTTCCGGCGCCTATAACATCCATTTCAGCCAGACTGCAGATTCCTTTCAAAATATCTAGTGCTGCTTCATGCTCCGCATCATCTTCGGACATATCGAATACGATCAACTCATCTGCATTGTTTTCATTATAAAGTTTAACAAGACGAAGAGGGTCTGTTTCCACAACAGAAGTATCGGCGAGATTTTTTACCGCATGTTCATGATATAAATAAATACAGGGTACAAACTTTTTGACTATCATATCTCAACTCCTATAGACTGCCTTTTGTACTTAAAACATCACTAATACGGGAATCGTAGCGTACTGCAGCATCCAGTGCTTTTGAAAAAGCTTTAAACATGGCTTCAATCATGTGATGTGCGTTCAAACCATCCAGCATTTTTATATGCAGATTCATACCGGCGCTGTAAGATACCGCATAAAAGAATTCGCGAACAAGTTCAGTATCTAAATCGCCAACTTTTTCGACAGGGAAATTACAATCAAAATTCAGATACGGCCTTCCGCATAAATCTATCGAACATAGTGCAAGCGCATCATCCATAGGAAGAATGAAGGAACCGTATCGGCATATTCCCTTCTTATCACCTACCGTCTTAGCAATAGCCTGCCCAAGTACAATACCGGTGTCTTCAACGGTATGATGACCGTCTACCTGTAAATCGCCCTTCACTTTACAGTACAAATCAAAGAAACCATGTTTTGAAAAACCTTCCAGCATGTGATCAAAAAATCCGATTCCGGTAGAAATTTCGGATTTACCCGTACCATCCAGATTCAGACTGATACAAATATCTGTTTCCTTCGTTTTACGGCTGATTTCACAAAATCTTTGCTGCTGATTACTTTTGTAAATTTCGCCCATATTCCCTCGCTGTTCCGCTGCTGTTGCAGCTTATATACAAATTATTCAAATCTAACTTTAATGCTGTTTGCGTGTGCAGTCAAGCCTTCGCTTTCCGCAAATTTTTCAATATCTTTATGTACTTTCTCAAGAGCTTCTCTGGAATAGGAAATAATACTTGTTTTCTTGATAAAATCATCAACATTTACCGGTGAGAAGAATTTTGCCGTACCGTTGGTAGGTAAAATATGATTAGGACCGGCAAAATAGTCTCCGAGAGGTTCTGATGCATATTCTCCCATAAAAATGGCGCCTGCATTTTTTACCTTAGTCATAACTTCGAAAGGATTTGCGGTAAGTATTTCAAGATGCTCGGAAGCAATTTCATTTACGGCATCTATCGCATCGGTCATATTTTCGGCAAGCAATATATATCCATAATTATCCAACGATTTTTGCATGATTTCCGATCTGGAAAGTTGTTTCACAAACAAATCTACCTGTTCCGATACTTTTTGAGCCAAATCTTTTGATGTAGTAATTAAAATAGCACTTGCCAGTTCGTCATGTTCTGCCTGGGAAAGCAAGTCCGCCGCCACGTATCTGGGATTTGCGGTATCGTCTGCCAATACAAGGATTTCACTGGGTCCGGCGATAGAATCAATACTTACATAACCGTATACAGCCTTTTTGGCCAGAGCAACAAAGATATTGCCGGGACCGGTTATCTTATCTACCTTCGGAACGGATTCAGTTCCGAAAGCCATCGCGGCAACTGCCTGGGCACCACCGACTTTATATATCGTATCTACACCGGCAATATCTGCGGCTACCAAAGTTCCGGGATTAATTTTTCCGTCTGCGCCCGGAGGGGTTGTCATAATGATTTCGGATACACCTGCTACTTTTGCAGGAATTACGTTCATCAATACACTGGAAGGATAGGCTGCTTTACCGCCGGGAACATATACACCTGCCTTGGCAATCGGTGTGATTTTCATACCGAGTATCGTGCCGTCCTCTTTGGCATCAAACCAGCTGTTGCGAAGCTGTTTCATGTGAAAACTTCTTATGTTTTCAGCTGATTTCCTGATAACCTCAACCAGCGCGCTGTCAAGTTTCCCGTAGGCTTCTTCTATTTCTTCCCTTGTAACACGGATATTTTCTGTATTCAAAACAAATTTGTCAAATTTCAGGGTATACTCAAAGAGAGCCGTATCTCCTTCTGATTTTACTTTGGCGATAATTTCGTTGACGGTTGCTTCATATTGGGAATAATGATTAGGACTTCTCTTTAATAAATCATTTAGAATACTTTGTTTTGTCTCCCTTGAAAGCTCTACAATTCTCATTTTTGTTCCTCCAGCTTTGCACGTATTTTATTTACAAGATGTTTGATTCGTTCCTGCTCCATCTGCATACTGACGGGATTGACAATCATTCTTGCGGAAAGAGGACATACTTCCTCCAAAACTTCAAGACCGTTCTCCCTTAATGTAGAGCCGGTTTCCACAATATCTACAATAACATCAGACAACTCTACCAACGGACCAAGTTCAACAGAACCATTCAATTTAATGATATCAACAGTCTGATATTTTTGATTATAAAAATAATCCTTTGCTATGCTTGGATATTTGCTGGCTACCCGTATTCTCTCATGATGAAGTAAAAGCTCTTTAGCTGAAGCAGGACCACATACACACATTCTGCATTTGCCAAAGCCTAAATCAAGAACTTCATAAACATTTCTGTTCTCTTCAAGTATTGTATCTCTGCCTACGACACCGATATCCGCAGCTCCGTATTCTACATAAGTAGGAACATCCGGACCCTTCGCCAGAAAAAAGCGAAGTTTCAATTCTTCGTTAACAAAAATAAGTTTTCTGGAATCTTTATCTTTCATTTCCTCACAGGTAATTCCAATCTGCTCAAAAAGTTCCAGCGTCTTATTGGCCAATCTTCCTTTTCCAAGTGCAAAAGTCAGGTATCTGTCGTCACTCATCATCCGTTTCCTCTGCTTTCATCTGAAATAAATACGGCAGCAAGCCCCTGATTTCGAAGCTTCTGTACTTCTTTAAGCTTTTCGGAAAAATTACTTTGATTATAATATATTTTTTGCACTGATACAGGGTTAGGTACCACTTCGATCTTTTGACTGGAAAGTGCTTCCAAAATATTATCAATCAGCATACAAAATCCTACAGCGGGTGATTCCTTACCGAATTGGCTCAATAAATTATCGTATCTTCCGCCTTTGACAATTGCGTCACCTACTCCGTAGGTATATACCTTAAAAACGACACCCGTGTAATATTTATATTTGCTCAACAATCCAAGATCAAAAGAGATATATTCAGCCACACCGTATGCCTTTAATACTTCATTCAGCTTTTCCAACCGTTGAATGGCATCCAGGGAACGTTTATTGTTTACCATAGTTTTTGCCTCACTGAGAGAACACATATTTCCAAACATATCGGCAATCTTTAACAGACGGCTGTTGTAAGGTTCGTTTACATCTCGTTCCTTTAGAAGCTCCTGGGCAGCGAAATAATTTTTACCGGAAATACAAGCTCTCAAATTCATTTCTGTTTCTTCGTTTAAGCCTGCTTCCTCACAAAGTCCTTTAAAATACTCTACTTCCCCAATAGATATCTGGAATCTCTGCAATCCGATATCTTGAAGGGATTTCACTACAAGGCTTATCATCTCCGCATCTGCTTCTACAGAAGAATCACCGATTAATTCAGCACCCATCTGGGTAGATTCTTTTAATTTCCCCTGTAGATTTGAAGTGTTGGTAAAGGTATTCCCAACATAGCAAAAACGTAACGGTATCAACTCATCACAGAAATACTTTGCAGCACATCTGGCAATGGAGGGCGTAAAATCGGGCCGCAATACAAGAGTATTTCCTTCCTTGTCAAAGAATTTATATAACTCTCTGCTTGGAGTTGTTCCTATCTCTTTTGAAAACACATCGAAAAATTCAAAAGTAGGGGTCTGGATATCCTCATAACCGTACAAATGCATATACGCGTGAAGTCTGTTTTCTACTTCCTGTTTCCTCAGATATTCATTTCCGTAGATATCTCTTACTCCTTCCGGAGTATGTAATAACTGTTTACTCATATTCATTTCCTTTTCATATGCTTTAGCACGCTACCATGCTACCATGGTAGCGAAATAAACTAAAAGTAGTATATCGGAAGAATGCAGTCCTGTCAAGTTAATCTTCTCTGTCATCCAGATCCTTTTGAAGAATGTCAAGATACGGAACCAAAATACCGTGCTTTTTCGGTAATATATATGCCGGATTCAATTCTTCAAACCGAAAACTTTTTCTTCCGCCGTTTTGGGCTCTGTTCCAAAAGAAAAGCAACATTTCCAAGGGAAGATAATATAATACATCCTTATGGGAATAAAAAATCAGGAAAAAGGAAATACCACCTTGCTTTTCAAAATTTTTCATAAATTCAACCTGGTGCGGATGGATATTTTGCAGTGAAAATGTATCTGTTGCACATTCCTTCGCATCAAAGCAGACAGGAAGCCCCTGTACCGCACCGATATAATCTACAGTACTCTTCTGTTCAAAATATGCAAGAGTAATTTGTCTGTGTTCTTTATCCATTTTTATCGGTGTAATCGGAGTGGGTATTTTCTGAATCAATGCAAGTCCTGCTTCTGCATATTTTTCATTGGTTCTGTTTATCATATCCTCCAGTGTAGACCCTCTTAATCCTCTGGAATTCCATGTAGCCATGAAAACGCCTCTCTTATATTCAAAATCCCAATTCAGCTAAAATTTTACGAAATTCTTGGGGATATGGCGCACAAAATTCCTTTTTACTTAATGTTGCACCAATACCTTGTCTGCATTCGGGAAATACAACTCTGTATGCATGTAAAAGCTGATAATTCAATTGAAACTTTTCTTTTAATAAATCATTTGTTTTTCTGTTCCCATATTTGTAATCACCAATCAGGGGACAACCGATACTTGCAAGATGTGCACGAATCTGATGGGTTTTTCCTGTAATCAGTTCTACCTCCAGAAAAGTGTATTTATTCTTAAGAGCAATGGGATGATATTTTGTTTCAATGGCGTCCTGCTTGTTAAAATCATCCGGTGTTCCAAAAACAGATACCTTGTTTCTGACTGTATCTTTTACCAGATATCCCTTTATGGATGCATCCTGATTAAGATTGCCAACGCAAACGGTTCGATAGAATTTGGCAATACTACGTTCCTTAATACATTTACTTAGGTATTGAGAGCCCGCAAGTGATTTTCCGCACAAAACAATACCGCTGGTATTCCGATCCAAACGATTGCAAACGGAAGGGCGGAAAGTATTTAACTCAGCCTGAAAGCCGGGATTCCTTGAAAGAAGATATCCAATCAGCCATTCGTTGAGACTGACGTCTTTTCGCCCGGATTTTTGCGAAAGAATACCCGTAGGTTTATTGGCAATCAAAATATTGTCGTCCTCGTAAATAATCTCTATTCCGTGAAGAGTGTCATATGCATTTTTATATTCGGAAAGAGAAATACTTTCTTTTGAACATTTTTCCCCGGCTTCGGTAGAAAGACCGGTAAATTTTTGATATGTTTCTTCAGAAAAGAAGAAGGTTATGGTATCCCCCAGTGAAAGTATTTCTGAACCTTCCGCTTTTTTCCCGTTTAAAGTGATATTTTTTTTTCGAAGCATCTTATAGAGAAAACCGTTTCCGGCTTCCGGCATAAATTTATGTAAAAATTTATCAAGACGTTGCCCCGCCTGGTTGCTGCTAATAATCACTGATTGCATGTAAGATCTCCTTACTTATAACATGACACTTTTTAATGTTTCAATAATCGCCTGTGATTTTTCCTCATCCGCTTCCAGCGCGTTCATTTGACTTAAACGATCTATGTATTTGGACAAATTGTTAAATACTTTTACGGTAACTTCCTTATGACCGTCTGATTTTAAAATTTCCTGAATATGCTTATAAAACTCACTTTCTTTGAAATTCACGTCTTCCGTAAATCCGCATATCGTATTTCCTCTCACAGCTAAATGGCTGATGCAAAAATTTATTTTGTATGATGTAAATACACAGTCAAAAAGACATTTCAAGCTGCCGGAATGATTCTTAATCTCTTCTGCCGCCTGAGTGGAACAACCGTTATAGCGTAGAAACATAATAGCATTCACAGCACTTTTACTTGCAGGCAGGCATCCAAGAACCGCTACAACAGTTAAAAGATTCACTCTGGATTTGGTCTGAAGATAGCCGGCGATAAACAGAGATATGGATATCCCAAAGTACAGAACAGTACGTGCAACTTCGTATCTTTTTTGCGTTTTCAAATACTGCTCTGTTCCTTTTGCATAAACTGAGGAAAATAAACGTTTTAACTGCATATTCAAATTCCTTTCTTTTTCATATAGCTCATAACGTTCAAAATAATATCATGACTTTTTGGAATGTATGTTTCTGATGGTCTTGTGCTTGCTCTTTTTGGGGCGGAGCCCGACTTCCTTTTTCAATGACGACGCTTTTTTATTACCCATTTCATTGGAATACGAACAATTGTTTTTTGCCAAGGTCCCTTTTGGAGGGCGGATTAAGCATTTCTTGTCATATCCAATCAAATCCGTTCTGCCTGCTTTTGTCAAGGCTTCAAAAACAAGATCATAATTCTTGGGATTACGATATTGTATCAGCGCACGCTGCATGGCCTTTTCATGAGGATTACGGCAAACATATACCGGCTTCATATCTCTCGGGTCTAAACCTGTATAATACATCACTGTAGAGAAAGTTGACGGTGTCGGATAAAAATCCTGAACCTGTTCCGGCATATAGCCTAAATCACGCAGATATTCTGCAAGTTCAATGGCTTCCTTCAAAGTGGAACCCGGATGAGAAGACATAAGGTAAGGAACAACAAATTGATTCTTCCCAAGCTCTTGGTTTAACTTTTTGTATTTTGCAATAAATCGTTCATACACTGCATTTTCAGGCTTACCCATTCTTTTTAAAACGGCATCCGAAATATGCTCAGGTGCAACTTTTAGCTGTCCGCTGATGTGATGTTCTACAAGTTCTCTGAAAAAAGTGTCATCAGAATCGGCGAGAAGATAATCAAATCTGATTCCTGAACGGACAAACACTTTTTTTACACCGGGCAGAGCTCTCAGCTTGCGTAAAAGTTCAAGATAGTCACTATGGTCTACATACAAATTCTTACAAGGTGAGGGGAACAGGCACTGTTTGTTTTTACAGACACCGTATTTTAGCTGCTTTTGGCATGAGGGATGCCTGAAATTTGCAGTCGGACCTCCCACATCATGAATATATCCCTTGAAATCAGGCTCTTTTATTAACAGTTTTGCTTCTTCTATAATGGATTCATGACTTCTCGTTTGAATGGTTCTTCCCTGATGAAATGTAAGCGCGCAGAAACTGCAGCCTCCAAAGCATCCTCTGTTACTGATAAGAGAAAACTTGATTTCTGAAATGGCAGGTACGCCTCCCTTTTCCTCGTAAGACGGATGATATGTACGCATATAAGGAAGCGCATAGACAGCATCCATCTCTTCCGTGGTAAGTGGCGGCTGCGGCGGATTCTGTACGACATAAATGCCTCCCGCATATTCTTCAATCAAAGGTTTTCCGGTACAAAAGTCTGTATTTTCATGTTGAATGGAAAAGCTTTTTGCATATAACGTTTTGTCTGCCTTCATCCTGTCGTAAGAAGGCAGAATTACAGGTTCATAAATACCGGAGATATCTTTTGTTTTATATACAGTACCCTGAATATAGGTAATATCTTTGACAGAGATACCTGCGGCCAATGCATCTGCAATTTCAACGATAGATTTCTCTCCCATTCCGTAAGAAATCAAATCGGCCTGGCTATCCAGAAGAACAGAACGCTTAAAACTATCCGTCCAGTAATCATAATGCGCCATCCTTCTGAGACTCGCTTCAATGCCTCCGATGATAATAGGTGAATTTTTAAATTTACGACGTATCAAGTTACCGTAGACAACTGTTGCATGGTCGGGACGTTTCCCCATTTCACCGCCGGGAGTATATGCATCCGTAGACCGGTGCTTCTTCGAGACAGAATAATGATTGACACAGCTGTCCATATTTCCTGCAGAAACAAGGAACCCAAGCTTCGGACATCCCAAAACAGCGATACTGTTTTCGTCCTTCCAGTCGGGCTGTGAAATAATCCCTACTGTATATCCATGAGCTTGCAGTACACGACTGATGATGGCATGACCGAAAGAAGGATGATCCACATAGGCATCCCCGATGACATAAACAAAATCAAGCTGTTCGATTCCCTGTTCTTCCATATCCTCACGTGATATAGGCAAAAAATCATTTCTCATATATCGATTCTCCATAACAGTCAGAATAAACCGTAAAAGTCATTTATATAGTAATCTGCCAATGCCTGCTTACTTTCCTTTTCCTGTAGAGAATATGCATCTTCTACAGCACAAACTTTCATGCCTGCATTTTTCCCTGCCTGTATACCCGGGATGATATCTTCAAACACCAGGCATCTCTTCGGATCTACTTTTAACGCATCGGCTACAGCAAGATAAATATCCGGCGAAGGCTTCCCGTGTGCAACATCACATCCCGTCATTATACAGGAAAAATAGTCACGTAGTTTGTGTACACTGACAATATTTTCCACAAGTTGCCTTGAGTTGCTCGTTGCGATACCAAGTTTAATACCGTGCTTGCTGCAACCTTCCAGGAATTCAGGAATACCGGGCTTAAGTGGAACCTCTTTTTCGTATTTATCCCATGCCATCCGGTTCCAATCATTTTTAATTTTTTCCAGGGAATCCGGGATATGAAAATGTTCTTTAAAATATACAGCAGTTTCGCTAAAGCTCATTCCTTCAATTTTGGACTGTAAATCTTCAGGAAGCGGAATCCCGAATTTCCCTAAATATTCGATATCTATTGCTTTCCACATCCACATAGAGTCTACCAGTGAACCATCCAAATCAAAAATGACCGCATCCGTATTCTTTAACATATCATGCATCATGAAGCAATTTAACCTCGTTTTCTGTCAATTCTCTGTACTCTCCCGGGCTTAGGCAGGTATCCAGTAAAAGCCCTCCAAAGGAAATTCTTTGTAAAGAAAGCACATGATTTCCAACCGCCTGAAGCATCCTTTTTACCTGATGGAATTTTCCTTCGTGAATGGTAAGCAGTATTTTTCTGTCTCCGGCTCTGACCACCTTTGCAGGAAGTGTTGGCTTATCTTCACCGATATCAACTCCGGTTTCCAACATAATCAAATCTTTCGCTGTAGCTTCATGTTCCAACGTTACAAGATAAGTCTTATCCACATGTTTTTTGGGAGAAAGCAGATTATGTGCAAGTTCACCGTCGTTAGTCAGTAAAAGAAATCCTTCCGTATCTTTGTCCAGCCGGCCCACCGGAAAGACATCTTTTCTTCTGTCTTCAGCTTTCAAAAGTTCTATAACTGTTCCGGCAGTATTGTCATGGGTTGCGGAAACAACTCCTTGTGGTTTATTCAGCATATAATAGACAAATTTCCGATAATTTATTTTTTGCCCTTGAAAACAGACGACATCTGTATTTTCATTAATCTGAAAATCAGGATTCTTTACTACAATATCATTTACCCTAACCTGTCCTTTTTTTATGTTCTCTTTTACTTTGCTACGGGTTCCCAAATTCATTTCACATAAAAATTTATCGAGACGCATAAGAGGAAAAAATCCTTTCATATATTGTAAAAATCCTGTTTATATACGGAGTATCTCATATGAAGACAATCTTATTTCTCTTTCTGTCTCTGACCTTCTGTATGCTGACCAACTCTAAACTGAGCTTTGCTTATGCCTCCCTGGGCTTGGAACTCTGGTTTCAGAAAATGATTCCGGCTCTTCTTCCTTTTATGATACTTTCGGGAATCGTTGTAAGGCTGAGACTGACAGAGAAAATATCTATAGTGCTCTATCCTGCACTTGGTCCCATATTTCGGGTTCGAAAAAATGTCATATATTGTATCATGCTGGGTTTCCTTTGCGGCTTTCCCATGGGAGCAAAGGTTACGGCGGATATGCTGGAGCATAATCTGTTGACTCAAAAAGAAGGAGAATATCTCCTTGCCTTCTGTAATAATATAGGCCCGATTTATTTCTGCAGCTTTGTACTGCCACTACTCGGAAGGCAACTTACGTTCCCCTATTTATTCGGAATGTACGGAATACCGCTGCTATATGGAATTTTACTCCGGTATACCCTATTTAAAAACGTATTATCGACAAATGACAGTTCGGTTTCCTTCGTACAGAAAACTGAAATATTAAGCCATCCCAAAAACATTTGTCTCGGCATGCCGGAAGCCCTGGATGAATCTGTAGCTGTATCTCTTCAAAGTATATTGACTCTTGGCGGGTATATGATTCTTTTCAATCTTTTGAATCTGATACCCCATATGATTCTTGGTAAAACCCCTGTGTTATTTGCACCGCTGTTTGAGATTACCGGAGGTTTATCCATGCTTGGAGGAAAATTCCCGCTCTACAGTTTGATGGTTCTTTCTTTCGGCGGTCTTTCCTGTATAGCGCAGACTTACAGCTGTATTCGGAAAACAAATCTATCAATAACAAACTATATTTTTCATAAAGTTATTTTAACAATCTTGACCGGTGTCTTTTATCTGGGATGGTTTCTGTTTTCGCCCGAATCTTTTTTACGCTGACGTCTCCGCTTTTTCCTCCCGAGATAAGATATCGTCTGAGAAATCAGCAGAATAATGAAAAGTATAATTACGACGCCAAGACAAATTTCCAAAAAAGTAAGGAAACCGGGTTCTTGATGCTCGTCCGTCTGTTTTGAAATCACCGGTTCAGCATTAGAGTCAGACTCAATTTCCTCTTCTGCGACGGAAATCTCTTCCTCTTGGTTTTTGGTTTCTGTCTCGTCAGAGATTGTCTTTGGATACATAAATATTTGTGGACTCTCATATAAATTACTCTCTGTACAAAGATCAAACAGATTATAAGCCCGAACAATAACACAGGGTTTACTTCCGTCAGGTATAATTAAATTCAAAGTAAAGGTATCTTCATAACTGTTTTCCAGTGTATTGCTCCCGGGCCATACCGTCCTTTGACTGTAGGTTATACCGCCGTCAATACTGTAATCATAATAAATCAGCGGGGTATCATAATCTGTTGCGGTAACATTCAAACAAAGATTTCCTTTTTCATAGTCTGCATTTACCAATTCGATGATACAGACGTCCGGTGGTGTATTATCCTCAAGTGTTTTTGAAACAGGTAATGTATTATCTATCTGCTTTAACGGATACTCGGAGTAATCCACATTGAGTACACTGCTTTTCAAACCAAAATACTTTGCTACGGCTGTTGCATCCGATTTGCCAAATTGAATGTAGTCCTCCTCACTGTCGCAATAATCCGCATCTCTCGATTCGTCTACATGGCAGTGCTCTAAAATGACTGCCGGGACGTCTAATGCTGCCGCTTCGCGTATGATACCGTAATAGTCAAGTCCTTTGTCATTGAGCTTGGTTTTAATGCCTCTGATAAATAACCCCTGCTCCTGCAATTGTGTTAAAAACTCATAGCCGAATTGATAACCATAGTTGTTAAAAGGAGCTGCTGACGGTATCCAAATTTCAGAGCCGAAAAGATCATGATTTACCGATGCATTATAATGAACGCTGAAAAGGAAATCCGCATTTACACTTTTTGCAAACTCCGCCCGCTCCTTTAATGTCAAATCAGTATCTTTTGTTCTTGTCAGATATACATCAACATTGTCATATAGGCATAATTCCTCATACATAGCTAAAGCAGTAGTAAGAGTCATATATTTTTCGTCCAGTTTTCCTTCCAGAGTACCCTGATTTTCTCCGCCATGCCCCGGGTCAATAACAATAACAGGTCTTTCCTTTATCTCCTGAAGGCGTTCTTGAGCATATGTTTGAAAGGGAAACGAGAATACTAAAAAAAAGGAGGACAATAATAGAAAGAGTGTTGCTTTA
Source organism: Lachnospiraceae bacterium (assembly GCA_022769665.1). GTDB lineage: Bacteria > Bacillota > Clostridia > Lachnospirales > Lachnospiraceae > Acetatifactor. Next base: position 61,641 of record JALEIR010000036.1, on the reverse strand, counting down.
CGTAACAACTTATACATATAATTCCTTTCCGGTATCATATTTGTCGCATGAAAAATTTGAAAAACCGGCTCCCTTGCGAAAACCGGTTCTTTGTTTTCCATCTTGTTTAGTTATTGAATCACATCCGGTCCGTTTTCTCCGGTACTGTCCAAAGGCAAATCTTCAAACTCTTCTTCTGTAGGATGGAGTGCCTGACGGTTTCCGTGTATCAAATCACGATATTGTCCGAGTGAGCCTAAAAGATTTTCGTAATTTGAAGTGGATGCCTGAATTGCTGAAAGAATAATATTTTCCAGTTCAGCGAGACGGTCTTCTGTGTAACTTGCAGCCTGCATACGAAGTTCATTTGCTTCAATCGTTGCCTTATCAAGAATTTCCTGAGCCTGCTGGGATGCCATAGTAACTACTTCATTTGCCTGAGCATAAGCCTGTTGCATGATTTCATGCTCACTGATTAGCTCGTTCGTATGAATTGTTGCCTCATTAATCAGCTTTTCTGCTTTTTCGCGAGCATCATTCAGAATAGCTTCCTTGTTACTGATAATTTTTTGATAACGTTTAATTTCATCAGGAGTTTTCATCCGTAACTCACGAATTAATTCATCTATTTCATCTTTGTTGACAATAATTTCCGAATTTGACATAAACTTAGGCTTACAGCTTTCGATATATTCCTCAAGTTCATCAATAATCTGCTCTATTCTACTGCTCATGGGCGTCACTCCTTATTTTTTATCTGATATTTTTCATAAATCAAATCTGCCACAAAATCAGGTACACATTGACTGATATCGCCGCCAAAGCTTGCAATTTCTTTAACGCTTGAAGAGCTTAAATATGCATATTCCAAACTTGTAGTCAGGAACATGGTGTCCAATTTCCCGCCTGACAATTTTCGGTTTGTCTGTGCAATCTGAAGTTCATATTCAAAATCGGTAATTGCACGCAACCCCCTTACTGCCACATGCAGATTATTCTTTTCCGCATAATTAATTAAGAGACCGCTAAAGCTGTCAACCTGCACATTTGGTAAGTCCTTTGTAGCTTCCTTTAATATCTTAACACGTTCCTCCACAGAAAACAACGGTGTCTTCTCTTTATTATTTAAAACACTGACGATTAAAACATCAAAAATTTCAGAAGCTCGTCTGATAACGTCAAGATGTCCGTAAGTTACCGGGTCAAAACTCCCCGGATAAACTGCTCTTTTCATAATAACCCCCTATTCCGAGAACGTTTTCGTCCAAGAAATCCGAAAGAGAATTTTTTCATGTAATCTCCTCTTGTCGAATCAAAGCTTATTTGTGACGTCCTCGACACAAATAGCCGTTTGAAAATCATCATATCAATGACGGCGTATAAAAACATGCCTGTTTGTTTTATATCGTTTGTCTTTCACAATATAAAATCCAAATTCATCCAGATAAGAAAAATCTGTATCCAGAGATGCCTCAACAATAATCAGTGTATCGTCTGTCACATATCGCATTCCATGAAGTAATGCCAACACATTCTTTTCATGTCCGCAATTGTAAGGAGGATCCATAAAGATAATATCTGCTTCCTTTTCAAAAATACTGCTCAGTGCACTGCAGGCATCCTGTTTTAATACTATAGCACGGTCCTGCATTTTCGTAAATGTCAGATTTTGCTGAATACAGGCAAGCGCTTTTGGAGAATTGTCTGCAAAGTATGCCTTGGCGGCACCTCTGCTCAGCGCTTCAATGCCGATGGCGCCGCTTCCACTGAATAAATCTACAAAAACAGCTCCCGGTATATCACCTTGCAGCATATTAAAAAGTGTTTCTTTAATTCTGTCAGTGGTAGGTCTTGTATCAAGTCCTTCCGGTGCTTTTAGGGGAAGGCTTCGTGCTGTCCCAGCAATTACTCTCATGTTTCCTCTCATTCTGCCTTTCAATCGGCTTAAGATTATTCTACACTCTAATCTTTGTGCCCTTAGTGTCTCTTTTGGCTGCTTTTAAATTATTTAATATAATTTTCTTCTCTTTATATTCGATGGAAGTTTCAATACCGTTTTGTGTATAATAAACTCTTTCCACCTCGTCTTTTGTGCCGAGCTTCATGCCTCTTACGCCCACAGCTCCCTTTTTCTTTTCGGGAATCTCCTCGATAGGAAACCGTAAGAAAAATCCTTCTTTCGTCTGGAGGACAATATTTCGCTGTTCTAAAACGGACATAACACTGACAACATAATCTCCGTCATTTAATTTTGTGGCAGCCACGGTACGTTTGGATACATCAAATTCTCCGCCGTCTACCAGCTTCATCATAGACTGAGCCGTGACGAACACCACCTGTCTTAAGTTCAGTTCTGTCTGACTCGTAATATAAACTATGTTTTCCTTCTCGGAATTAAAGTTGCTAACATTGTCGATAGGGATACCTTTATCCCGGAACTTTCCGAAGGGCAAGTCCATGACCTTGATGGTATGAAGCTGTCCGCTGTCTGTAAAAAGACAGACCTTACCTGTGTTTTTACAGGTAAATACAAAACGATTTTCTGTGTCGGCCGCTTCCTTGTTTCGTTCGTAGGTTGCCATGTCCACCGTCTTTGCATAACCAAACCGGTCCATCAGGAAGACTATTTCTGCTTCCTCTATCTCCTTCTCCTTGTATACTGCCTCCTCGGCATTCTCAATAGCTGTTCTTCTCTTACGACCATATTCTTTCTTGAACCCGTCCAGTTCATTCATGATCACTTGTGCCATGGAATCCCGTCGTTCCAGGATATCCTCATACCGATAGATATTTGCCATAGTTTCCTCGTGCTCATTAATCAGAGCTTCAATTTCAAGACCAATCAACTTGTACAGCCGCATATCCAGAATGGCATTGGCCTGCTTTTCGGTGAACATCAGTTGGGTCGCCATAATTTTGGATTCCTTGGACTTAAATTTAATACCGTCTGTTTTTCCTTCCGTCAGGCATGCTTTTGCCATGTTACGGTCCTTGGATCCACGAAGTATTTCAATAATCAAATCAATGACATTGCAGGCTTTGATTAATCCTTCCTGTACTTCTTTCTTTTCCATTTCATGGGCAAGAAGGTTGGTATACTTTCTGGTTGCAACCTGAAACTGGAAGTCGACATTTGCTTTCAGGATTGCTTTTAAGCCCATGATTTCCGGTCTTCCCTCGTAAATGGCAAGCATATTGACACCGAAAGTATCTTCCAGACGAGTCTTCTTGTAAAGCAGATTTACAAAATTTTCAGGGTCAGCATCCTTGCGCAGTTCAATCACGATTCGGATGCCCTCCTTGGAGGACTGGTTGGAAATATCCACGATATCCTGTGTCTTTTTTGTCTCAGCGAGAGCAGCTACGTCCTGTAGGAATTTGGAAATATTCATACCAATCATGGGGTAAGGAATTTCAGTGATAACAACATTCGTCTTACCGCCCTTGGCCTTTTCAAATTCCACCTTTCCGCGAATCTTTATCTTTCCCACACCTGTCTCATAGATTTCCAAAAGTTCATCCTTATTGGTGACAATACCGCCGGTGGGGAAATCAGGCCCCTTTATATAACGCATAAGTTCTGCTGTCGTAATGTTTTCATCCAGCATGTAGGCCTTCATGGCATCAATGACTTCACCCAGGTTATGAGGCGGTGTGCTGGTTGCCATACCGACAGCGATACCTTCAGAACCGTTTACCAGGAAATTAGGGATTTTTACAGGAAGAACGGTAGGCTCCTTTTCCGTCTCGTCGAAGTTGGGCATGAAGTCAACCACATCCTTATCCAAATCCGCGAGAAAAGCTTCCTGTGTCACTTTTTGCAGTCTTGCCTCCGTATATCGCATGGCAGCGGCGCCGTCGCCCTCAATATTGCCGAAGTTGCCGTGCCCGTCGATAAGAGGCATTCCCTTCTTGAAATCCTGTGTCATGACAACCAGGGAATCATAGATGGAGCTGTCTCCGTGGGGATGATATTTACCCATAGTATCGCCGACAATTCTTGCGCTTTTTCTGTAGGGCTTGTCATATCGGATACCCAACTCATACATGTCATATAGAGTACGGCGCTGTACAGGCTTTAAGCCGTCCCTGATATCCGGCAGCGCACGTGCGATAATGACGCTCATGGCATAGTTGATAAAGGACTTCTGCATTTCCTCTGAGTATTCTGTTTTGATAATTCTGCTGTTATCTTCCATGTTTCCTCTCATTCTGCCGCAATAAGGCAGTTGCTTAAATTTACTTATGCATTATAATCCAGCTCTGCATCCGTTGCATGCTCATAAATGAACGCTTTGCGGGGAGGGACATCCGTTCCCATGAGGATACCTGTGATTTCGGATGCCATGCGTGCATCTTCGATTTCCACAAGCTTCATACGTCTGGTTTCCGGATTCAACGTCGTCTCCCAGAGCTGCTCCGCATCCATCTCACCTAAGCCCTTATAACGCTGTAAGGTAAAGGGACCTTTGTGAGTCTTTCTGTATTTTTCCAAGGCTTTGTCATCGTACAGATATTCTTCCTGACCTTTGGAAGGCATGGCTTTGTACAAAGGCGGCATGGCAATATAGACATGTCCCTCGAAAATCAGTTCCGGCATAAACCGATAAAATAATGTGAGCAACAGATTGGAAATATGCTCGCCGTCAACATCCGCATCTGCCATAATGATGATTTTGTCATAGCGCAGTTTGGTGATGTCAAAATCATTACCGTAGCCTTCCGAAAAGCCGCATCCGAAGGCATTTATCATGGTCTTGATTTCTGCATTTGCAAGCACCTTGTCGATACTTGCTTTTTCCACATTCAGGATTTTACCTCTGATGGGAAGAATTGCCTGAAACATTCTGTTTCTGGCAGTCTTTGCACTGCCTCCCGCAGAATCTCCCTCTACAATGAAAATTTCGCACTTAGACGCATCTTTGGACTCACAGTTTGCCAGCTTTCCGTTGGAATCAAAGGAGAACTTCTGCTTCGTCAGCATATTTGTTTTTGCCCGTTCCTCTGTCTTCCGGATTTTGGCTGCTTTTTCCGCACAGGAAATAATATTTTTCAATGTTTCAAGGTTCCTGTCGAAAAAGCGTACGATTTCCTCGCCGGTTACCTTACTGACTACCTTTGCCGCATCCTGGTTGTCCAGCTTTGTCTTGGTCTGTCCCTCGAATCTGGGATCGGGATGCTTAATGGAAACCACAGCGGTCATGCCGTTTCGCACATCTGCGCCTGTGAAATTCACATCCTTCTCCTTTAGGATTCCAAGTTCTCTTGCATAGGTATTAATGACGTTTGTAAACTGCGTTTTAAATCCTGTGAGATGTGTGCCGCCCTCCGAGTTATAAATATTGTTACAGAAGCCCAACACATTCTCATGGAATTCATTGACATACTGAAAAGCAACTTCTACGGAAATACCTTCACTTTCTCCGGAAAAATAAACCACATCATGAATCACTTCCTGATTCTTATTCATATCTTTAATAAAGCCGGTAATTCCTTCCGGTTCATGATAGGTGATTGATTCAGGCTCCTCTTTGCGCAAATCTTTAAAAATAATTGTCAGATTAGGATTTAAATAAGCTGTCTCATGCAGACGGCTTTTTACTTCGTCTTCTTTAAAACGAGTCTTATCAAAAATAGTATCATCGGGAAGAAAATTAATGGTAGTTCCTGTTTCCCTCGTTTTACCTTTTACAGGCAGAAGCCCGTTTTCCAAAGGAATCACAGGATTTCCTCTCTCATATTTATCCTCATAGATAAATCCACCGGTTTTGACTGTAACAGTCAGTCTTGTGGAAAGGGCATTTACAACGGAGGAACCTACACCGTGCAGACCGCCGCTGGTCTTGTATGCCGAATTGTCAAACTTTCCTCCCGCATGCAGTGTGGTAAAAACAAGACGTTCGGCGCTGATACCTTTTTCGTGCATACCCACGGGAATACCTCGTCCGTTATCCGAAACGGTAGCGGAACCGTCCGCCTCCAAAGTTACCGTGATAATATCGCAGAATCCTGCCAGATGCTCGTCCACCGAATTGTCAACGATTTCATAGATAAGGTGATTTAAACCTTTTGTGGAGACGCTGCCGATATACATACCGGGACGTTTTCTCACAGCCTCAAGGCCTTCTAAAACCGTAATACTGGACGCATCATAGTTGCTTGCTTTTGCCATAGGGGGAACACTCCTTATTTCTAATAATACCGATACATAATTATAGTTATTTTACCATAAATATTGTATTTTGTAAAAGGAAAACTACAACATCTATACAATAGAGTTGGATGAATTTCATATTATATAAAAAAACAGAGTATGTTTTGGCATACTCTGCTTGGTATCAACTTTCCTCTTCTACTCAGACATTAATCTTCCTGCAACATGCAAAAGCAAGAGAACCGGGCCCGATATGACAGGCAACACTTAAGGACAAAGGATCAATATGAATATCATATCCGGGAAAAACTTCAAGAATTTCTTCTTTAAATGCCAGGGCTGCTTCCTCGTTGTTTGTGTGGGCAATCTGCATCCAGATATGTTTGTCCTCGGTATCTCCTCCGAAACGATTTTCAATATCAGCCTTGATGGCATTTATCATGATAGACTTTCCTTGGTTTGTTGTTCTGGCTTTTGCAAAAGCATCAAGCTTTTCTCCCTGAATCTGAAGGACAGGCTTTAATTTCAAAAGTGTACCGATTGCCGCTGCGGCGGGTGTGATTCTTCCACCTTTCTTCAGATAATAGAGAGTATCCAACATAATATATATGCTGCTGTTAAATTTGTCTGCTTCCAGAAAATCTTTTATTTCCTTGGCATTCATACCTTTTGCGGCAAGTAATTTGGCATCAAGGCAGGACTGTCTCTGCGTAACGGAAATTCTTTGATTATTTACCACTTGAACACGTCCCTCATAATCCTGTGCCAGCATCATTGCTGATTGACAGGAACCGGAAAGTCCGCTGCTCATAGGAATATGAACAATTTCATCATACTCTTTTAGAACTTCATCCCAAAGATTCATCACTGCTTCCGGTGAAGGCTGACTGGTACTGATATCTGCACCTGTAGCCAATTTTTCATAAAATTCAGCCTGATTCAAATCAATATCTTCAAAAAAAGTTTGTCCGTTAATCATAAAAGGCATAGGTAGCACGAATACTCCGAGTTCCTTTGCATTCGTCTGTGTAATACCGCTGTTACTGTCTGTTATTATTGCAACTTTTGACATCTTTTTACTCCTTATTATTCTTGCTGACTAAAATATATTTTACCTTTATATTGTTCGAAAGTCAACATTGTTTGCGGATACACAATTCAAGTGATGCAATAGTTTCTCATGTTCAGGCTTCTGTAAATCAGGGTCTGTTGCAAAAAGATTGTCAACGGCTTCCGAGGCCAGTTTCAATACAGCTGCATCCGAATAAATATCCCCCATGCGGAATGAAAATTCTCCACTTTGTCGTATGCCGAACATATCCCCCGGTCCCCTCAGCTTTAGGTCTTCGGAAGCAATGAAAAAACCGTCGTTTGATTTATTCAAAATTTGAAGGCGCTCCATGGTATCTTCCTTCTCCTGCGTACAGACAAAAATACAATAGCTTTGATATTCTCCGCGTCCCACTCTTCCTCTGAGCTGATGAAGCTGTGCAAGTCCGAACCGTTCTGCATTTTCTACCATCATTAAAGTTGCATTCGGCACATTGATTCCTACTTCTATTACCGTTGTGGAAACCAGCACATCAATACTGTGCGAAGCGAATTCCTCCATGATTCTGTTTTTATCTACCGGACGCATCTTCCCGTGCAGATAAGAAATTTGAATATCTGTAGGAAGAACACTTCTGAGCTTTTCAGTATAATCTACGACATTTTCCAAATCCTCAAGCTCACCTTCCTCTACCTGCGGACAAATCACATAGACTTGTCTTCCCTCCTTTACCTGGTTAGCGATAAATTGATAGGCTTTTGAACGATAAGAGGTATTTACTACACAGTTTTTAATCGGTAATCTGTTTGCAGGGAGTTCATCAATTACAGAAATCTTTAAATCCCCATACAAAATAATTGCGAGGGTACGGGGAATTGGTGTGGCGCTCATGACAAGGATATGGGGATTTTCCCCTTTGCCTGCCAAAGCTTCTCTCTGATGTACTCCAAAGCGATGTTGCTCGTCCGTAACAACAAGAGCCAGCGATTTGTATTTCACTTTGCTTTGAATCAATGCATGGGTTCCTATAATTAGATTTGCTTCCCCGGAGGCTATTTTTTCATAAGCATCTTTTTTCTCCTTCGAAGTCATGGAACCTACCAAAAGAACAGGTTTTAAATGAACACCGTACTGCTTTATATAATCACAAACATTTTCGTAATGCTGTACGGCAAGTACTTCTGTTGGAGCCATCAATGCTCCCTGAAAGCCGTTTGCGGCAACCATCAAAAGAGCCAATATGGCAAGAATAGTTTTCCCGGATCCCACATCTCCCTGAATCAGGCGATTCATGCAGTAAGGGCTGCCCATATCTTCCCTGATTTCCTGCCACACCCTTTTTTGCGCTTTGGTCAGGGGAAAGGGTAATTGCTCAAGAAGCCGTACCGTATCAGCAGTTTCAAACATTTGATATTCATTTTTTAATCCTTCGTTATATTTTCTGTTTTGTCTTAGACCAAAAAGGAAAGAGAAAAATTCATCAAAAACCAGTCTTTTTCTCGCAGCAGCAAGGGATTCCATATTATTCGGAAAATGAATGGTTTCAATTGCTTTTTTCTCTTCAATCAGTCCATATTTTTCCGCAAATTCTTTTGGGTAAAATTCTTCTTCAAAGGTATATTTATCAAGAGCCTGTTTTACAGCCTTGCGAAAGATTTGATTTGTAAGTCCCTTTGTCAGAGAATATTTCGGAATTAAGCGGTTACTTTGAGCTATATAATCATTCAGGGAAAAAATTTTGGGCTGTTCCATGTAATAGGTATTTCCATGACTTTGGATTGTTCCGCGGAAAATGTAAAATCCTCCCTGACGCAATACCTTTTTTAAAAAAGGCATATTGAAAAAGGTCAATTTCAGTTCACCTGTTCCGTCCGTAACATTTACATTCAGAATGCTTAATTTGCGTACTTTTTTCTCATTGGGAATTCCCGACACAGCTGCGTAAACAGCGCTTGTTTCACCGGGTGAAAGACAGTTAATTTTTACCGGGTCTTGAAATATCTCATAATCTTTCGGATAGGTCGACAGTAAATCACCCAACGTAGCAATATTGAGCTTTTGAAACAATTTTTGTGTTTTTTCTCCGATACCCTTTAATTCGATTAACGAAGTATTGCTGTTCATTTATTATTTCCTCATATTAACAACATAAATCCTGCTGAATTGTTGAAAAAAACAGGAGACAGCTTAAAAACTGTCTCCTGTTGGTTTAAAAGTTTATTCCACAGACATTACATAATAATAAATTGGTTGTCCGCCATATTGCAATTCCACATCACAGGAGGGATGTGTTTCCTCCACAATTGCGCGGAAGGCTTCTGCATCCTCTTCCGTTACATCACTTCCGTAATAAATGCTGATCAGCTCGGAATCATCTGTTACCATCTCTGCAATGGTAGCTTTGGCAACTTCATTAACGGATGTGCCTACGGAAAGAATTCCCTTATCACCGATTCCCATGTAATCGCCTTTTTTAATTTCCTTGTCATCGATTACAGTATCACGAACCGCGTAGGTTACTTGTCCGGTGCTGACATTGGCAATTTCCTGAATCATATTTTCTTCATTCTCGTCTGCCGATTGTTCCGGCATAAAATTAATCACTGCCGTTATGCCCTGGGGAATTGTTTTGGTGGGAATAACGAGTAAATCCTTTTCCGTTGTCAGCTCCGCCGCCTGGTTTGCCGCAAGTATAATGTTTTTATTATTAGGAAGAATAAATACAGTTTTGGCATTTACCTTTTCAACAGCATCCAAAATATCTGCTGTGCTGGGATTCATGGTCTGTCCGCCTTCAATAATATAATCTACGCCAAGACTTTTGAAAATTTCATTGATACCATCTCCCACGGATACAGCAATAAAACCATAATCCTTTGGCGGTTCTGCAGGCTTATTTTCAGCTTCCGGCTGTTGTTTTGAAGCATTTTCCTTTTCGGACATTTTAAACAGCTTTTCCTGATGTTCCAGACGCATATTGTCAATTTTCAGGTTGGACAGTGCACCATACTTCAACGCCTTCTGTATTGCAAGTCCCGGATCGTTGGTATGTACATGTACCTTTACGACATCGTCATCGGCAACGCATACAATTGAATCTCCTATTGACTCCAGATAAGCTTTAAAATCCATCTCGGATTTAATGTTAAAAGTTTTATTCAGCATAATGATGAATTCTGTACAGTAACCGAACTTTATATCTGCTTCGGCTTGCGCTTCTAAGGATGCGGAACGGCTTACTCCGCCGCCTATAGAAACAGGCGCTGTAAAGGTTAAGTCAATTTCCTTTCCTTGGAATGCATCAAAAGCGCCGGAAAGAACTTCCACAAGTCCCTGCCCGCCGGAATCCACAACGCCTGCCTGCTTTAATACGGGCAGCATTTCAGGCGTCTGGCTCAGCACATATCTCGCATGCTCAATAACAGCGGAAAGGAAAGTTTCCATATCCTCAGTACCGCTTTCAACAAGTTCTTTCGCTTTTTCGGACGCGCCTCTTGCAACTGTCAGGATGGTACCTTCCTTCGGCTTCATAACAGCCTTGTCAAAAGCATCCGCCAAAACAGGAATTGTGATAATCTCCTCTTCTTTTATCCTTCTTGTAAATCCTCTGAAAAGCTGAGAAAGAATTACACCTGAATTTCCTCTTGCTCCCCGCAATGATCCGCTGGAAATAGCCTTACAGATAGACTCCATATCTGCAGAATTCCCAAGGGCGGAAACTTCCTTTGCAGCGGACATGATGGTCATGGTCATATTGGTACCCGTATCACCGTCAGGTACGGGGAATACATTTAGTTCATTTATCCATTCTTTCTTATTTTCAAGATTTTTTGCACCCGCTAAGAACATCGTTGAAAGCATCTTAGCGTCGATTTTTTGTAAACTCACAACAAGCTCCTCCTTAATCAATCACTCTGACACCATCGACATAGATGTTTATTTTTTCGATTTCGATACCTGTAAATTCTTCTACCTTGTACTTTACGTTATCAATCAAATTGTCCGCAACGGCAAGAATGCTTACTCCGTAAGCTACAATTACATGGAAATCAAGAATTAACTTATGATTGTTAAGGGAGACGCTGATACCTCTGGTCAGGCTGTCCATCTTCAGTAGCTTAACAAGACCGTCTTTCATACTTACACCGGCCATTCCGACTATACCAAAACATTCTACAGCAACACTGCCTGCATATTGTGCAATCACTTCATTGTCGATGACAATATTTCCCATATGAGTATTCAAATAAGAACCTTTCATACTTAATATCCTTTCCTTTCCGAATTGTTGTCCTTTATATACCTATTAAACAGACATATATATTGTATTCTAACAGCTTTCCCCTAAAAAGGAAACAATAAATACGAAAAAAAATAAAAAAGTATTTTTTTTACTTGCTTTTCCAATATTTTTCTGGTAATATATCACTGTTGCGAACTTACTTAATGTCGAGGAGGTGTCAAAATGGCTAAGTGTGATGTTTGTGGAAAAGGCGTACATTTCGGTAACAATGTGAGCCATTCTCATAGAAGAAGCAATGCAATCTGGAACTCTAATGTAAAGAGTGTAAAGTGCAAAGTAAACGGTGGTGCTAAGAGAATGCATGTCTGCACCAGCTGCCTGAAGTCCGGCAAGGTAGAAAGAGCTTAAATTCGAAACCGAAAAAAGCAGGTCATTGACCTGCTCTTTTTTTATCTATATTCGTGTAAACTAAAGCTCTTCTTTCCTTCTCAAGTACTCTTTATTGATCATTTGAACCAGTTCTTCGTCTCCGAACAGATTGTCCGGGTGAAAAATTTTAATCAAATCCCTATATCGCTTTCTCAGAGCCAATGTATTGTTTATTCCGGAAAAAAGTCTGCGGACGGTATTTTCCGATAGTAAATCTTCTTCCTGTTCTCTGTTTCGGATGTTTAATGCGGAAAGCTCTTTTTTCTGTTTGTCCAAAGCTTTTCTATCCTCTTCCAGCTGCCGGAAACCGTCCTGCAAGATTGCCATTTTCTTTTCAAAGAACAAATTTTCTTCCTTAAGCCTTTTCCTTTCCTGCACCGTGCGACGATTTAGTTCCTCCAAATCACGTCGAAATCTGACGCGTTCATCCAAAAACTTATCACGGGAGGCATCCAGCTCTCTACGTTCATTTTCAAGTCGAATGTTTTCCTGAAAAAGCCATAATTTTGCGCTTTTCAGCTTGTCCTCATCACCGGTACAAGCTATTTCTTCCCAATCAATCATTTGAACCAGCCTCTCAATCGCCGCAAAAACAATTATAGCCTACAAACAACAACAGAGCGATGATAATCAGACCAACCAGACGATTGTGGGTAATCAGCATAAAAAGCATACCGATTGCAATCAAGAAAGCGACCAAACCTATCAGCTTCTTCATAGTACCCTTCCGTACAGGCATTCTCTGTATAAACTTTATTTCTCGCTCTATTATATGCAGAACTATTGCTCAGGATTCTTCTTATCCTCAGGGAAAGCAATATCAACTACCTCCGCATCGGACATATCATCCTTCTCTTTGGGCTTTGTAAATTTGTCTACAATATCCGGAATCATATCCAGGATTTTTGTGACAGTATCCTGATTCTTGATGTTAACAAGTTTGGTGGAACCGTCTTTAATGACAAGAACTGCACTTGGAGTCATTTTACCGCCAAGTCCTCCTGCTCCTGATGCTGAATTCTTTTGCCCATTATTTCCTGCTCCTGCACCAACTCCGAAAGATACATCAACAAGTGGTAAAATAATGGTATCACCTACCTGAGTTGCTTCTCCAACAACAGTCTTTGTTGAAAGCACTGTATCCATTCCTTTTAATAATGATTCTACAACTCCCTGAAAGTTTTCTTTATCTGCCATTTCTTTCCTCCTGCTTATCTTTACTCTTTCTGCTTCGTTACATTGTCGATTTTTTTGCACTTTTTCAGGAATAAATGAAGCCTTTTGTCAAGCAATAATTTTAAGCCGTTTATCATCAATACAAATACGGTAATGTGGCCTGAAATATCGGCGTCTCCCTGAAAGACAGCGCGCGTAAAATCCGGGGTTACATTTACCTTTTTCCCAAGGTATGGTGATAGCATTCCATATATTCCGAAAACATATCCGGTCGTATCCGGAGACCCGGTACCGAAAATAATATCTGCCCTGATATGTCTGGGACGAATACTTTTTAATATCTTCAACAACCGAAGCTTTACATGTTTCCAAAGCTCTGCCGTTTCTTTTTCCTTCAGAATTTGCGTGTATTTTCTTATTTTATCAATTTTTTCGGTGTTTGAAGACTCCTGTTCTTTCGTGTGAACTTCACTATTATCATTCTGAATGTTTTCTCCCGATACTTTGTTTGGTTCAGATACTTCTTTTGTTTTGTTTTTCCTTTCACTATCGCTTGAAGATAATTCTGTTTGTTGCTCAAATGACTGTTCTTTCGTTTTTTCTTCGGATTTCGCAGTACTTTTATCCGTATTGCTTTCCTGTTGTTTCTTTTTTGTCCTCTTCTCATTGGTATCAAATACTTTCCTGCCAAACAGCCTAACCGTAACATTTCCCGGTTCAGGGTAGGAATATTTGATCTGCAACAGTCCGGAAAGCCATTTTATTTTTGCCAGAATCCATTTTTCCTCAACTGTTTTTTGCCCTCTGACACGATATGTAATTGGATAAAAAAGCACTAGGAGCAGAAATACAGCCGCAAAAATCAGCAATACCAGAAGGATGCCACCGAAAATTGACAAAACAGATAAAACTACATCCCACATAACAGATACTCCTTCAGGGCGCAATCACCTCTTTTACACAGACATTCCCGAACTATTTGTTCCACTGTTTCTACTGCTTCGTCATAATTTCCCGCTATTCCCACCACATGAGGCGGATTATTTTCATAGTATTTTTGTGCAAGCTGTTTAGCGTCAAAGATTTCAAGCTGGTCTGAGGAATTTTTTGAAATGGTAATCAAAAACACACCGGAAAGCAAGGGGGTATTTTCCAGCTTCTTTTTCAGTTTATCCAGTTTTTTCTTTTTTATGCTCCTGCCAAGATACAAATCAGGCTGATAAGTAAGCTGTAATACCATAACATAGTTCCTTTGAACACATACTTTCTGCCGGACAATGAATTACATTCCATATTATAACATAAGCTTTCCTGTTTGTAACCCAAAAGATGTAACTTTAAATCAGGAGAAAATCCGTTGACTCTTCTGCTATAACTTAAACTGTTCCACAATCTTTGCAAGTTCCTGTACAGTTTCTTTACTCTCTGTCGCCAATTCTGTATTATTTGCGGTCTCCGCGGTCATGCTTGAGGTCTCCTCGGTCATGCTTGAGGTCTCCTCCGCAATTTTCTGAATGCCTGTACTTGATTCCTGAATGGTTGCACTGATATTTGCAATTGTCTCCGAAATGTCAGTCAGCTTTTGCGTCAATGTAAGAATATTTTATCGGCCACTGCAGTATGATGTTTTCTGCAAAGGTTTGTACAGCAGTTTTCAGCGCATCTGTACACTCTTTTACATATGAGGAGGAAGTTTGAAACTTATGAAAATCAGTGATTGTTGTTACAGTAATCTGACTCAAGCTGTTTACAGATTGCTCTATCATAGCCAAGGTTGAATCAATTTCACCCGCAGTTGCCTGTGCAGTCAGTGCAAGATTTTCTTTAGATTGCCCATCCGTAAAACTGCGGGATGTTCCTATACTGAGAATACCAACCGTTCTTATATTCTTTAAAAGATTATACTCCATATTCTGACAAAAGTATACATATTTGACAACAATTCGACAAAACCGTTATGGACTGTTGACTTTTTTGCAAAATATTTTATACTAAAAAAGAAGAACCACGAGGAGGCATTATAGATGAAATCCATAGCACGTATGGCGCTACAGCCCGGAATGATTCTTGGGGAAGACGTTGAATACCAAGGGAAAAAGCTTTTTTCCGCAGATACCGTTGTTGACGAAAATGTTTTGGAGCGTCTGAAACGGTATTCCATTATGTGTGTTACAATAAAAGAGGATATAGATCTTGCTACCACTCATTATGAAAAAATTAGATATAACGAAGCATTCAAACTATTTGAGCAAAAGCATTCTGACAGTCTTATGCTCTACAAACAGATGATGCTTGCTTTTGCTACAACCGGATTGCAGATTCCTGACGATGCCCTGTTATCTATCTATCAGGATATTCAATCCACATACCAAAACGGTTCTGCTCTTTTGGATTTTCTCTATAATCTGGTACCTAATGAAGACGAACTTACTTTTAACCACTGCCTTAATTCCGCCCTGCTTGCAGGTACTTTTGCGGACTGGCTTAGTATGCGGGGTGAGGATAAAAATGCTTTGATACTCTCCGGCTTTTATTATGACATAGGTAAGCTGAAGCTCCCTTATGATCTCTTATGGAAACCGGGAAAGTTAACGGACGAAGAATACGCAATGGTAAAGAAACATCCCGAAATCGGTTACAGTATTATCAGAAATACCACTCTTGATAACAGAATTAAAAATGCAGTCATTATGCATCACGAGAGAATGGACGGAAGCGGTTACCCGTACCATATGAAAGGTAGTAAAATTGATATTTTCGCAAAATATATTGCCATTATAGATACTTATATTGCCATGGCTTCTCCCAGAGCCTATAGAAATGCCCTTACGCCTCTTCAAATTTTGGGAAATTTTGAAAGGGACATGCAAAAGTACGATCCGACATTATTGATTCCATTGATGAAACGAATAGCTGACGCACAGATTGGATCGACGGTTCAGTTAAATGATGAATCCGTATGGGAAGTATTTGTTATTCATCCCGGTACGCTTTCAAGACCGATACTAAAAAATGAAAATAATCAAATTCTTGATTTGATGGAAAATCCTCAATTTCAAATAATCAAAAATCTCTGAATGACAAACAGCCGAAAATACTTAATAGTATTTTCGGCTGCCCCATAAATTGTTTTTTTTCAATTCCAGATATTCATTGTATGCTTTTTCCAATATTTGCTTTTCATTCGAAAATTTTAATAAATGGAAAGCCTCATGATACTTGTAAAAACCGGAGTCTACAAAAAACTCTTCTCTTTGTGGCTTGCTGTAATAACTGTCTGCCATCATCAGATACCAATGTACTTCTTTCTCCACGATATCCTCGGGAACCGTAAATGAATATTCGCTTTTCCCGATATACTTTATGATGGTGGCTTTCGCTCCCGATTCCTCCAGCACTTCCCTGAGCGCAGTATCCTTGAATTCTTCTCCCTGCTCAACAGTGCCTTTAGGTAAAACCCAACCTTCATACTTATTCTTATAATTCTTGTATAAAAGAAGAATTTTTCCACGAAATATTACCACACCACCACAGCTTGTTGCTTCTATCATTGCAATTCCTCCTGATTGGTGTGCCTGTACACAACTAAAAACAGTATAGACCAATCCTTATGGAAGCGCAACTTATTTTTTTGTTTCCCGAAAATAGGCATCAAATATTCTTCTTGCAATAGGTACCGCATAATCGCCGCCACTGCCGGCACCCTCGACGATAATCGTAACACAAACTTCCGGATTTTCTGCCGGAGCAAAGCCTGTAAACCATGCATGACTTTCCCCTTTTACGGAACCATACTCGGCAGAACCTGTCTTTCCCGCAGCCGTATAGCTCAACCCGGACAATTTTTTCGCAGTACCTTCTTCTACTACAGCTGTCATTAATTCTCTCAAAATCGCAGCTTCTTCATCGGTCATTATTCTTCTGTATTCCTGCGATTTAAAATTTTTAATAACATTCCCTTCTGCATTTTCCACATGCTCTACCACATAAGGCTTCATCAAAATGCCGTCATTTGCAATGGCACTCGTAATCATATTTAGATGAATCGGTGTAATCTGTGTTTGACCCTGTCCTATTGAGGTCTGCATCATATCATTGTCGGACATTTCTGTAGATACCACTGTACTGCTTTGAGAATAACTTAAGGTTAGCGGAAGCTCTCCCCCAAACAGCAATTCTTGAAGTGTATTTGAAAAAGAAGCTCTATCCAATGTCATTCCAATATTTGCAAAAGATGAATTACATGATTTTGCAAAGGAACGCTCAAAGTCCACATTACCGTGACTGATACCGTGATAACAATTAATACGGTTACCGTCATACTTATAATATCCCGGACATTTAAAATTGTATTTTTGAAAAGAATCCGGATTTTCTCTGATATATTCCAGGGCAGTAATTATTTTAAAAGTTGATCCCGGAGGATAAAGCCCCTGTGTTGCACGATTTACAAGGACAGAGCTTTCACTGTCGGAAATCAAAGATGACCAAATTTCCGAAATCTCATTTGGATCAAAATCAGGATGAGAAACCATTGCAAGAATTTTTCCGGTAGAAACCTCAGTTACCACAACAGCTCCTTTATAGATGCTCAGCTGTTCATCCGCCACTTGCTGTATTTGGACATCAAGAGTTGTAAACACATTATCTCCCGGGTTTTTAACGCCGGCCATATCGTTAGCGACTTTATTGCTGATTGAAGTATTTGTATTAATCAGATAATAATTTGCCTGAGCTTCTACCCCCATTCTTCCGTTGGTAGAATATCCCACCACATGAGAAAAAAGATTTTCAAAAGGGTAAACTCTTGTCTCATTTTGAGCAGAATCCATAACTGTCTCAGCAAGGATTTCTCCGTCACGGGAATAGATGGTTCCCCTGTAGTTTTGGGATAAAAGAATTTCCTGGCGGGAATTATAGCTATTATTCACCATGTCCTGTTGGTTTTCCGATACAAAACGGACAAGGAAACCGGCCATAAACAAAAATAGCGTCGTAAACAATCCACAGCTTACGATAATGGATGTTTTTGTACTCATGCCTTCCCTCCTTCCTGTTGCATACGGATATAAATTCCCTGTACAATAAAAAACATCATCATTGTTGTCATGCAGGAACTTCCGCCATAGCTGATAAACGGAAGCGTCACACCTGTCAACGGAATCAGATTCATACCTCCGCCTACAGTAAGGAAAATTTGAAATATATACATGATTCCGATACCATATACAATTAATTGATAAAAGCGGTCCTTCACTTCGACTGCAATCTTACAAATATTGATAAAACAGCTTAAGGTAATCAGTATCAAACATACACCGAAAATAACGCCCAATTCTTCACATATGGATGAAAAAATAAAATCCTGATCCACATAGGGTATGGATTTTGGATTGCCCTTTAAAAGCCCCATTCCAAACCAGCTTCCGCTGCCCATGGCAAAGAGTGATTGTGTAATGGACCAACTCTCATCTGTCAGATGGCTCCATGGATCCCGCCATGCAAGAACTCTGGTTTGTACATGTGAAAATATTTTATAAGCAGCATATGCCGCTCCGCTTCCACCGGCAGCGCCCAGAAGAAGGTAGAGAATATTTCCTGTTGCGGTAAATACCACAAAAACATAGCCCACAAAAAAAATAAGAGCGCTTCCCAAATCTTTTGACAGAACCAGTACGATTACATGGGCACCTGCAAATACAGCCGTCAGGGCGACTCTGTCGAATGTTCGTTTTTCCCATAATGCTCCTGCAAGGAAAAACACAAAAATAATTTTCACAAATTCAGACGGCTGAAATGTTATATTTTCAAACATTGTGAATGTAATTTTTGAACCATGTGTTATCTCTCCCAAAAGCAATACAGTGCTCAAAACACCAAATCCGACGAGACCATATACCCATGTCAGCTTTTTCAGAAAGTGAACCCTTGACAGAAAGTAGGGTATCATAAGTGAAATGGTAAGAGATGCCAATGCGATGATATACTGCTTCACTGATTTTTTAAAAGACAATCTGGATATAATACATAATCCCGTTCCCAGAAGCATACACATATTATTTAACAAAAACCGATTCACTGTCTCATAAATCAAGGGAACCATTGCAATAATGGCAAGCAGAAAAATCTGCACAAAAACATAGAGAAAAATATACTCGTAATTTCCGCTGGCAACAGTCAGGTTAGCAAAGCACAGAAGTTGTGTCATGAAAAGGAAAACACACTGAAAGATATATAATCCGATATTTTCTTTTCTCTTTTCTTTTACCGGAATAAAACAGACATAACTGCTTATCGTATAAATCAGCATGCACGCTGTAATTCCATATTTCGATAATTCTGTAATATATTCTTTCATTTCAGATACCTTTTCCTACTTAATCTTATTCCACACCACGTTTTTCGTGTCCGGTCGTATATTCTTCCGGTGCATTTCCCTCTCCTGTAATGAAAAATGTCAGAAGCTTTTCCGTTTCTACTCTGTCTTCCACTGTAAGCTGAAGCCTCATTCTCACAGAACCGTTCCATTTTTGCAGTTCACGATGCAGGGACAGCGGAACACTGTTATAAATAGTATTTATACAATGACGGCAGTTACGCATCACAGGAAATTCCTTTTCGTAACGGTCAACCAGAATACTTTTCACTTTGTTGTTTTTCATGCATCTGTCAGATGTCTTTAAAACACAGTTTGCCGTAATCATCATTGGGATTCTGCCATAAATAATCTTTTCGAAGCAAAATCCGCTTTTCAGCAGTTTGCGTTGTTCTGAAGCCTTTAATTCATACGGCAGGCAGAAGCTGTCTGCCTTTTCTCCAAGCTGTTGTAAAGCGTCACGATTCCATACATATATATTAGTATCCAGATGCCACTTGCATTTCTTGTCAAATTGCTCCAAAAAGCCGATTCCGTCAGCGGAACGAATCAAAAATCCCTCCAAAAACGCAGAATTCGCTACCTGTTTATACAATTCCTGCAGATATGCTTTGTCATCTTCTCTTAAAATATAGGGCATCGAAACAAAAACCGAGCAATAATTCGCTAAATCTTTGCAAATACTCCATATTTCTTCATTCTCCAGCAAATCACCCGGTACATACACAATTGACGGAGAATATTTAACATGTCTTTTTGTCCAGTCGTTTAGTGCAATCAGTTGCTCCCTTGTCTCTACGGAAATACTGAAATCATTTTCCCGATACGAATAATTGTCACATTCAAATTTTCTTTCTTCAGAATCTGCATTACAAAGGCAAGAAACTTTTCCTGCCCGATTCAGTTTTTCAGACAAAAGCTTATTCTCCAGAGCGAAAACTGCTTGTCGACGCAGTTCATTTATTTGTTTTAAGGAATAGAAAGCATGATTACTCACTTGAATCTGCATTTTCTCCGCGTAAAACGAGCTGTCTCCCAGTTTTCCCAATTGTTTTCTGATATTATCTTCCGTAATTGGCTGTTTGTTTGCCGTTTCGACAGTTTCCCCTGTTACGGTAATCATTTCTCCCTGATAATCTAGGGTTATTTCTGCAGCCTCCTTCTCACAGAAAACCGCTCTTATATTGACAGGAAGCTTGTCCTTTCCGGAAAGATAGTCTTTTTGTATTTTCTCCAGAAGTTTTTCATTACTGCCGTTATAAGATGGGCTGCAAATGGTTATCATTTCTCTTCCGTTGTGCTTCTTAAAATACCCATCCTGTATTTCGCTTCTGATGTACAAATCTTTTAAATTATCCCTGTCGCACTGCTCCACACAAAACTTTTCCTTCGCAGTTTCTTTCCCGAATTTATCTTTCAAGGCATAATAATAGTCTATATATTTACGATAGATTGCTGTGACTCCTGCTGCATATTCCGGCTTTTTCATTCTGCCTTCTATTTTAAATGAATCGATTCCCGCTTCCAATAGTTCAGGGATGTAATCAATGGTGCACATATCTTTCAAGCTTAAGTAATAAGCCTCTGTACTCTTTTTATCGTTTGTAATAACAGAATACGGCAGCCTGCAAGGCTGTGCGCAGCGTCCTCTGTTCCCGCTTCTTCCTCCGAGAACACTGCTGAAAAGACATTGTCCTGAATAGCAATAACACATTGCTCCATGAATAAACACTTCCAATTCGATATCCACATTTTCTTTTATTTTTTTCAGTTCTCTTAAACTCAATTCCCTTGCAGGGACAATGCGTGTTGCTCCCATTTCTTTTAGTAAACGTGCGCCGAAGCTGCTGCACAATGTCATCTGTGTGCTTGCATGCAGTTCAAGATTCGGAAAATGTTCTCTAAGGTAATGAAAAACACCGAAATCCTGTACAATTACAGCATCCAAGCCGGCTTCGTATAAAGGCTTCATGTAGTCGTATAACTCGTTTATCTCATTTTCTTTTATCAAAGTGTTGACGGTTAAATATAATTTAATATTTCTCAGATGTCCGTAACGAATACATTCCAGAAGTTCATCTGTAGTAAAGTTATCTGCGTATGCTCTTGCACCGAATCGGTTTCCTGCAAGATAAACAGCATCAGCACCTGCGTTTACGGAACCGTAAAATGAATCCGGGTTACCGGCCGGTGCAAGAAGTTCCACATGGTTACCGTTTTTCATAAATCCCTCTTTTCAAATTCATTAAAAAGAAAAGCTGTCCTTTACGGACAGCTAAAACCTATTTTTTCTTTAACTCTGTTTCAAGCCGCACAATCTTCTTCGCATTTTCATTAATATCCTGCTGGAGAGTCTTAACCTGCTCTTCGGAACTCTCAAGCTTTATCTGCGCAGAGATTAATTCATGCTTCAAATCATATAATTCTTTTTCCTTTGCCTGTAATTCCTCTTCCAAAATGGAAATCTGCTTTTTGGCCTTAAAATAATCATCGGCAATATTGAGCTGAAGAAGCACTCCCTGAGTATCCATCGGCTGTCTTCGGAAACTGTCAACCTTATTGTATTCATTCAGTTTATTATTAATATAAGAGGCTACTCTCTGCAGATATTCTTCACTTTCATAACCGCTTAATGTAAATACCTTGCCGCCTATAATCACTTCTGTATCCGTTTTAGAAGACATATTACACACCCCTTTTGTATAAAGCACCACCACGAGGTTAATTATATAACATTATCTTCATGCAGGCAAGAAAAATATATTTTATTACAATTATTGTAATCCCAAATGATGGTAAGCCAAATCCGTAACTACCCTTCCTCTGGGTGTTCTGTTTATAAAACCGTTTTTAATCAAATAAGGTTCATACACGTCCTCGATTGTTCCTGCATCCTCACCGATTGCCGCTGCAAGTGTATCTAGTCCAACAGGTCCTCCGTCAAATTTTTGTATCATGGTAATCAACATATTGCGGTCAATATGGTCAAGACCCAGCTTATCCACATCCATTAAATCCAACGCTGTTCTGGCTACCTCTTCCGTTATGGTGCCGTCATATTTTACCTGAGCAAAATCCCGTACACGCTTTAATATACGATTCGCAAGTCGTGGCGTTCCTCTGCTTCGTTTTGCCATTTCCAGCGCTCCTCCGGCCTCAATTTCCACTTCAAGCACCTTGGCCGAATGCATGATAATCATCTGCAACTCCTCCACTGTGTAAAACTCAAGATGATGTATCATACCAAATCTGTCCCGCAAAGGAGCAGTCAGAAGTCCCGCTCTTGTGGTAGCCCCTACCAGAGTAAATTTGGGAAGTTCTAGACGTACCGAACGGGCTGTTGAACCTTTTCCAATCATGATATCAATGCAATAATCCTCCATGGCAGGATAAAGGACTTCTTCTACCTGCCTGTTCAAACGGTGAATTTCATCTACGAACAAAAGGTCTCCCTCTTCCAGATTGTTTAAAATTGCTGCCATTTCGCCCGGCTTTTCTATAGCCGGTCCGCTGGTTACCTTTAAGTGAACCCCCATTTCATTGGCGATAATCCCGGCAAGAGTTGTTTTTCCCAAACCGGGAGGGCCGTAAAAAAGCACATGGTCCAAAGCATCTCCTCTTCTTTTGGCAGCTTCAATATAAATTTTCAGATTCTCCTTTACCTTAGATTGACCAATATAGTCATCAAGGGTCTGAGGCCGGAGAGAGCCTTCTATCTTCACATCTTCTTCTGTTATGTTTGTTTCAATCATTCTCTTGCCCGGCATATTATCAGTTCCTTCTGTTTTTTTATCATCCTTTTTCCGGATATAATGTATTTCCGGCTAAAACATTTTTTTCAATGCTGCCTTCAATATAGCACCGGAATCCATGTTTTCTATTCCTTCAATGGCATTTACGGCTTTTGTACTTTCCGTCTGTCCGTATCCCAGAGATATTAAAGCTTCTATGGCCTCTTTCTTTTGCGGTGTATCAGCTTTAAAAGAATTTCCGGAAACTGTTGCAGATATTTCTTTTTCAATCATTGTATCATCATATGATATTTTATCTTTTAAATCCAGAATGACCCTTTGTGCTGTCTTTGAACCGATGCCCGGGGCTTTTGATATAGCCTTTACATCCCCTGAAAGGATGGCAAAACGCAAATCGTCTCCGTCCATAACGGAAAGAATTGCAAGCCCTCCCTTAGGGCCAATACCGTTTACAGTAATCAGCTTCTTAAATATCTCCAGATCACTTCGTGTAAGAAACCCGTATAACAGGAATGCATCTTCTCTGACACAGGTATAGGTATACAGTTTTACCGGTTCACCGATTCCCGGCAGTCGTGAAGCAGTATCCGCAGATATTTTGATATTATAGCCCAGCCCGTTTACATCGAGAACTACATTGTCCTCGGCTATATCCTCCACTATTCCGTTCACATACGCTATCATGAATAATCCTTTCTGCTGTCAGCCCTGTTGCTTACACATGGCCTCTATATATTTTTAATACATATACTTTATACCACACACGAACATATGTTTCAAGTTTCTTTTCTCAGAAGCTTTCGATAGACAATCATAAAACAGATAAAATGTGCCAGAAAAGTCAGGCTCCAGCTGATAGGATAAGAGATATACAGGCAGGGCAATGTTCGATAACTGCTGAATACGGTATAAATCCAAATTACACGGAACAGGCAAGCTCCTGTCAGGGATACCAGCATTGGCATGATGGAATATCCGATTCCTCTGAGCGCCCCGACAATCACATCCATCATTCCACATAGAAAATAGGGAATACAGATATATGCCATTCGTAAAATACCGTAGCGAATCACCTCTTCATCTGTTGTATATAGCTTTAACAGAGTTCCCCCAAACAGATATGCTCCGTTTCCCATGATAAGGCCGACCGCAATGACAAGAATCTCACATATAAGTAAGACTTTACCTACTCTTCTATACTTTTTTGCACCGTAATTCTGTCCGCAAAAGCTGATTGCAGCTTGATAGAAAGAATTCATAGCTGTGTAAACAAAGCCTTCAATATTGCTTCCTGCCGTGTTGCCGGCCATAGCAACAGAACCAAAGCTGTTCACGGAAGACTGTATTAAAACATTGGAAATAGAAAACAGTGACCCCTGCAATCCTGCAGGAAGTCCAATTTGAAACATTTTCTTTAGCTTGTCGCCGGAAATCCGAATCCCTTTTAATTCCAGGCGGTATACACTGTCTGTTCGTATAAGACAGCGCAGAATCAGTCCCGAAGAAATTGCCTGTGAGATTACGGTTGCAACAGCAACACCTGCAACTCCCATTTGAAATACAATTACAAATATCAGATTCAAAATTACGTTAACAACACCTGCGACCAGCAGATAATATAGAGGACGTTTGGTATCTCCCACCGCACGAAGTACGGCGGCACCGAAATTATAAGCCATCATAAATGGCATACCGGCAAAATAGATACGCATATATAAAACCGAATGGGAAATCACATCCTCCGGTGTCCCCATAAGGATTAGGGCAGGTTTAGAAACAAAAAATCCAATAAATACAAGCAGAATTCCTCCTATAACAGAGGTGGCCAAAGCAGTCTGCACCATCTCTTTCAATTCATCTTTTTGCCCCGCACCGTAAAACCTGGCAACAAGAACATTGGCTCCCACAGACAAACCGATGAATAAATTAACCAACAGATTTGTCAGCGAGCTGGTGGACCCAACCGCAGCCAGCGCCTCGTTCCCTGCGAAACGTCCTACCACAGCAATATCGGCAGCATTAAAAAGAAGCTGTAAAATTCCGGACAGCATCAGCGGAAAATAAAACACAAGAATTTTTCCGAACAAAGGCCCATTACACATATCTATCTCATATTTTTTAGAACTGCTTTCACTGCCCATGATAATTTTTCATCCTTTCTTTGCTGAATAAATACTTTTATTTTATCTGAACAATGACACTTTACAAAACAGGACCTGCGACTATGCCGCAGGTCCTTTGCATTATCACTTATTATTAATATAATTGATTAGCCCTTCCGATGCAATAATCTTTTGCATGAATTCCGGAAAAGCCTGACCTTTAAATGAGTTTCCCTTCGTCAGATTCGTTATAATTCCGGTATCAAAATTGACTTCAACTTCATCACCGTCTTCAATACCCTTGCTTGCCTCCGGACATTCTATAATGGGAAGTCCGATATTGATGGCATTCCGATAAAAAATTCTGGCAAAGGTCTCTGCTATAACACAGCTGACACCTGCCGCTTTTATTGCAATAGGAGCATGTTCGCGGGAGGAACCGCATCCGAAATTTTTTTCCGCCACAATGATATCACCGGCTTTTACCTTATTGACAAAATCCTTATCAATATCCTCCATACAGTGGGTTGCCAGCTCCGCAGGGTCTGAGGAATTCAAATATCTTGCGGGAATAATGACATCCGTATCAACGTTGTCACCATATTTAAAAACCATTCCTTTAGCATTTTTCATATTCGTTACCATACCTTTCCGCTACCTGCATGTTTTCGGACAATATCCGGCCTTGCGCAGGTACAAATTTGCATGTGGAAAATTTTATCTTCGTGCCAACTCATCGGGACCTGAAATCACACCCGTAATTGCACTTGCTGCCGCAACGGCCGGACTTGCAAGATATATTTCGGAAGAAACATGACCCATACGTCCTACAAAATTACGGTTTGTCGTGGAAACACAACGCTCACCTTCCGCAAGAATACCCATGTATCCTCCGAGACAGGGACCGCAGGTAGGTGTGCTGACAACAGCACCTGCCTGAATAAAGGTTTTTAATAATCCTTCCTCCATAGCCTGCATATATATTGCCTGGGTTGCGGGAATTACAATACATCTCATTCCCTTAGCCACATGCCTGTCCTTTAATATTTCAGCAGCAGTTCTCAAATCATCCAGTCTTCCGTTGGTACAGGAACCGATAACTACCTGATCAATTTTAATCTCATCCATTGCTTTGATTTCGTCTATCGTATGTGTGTTTTCCGGAAGGTGAGGAAATGCTACCGTAGGGCGAAGTGTGCTTAAATCTATGGTATATTCTGCATCATAAACAGCATCCTCATCCGCCTCATAAATCTTATAGGGCCTTTCGGAATGCTCCTTCATATACTGCTCGGCCAGAGCGTCCACAGGGAAAATACCATTCTTTCCGCCGGCTTCTATAGCCATATTGGCAATGGTAAAACGGTCGTCCATTGACAGATTGGCAATTCCGTCTCCTACAAACTCCATAGACTTATAAAGAGCTCCGTCCACCCCTATCATACCGATAATATGCAGAATAACATCTTTACCGCTTACATACTTTGCAGGCTTTCCCTTCAGGATAAATCTGATAGCACCGGGTACCTTGAACCATGCTTTACCTGTTGCCATTCCTGCAGCCATATCCGTACTTCCAACACCTGTAGAAAAAGCTCCAAGTGCACCGTAGGTACAAGTATGGGAATCCGCACCGATAATCACATCTCCTGCCACAGTCAATCCTTTTTCCGGTAACAGTGCATGTTCGATTCCCATCTCACCCACTTCAAAATAATTCGTAATCTCATTCCTGCGTGCAAACTCTCTCACACATTTGCAGTGTTCTGCGGATTTAATATCCTTATTGGGGACAAAATGGTCGGGAACCAGAGCGATTTTATCCTTGTCAAACACACCCTTGACCGTAAATTTTTCCATTTCTTTAATGGCAACCGGACTTGTGATATCATTTCCCAGAACCAGATCAAGATTCGCCTCTATCAGCTGTCCGGCTTCCACCTTTTCAAGCCCTGCCGCTGCGGCAAGAATCTTCTGTGACATTGTCATTCCCATATTCTCTACCATGCCTTTCCAAGCGTCACTCTGTTTTCGCTTTTTGTTCTAAGGACAATCTTAGCACATATATAGCATTAGTTCAAATATAAGTTCTTGATTTATTTTATTGTATTATTGACATTCAAACTGTTTTTTATCACCCATGTGGTTGTTACCTTAAACAAATCTCCGTCCACTTCTAGGTCAAGCTTACCTCCCTGTAACTCCGTAAAGCTCTTGGCAATAGCCAGACCTAGACCTGAGCCTTCTGTATTTCTTGAGGCATCTCCCCTGACAAAACGATCTGTCAGTTCTTCGGAATCTACCGTAATCTCCTGAGCGGAAATGTTCTTCATGGTGATTACCACCCTGTCATCTATTTTGAAGCCGTTCACATAAACCCTGGTACCCTTCATGGCATACTTAGCAATATTTCCGAAAAGGTTCTCATAAATCCGGTAAGTCTTCTGGCTGTCAAGAGCGAGCAGAATCTTCTCTTCCGTCAGATTCATCCGTATGTCCAAGCCTGCATATTCCAGCTTATCAGCCATCTCAAAAGACACTTGTTTTATCAGACTCATAATGTCAACCTCAGTCAGATTCAACGTGATATTCCCGGTATTTGCCTTGCTGACCTCAAACAAATCTTCAATCAATACCTTAAGACGCAGAGATTTCCGCTCCAGTACATCCAGATATTCCCTCCTCTGCTCCTCCGAGATTCCTTCCTCTTTTAACAGATTTACATAGGTTATGATAGCCGTAAGAGGAGTCTTTAAGTCATGGGACACGTTGGTAATCAGCTCTGCCTTCATCTTCTGGCTTTTTACCTCCTCATCCACTGCTTTCCGAAATCCGTTTTGAATACTGATAATTTGAGGTTTAAAAGGTTCAAAAATACCTAGATCTTCATCGATGGAAACATTCAGGTTCCCTTCCGCCATCTGGTTTGTTGCGCGAAGCAACACGCTATATTTTTTCTGAAGATCACTGATATATTTCCTCAAGATAAAATACAACAATATTGAATATACCACGGTTATTGCAAAGCCACCGAACCAAAGGCTGCTGATTATAAACAGTACAACCGCATTTACCAAAACAAGTTTCAGAATCGTTCTGTGCGCATTTTTCGTAAGGTCAAGATGTTGCGCCGCACGATAAACCAACTGTACTTTCCCTTTGATGAACGGGAAGAAGCGATATATCAGGCTTCTTTCTTTGATATAGGCGACAACACCCATATCTTTGACTGCTCTTGTACAAATTCCGATGTACCACCAGCAGAAAAAATAAACCGTCATAACAGCCAGATTGTATATTGTAACAAGCCACCATGCACCTGCGGGATTCAGATTCAGATAATTCATCCATGTTTCTTCTGCCGTACCGCTTGCAATGTATACCACATGTTGTTCTATCAATGAACCTCCGGCAAAAATGCAGATTCCTATAATAGACAGAACTTCAAAAGGGAGCGCACATAACCTGATTTCATTCCAGGGTTTTTCTTTTCCGCAAAGCGGCAGAAAAAGCCCAAGCATAGCAAACAGCACTACGCAAAATAACAGAATCCCGTCAATACCTGCGCTGCGATATATCTCCACCGAAACTCCGTTTTCCATATAATCTGTTGAAGAATAAACATTATAGTACCCGTTCTGTGCAAAATAGGTGTCGGAACGAATACCCCAAGTCTCATCTGCGCTGTTCCAACTGTCTGCGGAAGCAGCAAATATCACCGTACAATTTCTGGGATTTTTTGTATCTCCGTATTTCCTGTAATGATTCAGGGTGGAAGAAATCATCTCTGATAAAGATGCCTCCCTCACAACCTCATTTGCCGTCTTTCTCAGACGTTCCGTGTTCTCGCCCATAACCTTGCCAAGAGTGACATTTCCGGCACTGTCGAAATGAAAAGTAAGGAGAAAATAACGGTTATAGGTTTCGTTATTGCTTAAAATCCGTTCCGCTTCTTCCGAAGACATATTTGTCACATAATTGCCGGTGACGTCATCCCATATCACATAGTCGTATATATTGTTTAAAATCCTGAAATTTTCTTCCAGATTCATAAAATAACCGTTCAGATTCGCCAGTTCATTACAAATTTCAGAGGCTTCATCCCATAATATTCCATCCTCGCACACAGGAGAAGAACTTCCGTCCGCATTCTCTGCAAATTCATAATATGGTTCTGCACTCCGCTTCTCCAGTTCTGCTTCATTCAGCAGCCATTCATAACCTTCTGCGGGTCTTAAATAAATATCCTTGTATTCCAGCTGGGTTTCGCTTTGAGAATTACAGAGATCCTTATATAGCAGAAAACTGCTCTGATAGAGCCAGGAAACATTTCCTGTCTGTTCAAGAATATTATTGTTCCATTTTTTTGCATTTTCACAAAGTACTCCATAAAAACAGCTGAAAATAACAGCTCCGATAAGGCTTAAAGCCAAACCCTGCAAAATCCATGCATGTCTTCCGTTAAGTCTTCTCATATTGGATTTTTCCTTCAGACTACCCTCAGTTTCTTTGATGTCAGACTGCATACATTCCTTTCCTTTCTATGAATTTATGCCAATTGTTTCATACTGATATATTTCTTATCGTCAGTAACGTCACTGCTTATCAATTTTATAACCCACACCCCATACAACTTTCAAATACTTTGGATTTTTGGGATCAATCTCAATTTTTTCCCTGATGTTTCGCACATGTACCATGATGGTGTCTGTGTTTACCGCTTTTTCGTTCCATATTCGCTCATAAATTTCATCAGCGGAAAATACTCTTCCCGGATTTTTGATGAGCAACTGAACGATTTTAAATTCCATTGGTGTCAATTTAACAGGGTCACCGTCTACGGATACTTCTACTGTATCTTCGTTCAATTCCAATCCGCCAATCGTATATACATGCTCCTTTACGCCGTCATCCTGTAAAGCTGCCAGATATTTTGAATATCGACGCAGATGGGAATTTACTCTGGCCAATAGCTCCAGGGGTGTAAAAGGTTTTGTCACATAGTCGTCTGCTCCCATATTAAGCCCCATAATTTTATCAACTTCTTCAGATTTAGCCGAAAGCATAATTACAGGGAATTCACAGTTCATGGCACGAAGCTTCATCAGCATGGTAACACCATCCATCACCGGCATCATAATATCTATAATTGCAAGGTGTAATTCCTGCTGTTCTATAACATGAAGCCCCTCCTGCCCGTTTGAAGCCTGAAAAACCTCATATCCCTGGTTCCTCAGATAAATCTCAATTCCTTCCCGGATTTCTTTGTCATCCTCTACCACTAAAATTTTGTAATTTCCGGTCATACAATTTCACTCTTATCCCCTCATTTTCATATTAGCCCAGCCTTACAAGCCCCGATTTAATGGGAGCTGTCCGAGCTGCCGTCACCACTTCATTATAGACGCGCACTGCCTCCTTCGCAACTGATTCTTCATGATATGTCAGTCCTGTCCGATACGCATTTTCTGCCATTTCAGAACGTTTGAAGCTGTCTTTGTAAAAATTTATCAGCATTTCTGCGTATTCATCTTTATCTTCTTCGGTCAGCATTCCGTTGATTCCTTCAGTTACCAAATCTTCCACTCCGGATGCCCGAACTGCCAGGACCGGTGTGGATCCCGCAAAAGCTTCAAGTACCACAATTCCCTGAGTTTCTGTCTTTGATGCAAAAAGGAAAGTATCTGCCGCACCAAAATAAGCTGCCAATTCTTCATTTGGAATCGTACCGGTAAAAATAACTTCATCGCGAATCCGAAGAGTATTACACTCTTTCTCATATTCTTTTCTATGCGGTCCGTCTCCTACCATTAACATACGAAAGGGCTTCCCGTAACGCTTCTTAAATTCGGATAAGCTCTCTAAAAGGAAACCAATATTTTTCTCCTGAGCCATTCTGGATACGGTAAGAAAAAGCGGACAGTTGAGAGCATCATATTTTTTGCGTATTTCATTTATTTGAGTTGCCGGGACATGATAGTTTCTCTCTTCTATACCTGTTGGTAAAATACCTGTCTTTTCAGGTGATACTTTACAAATATCCGTCAGATAATTTCGAATCCCTTCGGTTGGCGCAAATACATAATTACAATGTTTTAAAAAAGTATGTAAATAAAACGGCATCAGTCTTTCTGCTTTAATTATTCCGCCGGTATAACTTTCCACATATTTTTCATATCTCGTGTGATAAGTAAAAACCAACGGAATTCCGTATTTTTGCGATAGATAGACTGCTGTCCTGCCTACTAACATCGGATGATGAACATGAATGATGTCATATTCCTTTTTCTGAAATTCCTTTTCAATTCTTAAATCAAACGGATTCGGAAGTACAATTCCGCCTATAAATCTGTTTAACAAAGTACTATATCTGATTACATCTTCATCCTCTTCCTGCTCTTTATAAGTGGGAGCAAAAATCGTAACTTCATGCCCCAATGATTTTAACCCTTTAGCCAGACGTTCAATGGATATCGGGACGCCACCCATAATTGGTTTGTAATTGTTTGTCATCAATGCAATTCTCATGCGTTTCCTCCCTTTCTGTCATGTATCGATGTTCAGATGTATATCTGTTCATTCAAAAACCTTACATGACACCAAGCATGGTAAAAATTTTATCACCCAGTAAATATCCTGCTCCTACAAATATAAAGTTCCAAATAAAAATTCCGCATACGGAACTGATAATATATTGAGTCATGTCCATTTTAACAACACCCGCAGGTATAGATACAAGAGTTCTTACCATGGGAAGCAACTTTCCCAAGAATACACCAAGGCTCCCCTTTTTCCTAATCCATTCCATATTCTTTTCCAGTGCTTCTTTTTGTTTCGGAAATCTGTTAATATATGCCCTTAAGAAAACTTCACCGCCCTTTCTTCCTAGACCATAAAGTAATAAGCTGCCTAAAAGCCCTGCAGCTACTGTGATTACCATGACCCAGAAAAAGTGAATATTTCCTTTTGCCGCCATAATGCCCGAAAGCGGCATAATAATACCTGCCGGAAATCCCGGCAAATTCATATATTCCAGTAAAACAATAACAAAAATTGCAATTGCTCCGTATTTTGTGAAATAAAGTGTAATTGTTGACAAGTCCATATCGTTTCCTCCCTTTTGTTGAGATAAATATAAACTTCAAACCTAAAGGGAGACTCCAGAAAAAGATAAAGAATTTCTAAAGAGAATTTAAGAATATAAAAAAGCAGGCAAAAGAAGCTTCTTTTGCCTGCTCTTCCGATTTCCTATAGTTTAGTTGTTAATGAGCTTATCAGCTTCATTATTCCAACTGTAAAGTTTTCTGATTTCGGCACCGACCTTTTCGGAAGGATGTTCGGAAGCCAGCTTTCTCATAGCCTTGAAATGAACCTGTTTACCTGCCGGAGACATATCAAGCAGGAATTCCTTTGCGAAGGTTCCGTCCTGAATGTCGCTTAAGATTTTCTTCATGGTCTTCTTGGTCTCTTCGGTAATTAACTTGGGACCTGTGATATAGTCGCCGTACTCGGCAGTGTTGGAGATGGAATATCTCATTCCGGCGAAGCCGCTCTGATAAATCAAATCGACAATCAGCTTCATCTCGTGGATACACTCGAAATATGCGTTTCTCTCGTCGTATCCTGCCTCAACAAGAGTCTCAAAGCCTGCCTGCATTAATGCACAGACACCACCGCAAAGAACTGCCTGCTCACCAAACAAATCAGTTTCCGTCTCGGTACGGAAGGTGGTTTCCAGAACACCTGCTCTTGCACCGCCGATACCAAGAGCGTAAGCCAAAGCCAGATCCTGTGCTTTTCCTGTGGCATCCTGCTCAACCGCAATCAGACAGGGAACACCCTTTCCGGCCTGATATTCACTTCTTACTGTATGGCCGGGTCCCTTGGGTGCAATCATTGTAACATCAACATCTGCGGGAGGTACGATACAGCCAAAATGAATGTTGAAACCGTGTGCAAACATCAGCATGTTTCCTGCTTCCAGGTTGGGCTCGATGTCTTTCTTGTACAAATCAGCCTGTTTCTCATCGTTAATCAAAATCATGATGATGTCAGCTTTCTTTGCAGCTTCTGCTGCGGTGTATACTTCAAAGCCCTGCTTTACAGCTTTATCCCAGGACTTGGAGCCTTCGTAAAGTCCGATAATTACATGACAGCCGGAATCCTTCAGGTTCAGTGCATGTGCATGTCCCTGGCTGCCGTAGCCGATAATTGCAATGGTCTTTCCCTCTAACAGAGACAGGTTGCAATCTTCCTGATAAAAAATTTTTGCCATTTTTTTCTCCTCCATTGTTGCATTTACTTAATTTTATAACTGACAGGTATCACCTGGAGCTAACATTTACTGCTCGATGTATGTAATGTGTTCTGTACCTCTTCCAAGGCCTGCTATTCCTGTTCTTGCGAGTTCCAGAATCCCGTAATCTTCCATCAGACTGATAAAAGCATCTATCTTCTGCTGGTCACCGGTCAGTTCAATCATCAAACTCTCGGATGCAAAATCAATAATTTTGGCACGGAAGCTGTCGGCAACCGTAATAATTCCCTGACGCTGTTCCATATTAGCCCGAACCTTTATCAAAACAAGCTCACGGTAGACGCTTTCGCCGGGTTTTAATTCCTTCACATCTCGGACATCAACCAGCTTTGCTACCTGTTTTTCAATCTGCTCCAGAATTTCGTCATCACCCGATGCCACAATTGTGATTCGGGTGAATCTGGGATCTGCCGTAACTCCGGCAGTGATGCTCTCAATGTTGTAGCCTCTTCTGGAAAACAGACCGGAAATTCGGCTCAGCACACCGGATGTATTGTCAACCAATAATTGAAATACTTTTTTTTGCATAACAGAAAACACCTCATAAATCTTTTAAACATTAATATAACAACTTCTTACAAGAATGTCAACAAAAAACGCTTTAGTTATTTAAACTTTTAAATCACAACAGTAAAATCAGCCTTCATCGTTTTCTGCACACTTTGCAAGGGCCAGAGTTCCGGTTCTTGCAACCTCAACAATACTGATTGACTGCAGCATATTGATAAGTAACTTTACTCTCTCGGGAGTATCGCAAATCTGAAGCATCATAAAATGTTTGGACATATCCACCACATCAACCTTCATGATTTCACAAAGCTCCATAATTTCCCGGCGATTATTCTTATTGTATTTTATTTTGATAAGCATCAGCTCTCGCGTGATACATTGCTGCTCTTCAAAGGTTTTCACCTTTATAACATCCAGTTTCTTGTTTAATTGCTTTTCAATCTGTTCAATGGTCCGTTCATCACCGCTGCTGACAATGGTCATACAGGAAACTGTGGAATCATCCGTTTCTCCTACTGCCAGACTATCAATATTAAAACATCTTCTTGAAAAAAGTCCTGCAACTTTACAGAGCACACCGGAACGGTTTTCAACCAGTACCGAATAGATTCTCTTCTTCATCTTCATCCTTTCGCCCTCCCTATTTTACCAAATCCATCGGGTCAATTAGGCATTCCAACAGTACGGAGGTGTCGTCCTTTAAAAAGGAATCGATAATTTCATCACATTTCTCCATATTTTCCAAACGAAGGAACGGAATTCCGTAAGCAGCTGAAAGCTTCTCTAAATCGGGACTGCCTGACAAATCAACCACCGAATAGTGATCCTTGTAAGTATAATGCTGATACTCACGAACCATTCCGAGATAATTGTTTTTCAAAACCACAATCTTCACGGGAATATTGTGCTGGCGCATGGTTGCAAGTTCCATCATTGACATTTGGAAGGACCCGTCACCACAGACTGCGACTACCTGCTTCTCCGGACAGGCTGTCTTTGCACCCATAGCAGCAGGAATGGAATAGCCCATGGTTCCCATACCTCCCGAAGTCAAAAATTTCCCCTTCTTTACCTTCGCGTATCCGCAGGACCAAATCTGATTCTGTCCCACATCCGCCACATATACACCGTCTTCCTTCATGGCAAGAGAAAGCTTTGTGATAAAGACTGCAGGGTCGACATATGCCGGATTGGGATTACGTTTCGGGAGCATATTGCTGCGGTAGCTATCGAGAGTTTTCAACCACTCACCACAATTACAGGAAAAATCTTCCTTTTCAAAGTCTTCAAAAATATGTTTTGCATCTCCTACAAGCGGGATTGTTGGACCGGCATTTTTACCGATTTCCGCAGGGTCTACATCAATATGTACAAGTACCTTATCCTTAGTAATCAAATCAGGCTGACTTACGGCACGATCCGCCACCCTGGCTCCAACCATAATCAATAAGTCCGATTCGTTCATGGCACGGTTTGCATAAGGCTTTCCGTTATTACCTACCATGCCAAAGTACAGGGGATGATCTGTAGGCATAACTCCGATTCCCATCATAGTGGAAACCACAGGAATCCTATGCTTTTCCGCAAAATTCCTCAATTCATCCTGTGCCTCGCTTAAAAGGACACCTCCGCCGGCACAGATAATTGGCTTTTTTGCCTTTTCCAACTCCCGTATTACTTTCTTAATCTGTACGGCATGTCCTTTTATCGTCGGCTTATAAGTACGCATGGAAACTTCTTCC
The DNA here is from genome assembly GCA_022769665.1 of Lachnospiraceae bacterium. Lineage (GTDB taxonomy): Bacteria > Bacillota > Clostridia > Lachnospirales > Lachnospiraceae > Acetatifactor. The sequence goes on along the minus strand of JALEIR010000036.1, from coordinate 25,810 downwards.
GGATATTTGAATTTGCTGATGGTTGCGTTTTGAATATCAATGGGAATATCTATAAGCACAGGTCCTTTTCTTCCTGTATTCGCGATATAAAAGGCTTCCTTAAATACTCTCGGAATATCATTGACATCCTTTACAAGATAACTGTACTTGACAAAGGACTCCACAGCACCTGTAATATCAGCTTCCTGAAATACGTCACTTCCCAAAAGTTCACTGTTTACCTGTCCCGTGATACAGATCAAAGGAATACTGTCGGCAAATGCAGTAGCAATACCGGTAATAACATTGGTTGCGCCGGGGCCGCTCGTGACAGCACATACACCTGGCTTTCCCGTCATTCTTGCCACACCGCTTGCAGCATGTGCTGCATTTTGCTCCGTGCGAATCAACACAGTTCGGATATCGGATTCCAGTATACTGTTATAGAAAGGACAGATAGCTACACCCGGGTAGCCGAATACGGTGGTAACCCCTTCTGCTTCTAGACATTTTATAATGGCATCTGCTCCTAACATTTATGCTTCCTCCTTTATCAATCGCTTTGCTACTTTTACTGCCTCTGCAGCATCCCCGGAATAACCGTCCGCGCCAATTTCGTCCGCATACTCTTTCGTTATGACGGCTCCTCCGATCATAATTTTTGCCTGTACATTCTGCTCATGTGCATAAATTACAACTTCACGCATTCTCTGCATGGTAGTTGTCATCAATGCAGAAAGTGCTATTATCTGTGCATGATTCTCTATTGCAGCTTGAATGATTTTTTCTTTCGGCACATCTTTTCCCAGATCAATCACCCGAAAACCGTAGTTTTTAAGCATTAATGCTACCAGATTTTTCCCGATATCATGGATATCTCCCTCCACTGTTGCTATGACAACAACAGGCATATCCGAAGAATCGCTCTCCTTTAGAAGCAGAGGTTCCAATATTTCTATGGAATTCTTCATTGCTTCTGCGCTTCCGATAAGCTGAGGGAGGAAATACTTTCCCTTGTCAAACAGTTCACCAACTTCATTGATAGCAGGAAGTAATACATCATTTAAAAGTTTTGCAGGGTCCTCACCCTCGGCGAGTGCATTCTTTGTCAGAGCGGCTATTCCGTTTCGGTTCCCCTTCATGACTGCACTTTTCAAAGCTTTCTGCAATTCACTCTTTATTTCTGACGCAACCTCTTTTGGGGATTCGTTCACTATCTTGTCACTTTCTCCACATTGCTTTTCGGGCATTACCGGTTCAGAAGGTTTATGCTTCATCTCCGCTTCCCTTTTTGCCCGATTTTCTGCAACGGTATTCACATATTCAATGTATCGGATATCGGATTCCTCCTTCGCCAAAAGCATATCCGTAGCGAAAGCACAGCTCACAAGAAGTTCTTGAGAAGGATTTGCGATTGCCATTGTCAGGCCTTCACGGATTGCCATTGTCAAAAAGGAAGCGTTCACATAGCTTCTCTCAGGCATACCGAAAGAGATGTTTGACAATCCGCAGATTGTGGCAAGTCCATTTTTCTTGCAGTATGAAATTGTCTCCAGCGTTTCCAATGCTGCCTTTTTATTGGCGCCTATTGTTGCAACTAGTCCGTCTACAATGATATCTTCTTTTTCCATACCGAGGGCATAAGCTCGTTCCAAAATAGTATCAATAATTTGAGTCTTTTCTTCCATATTCTCCGGAAGTCCCTTGTCGGAAAGAGGTAACAAAATAAACATAGCTCCATACTTTTTAGCGATGGGCATCAGCTTTTCAAATTTTTCTTTTTCCAGAGAAACAGAGTTTATCAACGCTCTTCCCGGATAATTCCGCAAAGCTGCCTCCAACACATCCACATGACTGGAATCCAGCGACAGAGGCAGGCTGGTGACACTACTGATTTCTTCAATCGCTCTGAGCATCATTTCTTTTTCGTCTATGCCGCTCATTCCCATGTTCACATCCAAAATATCTGCTCCGCCCTGTTCCTGCTCCTCTGCAAACTGCAATACCTTGTCCATACAGCCTTCCCGCAGTTGCGTCTGCAACAGCTTTTTACCTGTCGGATTGATTCTTTCACCGACAATCATAAAATTGCCGTCCAGCCCAAAGCTTACGGTTTTTCTTTCGGATGTCAGGTACCTGATGCCAGGTTGTCTTCGATTGATATGGCATGTAATCTCTCTTCCGAAGGATTTTTTCAACTCTTTGATAAATTCCGGTGTTGTTCCGCAGCATCCGCCCAGGACAGTAGCACCTGCTTCCGTCAATACCTTCATTTCTTTTGCAAATTCCACGGCGTCCATGCTATAACATGTTCTACCCTGCTCATCCAAAAAAGGAAGTCCTGCATTGGGTTTCGCAATAATGGGTACAGATTTCGTTACCTCGGCCATTTCTTTTACTATGTTCTTCATATGAGCCGGACCGGTTGAACAGTTAACACCAATGGCACAGGCTCCCAGACTCTCTAAAACAACTGCCGCAGTTACCGCATCTGTTCCGTAAAGGGTCCTTCCGTCCGGTTCAAAAGTCATAGTAACCATGACAGGAAGTTCGCAGACTTCTTTCGCCGCAATCAAGGCAGCCCTTGCTTCACCCAAACTCATCATAGTTTCCACAACCAATAAATCCACACCGGCATCTTTCAGTGCAATGATTTGTTCTTTGTAAATATCAATCAGTTCTTCCGGTTCCATTCTGCCCATGGGTTTGAGCTGTTCTCCTGTCATGGTCAGGTCACCCGCCACGTACACAGGTCTTTCAGCCGAGGCAGCTGCTTCTCTCGATATTGCAACAAGTTCACGGGTCATGGAAACCAGTTTATCCGAAAGTCCATATTCAGCAAGCTTGATTCGGTTTGCGGTAAAGGTAGGTGCATATAAAATATCTGTCCCTGCCATTACGTATTGCTTTTGCAAATCAAGCATGACGTTTCTGTTCTCAAGTATCCATTGTTCCGGACATATTCCGGATGGCATACCTGCCTTCACCAGATTCGAACCTGTTGCTCCGTCCAAATATATATAAGATTTTGTAATGTTTTGAAATTCTTCTCTAGTCATAATACCCTCTCTTTTGAAAAAACTTAACTTAAATAATACCACATACCGGATTTGGTCGTAAAGGGGAGGATTTAACCTTTTTCTATTGCCTAAAAATACAAAATATGATAAATTAAATAAATACGGTATCTTTTATTAACTGTTTTTCAAAGAGATTTTTCATTTGGAGGGGTTTAAGTTGAAAAGGAAGATTTATAAGCTCATTGCAGCTGTCTTACTATGTATTATGTTAACAGCATGCGGTGAGGATCCTGAAATGGCCCGATTTCAAAAGGATATAGATGATTTTTGTATGAAAATTTCAGAAATTGACACAGCAATCAACAGTATTGACGCCTCTTCTGATGCTGATGCCGCTGTTACTGAGCTTCTTGAATATCTGGATGAACTGGATTTAGTCTTCCGCTCCTTTGCAAAACTTGATTTTCCTGAAGAATTTGATTATCTTGAAGATACTGCAAGGGAAGCCGGTGATTATATGACTACGGCTGTCAAAAGCTTCCATGATGCATACGGCAACGGCTCCTACAATGAAAATACAGCAGAATATGCACAAGGCAATTACAACAGAGCCTATAAAAGAATACAAATTATCATATCATTTTTACATGGCGAAACGCCCGAGGATGTTGACCTGACTTCGGAAGATTAAGAAATGACCTTCAACCGTTTGTTATTATCTAACGATTGAAGGTCATTTTCATTACATCAGGATTCCAAAACCTAACCTTAAAATATTTTTGACAATAAAATTGACAATAATAATTCCCAATGCTGTCCAAATATACCACATATGAAATTTCCAACCCTTCATTTTTTTTATTCCCAGTTTATGTATCCCATTTGTCAGCATAAAGCCAAGATAAACCAATGCAGAATACGGAACCAACGGATGATACCATATCGATAATAATATTTTCCCATGAAATAATGCCGATATAGCCCTTGTACCGCCGCATCCCGGACAATACATTCCGAAAAAAGTGTTGAAAAAACAAGGTATGGAAGGCATAAAGTTTATCAGTCTCCGATATAGCCATAGAGCTGCTATACCTAACGGAAATACTGCCAATCCGATATAAAATAATTCATCTTCCGGGCTTAATTTTCTTTTCATTTCATTGATTTCGATTTAATAAAAACTGTTGAAATAATCAGAATATCCCATCTCATACATCAATTCCGCAAAAGGTCCTGAACCAGCCATTCCCACAAGAATCATCGCATAATATACAGTTCCGATTACGCCGAGAATCAAAGCGATGATAGAACATATGAGTCCTGCGATACCCACTCCTGAACCTTTATTCTTTTTGTTTCCGACAATTGCAAGAATGAGACCGATTAATCCTAAGATAAATCCTACAATGCCGTAACAGCAACATCCCGGAATACCGAGAATGCCAAGAACAAGTGATGCAATCTGGCAACCGTTTGTGCTTTTTGGCGCATCCTGTTCAGGGGGTGCCTGATACTGTACATTGGCAGTATAATCCTGATAATGTTCAGATTGACTGCTCTGCTGGTTGTTTTGTCCGTTGTCAAAATTTTGTCCGTCCATCATATTCTCCTCTTTATTCTAAATTATCAATATTTTCTTTTGAAAATATATTTGATTATCAAATTGATGATAGCATACAGGAACAGGAAAAGCAAGCTATTCGTTTTCTTCTAAAATCTTACCATAACCGATTGCAAAACTGTCTTCCTTCTTTTCCTGCTGTATATTTGCAAACTATGACACTTCAAAAAAAGGACAAACCGTAGTACACGGTTTGCCCTTAAAATAATTTTATTGTTTAGAACTTTCCTGCCTTTGCAGCTTCTTCGATGGAAACGGCTACAGCAACGGTTGCGCCAACCATCGGGTTATTACCCATACCGATGAGTCCCATCATCTCAACGTGAGCGGGAACGGAGGAAGAACCTGCGAACTGCGCATCGGAATGCATACGTCCCAGTGTATCGGTAAATCCGTAGGAAGCAGGACCTGCAGCCATGTTATCGGGATGCAGTGTACGTCCGGTGCCGCCGCCGGATGCAACGGAGAAGTACTTCTTTCCTGCTTCGATTCTCTCCTTCTTGTAAGTACCTGCTACAGGATGCTGGAATCTGGTAGGGTTGGTAGAGTTACCGGTAATGGATACGTCTACATTCTCCTTCCACATAATTGCAACACCTTCGGGAACACTGTTCGCACCGTAGCAGTTAACCTTTGAACGAAGACCGTCAGAATAAGCAATTCTCTCAATTTCCTTAACGGTATTGGTATAAGGATCGTACTCGGTTTCTACAAAGGTAAAGCCGTTGATACGGGAAATAATCTTTGCTGCATCCTTTCCGAGACCGTTCAGGATAACGCGCAGAGGCTTCTGACGAACCTTGTTTGCCTTCTCTGCAATACCGATAGCACCCTCTGCTGCTGCAAAGGATTCATGTCCTGCCAGGAAGCAGAAGCAGTCGGTATCTTCTTCCAGAAGCATTTTGCCAAGGTTTCCGTGACCCAGACCAACCTTACGGGTGTCTGCTACGGAACCGGGAATACAGAATGCCTGAAGTCCCTCTCCGATTGCTGCTGCAGCCTCGGAAGCCTTACGGCAGCCCTTCTTGATTGCGATAGCAGCGCCTACAGTGTATGCCCAGCATGCATTTTCAAAGCAGATAGGCTGAATCTTTTTTACCTGCTCATATACATCAAGTCCTGCGTCCTTGGTAATCTTCTCAGCTTCTTCGATAGAGGAGATACCGTAGCTGTTCAGTACAGATGTTATTTTATCAATACGTCTTTCATATGATTCAAATAAAGCCATTTTTTCCTGTCCTCCTTTATCTTTCTAATTACTCTTTTCTGGGATCGATAATCTTAACCGCATCATCTACACGTCCGTACTGACCCTTGGACTTTTCGTAAGCGGTTGTAGGATCGTCGCCCTTCTTGATGAAGTCGGTCATCTTACCAAGATTTACAAACTGATATCCGATAATCTGGTCATCCTTGTCCAGAGCAATACCGGTTACATAACCTTCTGCCATTTCCAGATAACGGGGACCCTTCTTGAGAGTACCGTACATAGTACCAACCTGGCTTCTCAAGCCTTTACCGAGGTCTTCCAGACCTGCGCCCACGGGCAGACCTTCCTCAGAGAATGCGCTCTGGGTACGTCCGTAAACAATCTGGAGGAACAGCTCTCTCATAGCGGTGTTGATAGCATCACAAACAAGGTCTGTATTCAGTGCTTCCATAACAGTCAGTCCGGGAAGAATCTCTGCCGCCATAGCTGCGGAATGAGTCATACCGGAGCATCCGATAGTCTCAACGAGTGCTTCCTGGATAATGCCTTCCTTTACATTCAAGGTCAGCTTACATGCGCCCTGCTGAGGAGCACACCAGCCTACACCGTGTGTCAGACCGGAAATATCTTCTACTTTTTTTGCCTGTACCCACTTTGCTTCTTCGGGGATAGGCGCACATCCATGATGCACACCCTGAGCGACTGTGCACATTTCTTCAACTTCCTTTGAATAAATCATGTGAAATCTCCTTTCAATTATGTACATATCAAGTACGGCCGAATCAACCGAACGACCTCCTCGATTTGCTCATGTTCCTACACATTCTCTCACATTTGCAGTAAAAAATCCAGAGGTTTTTACAAAAAAACAGGAATTGTGCGAAATCCCGTTTGGCAGTGGTAAAACAAAACTTTTTTTGTTATAATTGTTTAATTAGTTTATATCATGGAAAGGGATACAAAACAATGAGCATGCAGATTTCACTCCAAGGTATATGGGATTTCAGATTTGACACCGAAAAGCAGGGACTTGTCTCCCATTACGAGCTTCAAGATTTTAATGATACGATTGAACTTCCCACTACCGTCTCCGAAGCAAAAAAAGGTGTACCACACGCCAAAACAGAGATCGGCTATCTCACAGACCCTTACGAAATGTCCGGTTACAGTTGGTATCGCAGGACTATCACCCTTCCTTTTTCCGATGTGACAGATATTGACGGCAAGCAGTTCGAACTTACATTGGAACGTACCAGGATTTCCTATGTATGGGTTGACGGTGTATTTGCGGGCAGCTTTGACAGCTTTATTGCACAACATTCCTACAATTTGACAGGATTCATTAAGAATTTGACTCCGACTGTAACAATTATGGTATCCAATACTGATTATAAGGTACCCGGCGGCCATCTTACTTCTCCAGATACACAGACAAACTGGAACGGAATTCTTGGCGAAATCAGCCTTACAATCAGGGATGGGGTTAAACTCGGAAATATCCGTACAACAGGCGACTTTATGAATAAATCTATTCACATACATATTCCGGCTCAATTTGCGTCCTCTTCTGCCAGCCCGGCACGATTTCAAGTACTTCCTGTACTCTGCCACTTGAAAGATTTCTATTCGAAAACGGACAATAATATACCTTCTGATGCCTCTTTCGAAGAGTTAGTTGACACTTTGCCAATAAAAGAAGAATCACAATCTTATGATGTAATTTTAAATCCCGGAGACAACCAGTTTGATTTTTGTTTAAATCTTTCTGAAGCCGCAAAAGCTTGGGATGAAGAAGAACCATATGTCTACAGGTTGGATATTTCTTTATGCCTTACCGAAAGCGAAGTCATCGCAGGTGATATCGCTTCCGTTTTTACAGGAATGCGCTCTTTTACTTCGGATGGTACAAACTTCTGCATAAACGGAAGAAAAACTTTTCTTCGCGGGAAAAACGAGGCTATGATTTTCCCTTTGACCGGATATGCTCCAATGACTGTTTCGTGTTGGTTACATGTAATGAAAATTTCCAAAAATTTTGGGATCAATCATTATCGTTTTCACACCTGCTGTCCTCCCGAAGCCGCATTTATTGCTGCAGATCTACTCGGAATCTATATGCAGCCCGAAATACCTTTCTGGGGCACCTTCAACGGTCCCGAGGATGAGAGCTACAATAAAGAAGCTCAGGACTTTTTGGAGGCAGAAGGCTTCCGTATGCTGGAGAGCTTTTCAAATCATCCCTCTTACTGCATGATGTCCATGGGAAATGAACTTTGGGGTAATGCTTCTGCCCTGAATGAACTGATTGGCAAATATAAGGCCTTTCGTCCGCATATTCTGTATACTCAGGGTTCTAACAATTTCCAATGGGTGCCGAATATTCAGCCAAATGATGATTTCTTTTCCGGCGTGCGCTTTACATTGGACAGACAGATTCGCGGCTCCTACGCTATGTGCGATAAGCCTCTCGGGCATATACAGACAGCCGCTCCGGATACATACTTTAACTACGATGAAGCAATCAGACCTTCCTATGAATCAGCAGCTGCTGAGATTTCTTCTGACGGTACAGTGGAGATACAATACGGAACAGGTGTAAAACGTGTCAAGCTGACAGAGGCTCAGGCTGAATTGATACCGAGTATTCCTGTTGTCAATCACGAAATCGGACAATATGAGACTTTCCCTGATTTTTCGGAAATTGAAAAATATACAGGTGTATTAAAACCCAGAAACCTCATAGAATTCAGAAGACGCCTTGATGCGAAAGGTATGCTGAAGCAGGCTCATGACTTTTTTGTAAATTCCGGCGCTTTGGCTGTTGCATGCTATAAGAATGAACTTGAAGCAGCACTTCGCTCCTCTTATCTTGCAGGTTTTCAGATTCTTGACATTCAGGATTTCTCCGGACAGGGTACGGCGCTTGTGGGAGTACTCAATGCTTTTATGGAAAATAAAGGATTAATCACTGCATCAGACTGGCGTAAATTCTGTTCCGGTGCGGTACTTCAGGCTGAATTTGACAGTTTTATTGTCACATCCGGTCAAACCTTCTCTTTTGTTGCTTCCCTTAGTTATTTTTGCAGGGAAAGCCTATCGGAATGTAAACTGATATGCAACCTTACAGACGAGGATAACATTATCATTGATACCAAATCCGCACAAATTCCGTCAACTACGGAAAATGGAAGGCATATTTTGGGAAATTTCAGCATGCAGATTCCGGCGATAGAGACACCGAATGCACTACGCCTGACGATTGAACTGGAGGGTACGGGTATTGAAAACTCATATAAGCTGTGGGCTTATCCTGCCCTTTCCAATAATTTGCCGGAAGGATGCCGTCCTGCCATGCACTGCAATGAATTACCCGCCCTTGCTCAGCATACAAAATCCTGCCTTCTTTTCCTGCCAAAGGAGGAGAACAAATCTTCCATTGAAGGTACCTATTGTACGGATTTCTGGTGCTACCCTATGTTCCGCAGTATTTCTCTCAGCATGAACAAGGAGGTGCCCGTAGGCACTATGGGCTTACTGATTCAAAGGGAACATGCAGCTTTGAAGGATTTCCCCTGTGAAAGCTATACAACGCCTCAATGGTATTCCATTGTCAACGCGTCGCGTTCCACGATACTGGATGACACAACGATTCTTCCTATCGTTCAGACCATTGATAACTTTGACCGCAATCACCGTCTGGGACTGCTTTATGAGATTTATTTAAGTGATCATGACCTCGGTGTTCTTGTTTGTACAAGTGATTTGCCGAGCCTGATTCAGGATTGCCGTCCTGAGGCAGAGGCTCTTTACAGAAGTCTTGTCTCCTACCTGCCCCACCTGTCGGAAACAAGAGCCGAAAAATATGCCATATCATACGACAACTTTAAAACACTGATATCAAATCATGATGATAAACAAAAGTAACAGAAATACTTTAGGATTGTATTAGATCTAAGTAAGATTGTAATAGAAATTGAAAAGTATTACTTGCCGTGGATGCTAATGTACGAGTCAAAGTGACAGGTTCCTTGACTAACCTGGTAGTCCATAGAACTTGTCCTTTGACTCTTTTTGCTTTTATCAACTATTTGTATCAAAGACGTTTAGATGCACTGATGATACCCCGGTAGCATCAAAAGTAAATACAAGCGCCTCTTACAAACGGAAGTATTTCACAGTGTTAGATAAGTCATCTGCAATTTCTTTGAGTTGTAAAGCACTGTCTTCAATCCGCTCAAATGTATTGGAAACCTCGATGGTCTGTGCACAGGTCTCTTGCGTGTTTGCCGCATTTTGTTGAGCGATTTCTGATAAGCCTTCTACTGCCTGTACAATCCTGTTTCTGGAACCCTCCAGCAAAACCGTAGTAGACTCAATCTGCTCGATTTTTTTTAAGGAAGTGCCGATTCCATCCATAACCTCTGCAACAATTTTTTCCGTTTCCATCATATTTTGACTCTGACTGTCAATGATTTCATGTACCCTGCTCATAATATCTACCGTTTCACCGGAATTATTGATCAAGTCATTGGTTATCTCCTCGATCACGTGGCTTGATTCATTTGATTGCTCTGCCAATTTTTGAATCTGTGTAGCAACAACAGCAAATCCGCGACCACATTCTCCAGCTCTGGCAGCCTCAATGCTTGCATTTAAACTGAGCAGATTCGTCTCCTCCGCAATGGAAGTTATCATTTCTGTGGCAGCACGGATTTTTTGTGCGGAGTTGTTTGTTACATTAATCTGCGCCGTTATCGTTTCAATTGATTCTTCCACTTCACTGTTAATCTGCCGCAGCTGCTTTATTGTGTTGGTTGCTTGTTCACTAGACCGTCTCATCCTATCAGCATTCTGATTCAATAAATCTACCTCGCTGGAAGTGACACCAATCTGTTCTCCCATCAGCACGATATTTTCCGAGGTACTTTTTGTCGTTTTAGCCTGTTCCGAAATATTGCCTGTGATGGAGCTGACTGCATTTTCTACCTGCTTCATTGTGGAGTTTGTTTCATTTGCGGTTGTTCCAAGGGCATCTGCTTCGAAGGCCAGTTTGTCTGTACTCTGCGCAATCTTGGTTATAATGTTGCAGAGTGCTTTCTGCAAGGTATCAATAGAGATTGCCAGGTCACCAATCTCATCTTTTCTGCTCAACATTGTTTTATCAATAGGATTGCCCAGCTCGCCTGCCGCTACTTTTTGTACGGCGCTAATTCCCTTGTTTAATGAACTTGTAATTGACATAGAAATAATAACAGCAATAACGATGCAAACCACTACAACTGCTATGACAGAAAATATTACTGTTCTTAGGATACGGTTTATGGTTGCATCCTTTACTTCTTTATCTGTTCCTACAAATATCATTCCGATTGGAACGGTATTGGTTCCCTTTTGGTAGACCGGAATGTAATATCCGTAATCCATGGCACCATCCAGGGATACAGTGGAACTAAAATACTCTTCTCCATCCAGTAACACTTTCTGAACAATAACATCACCTGCCGGAGAGCCTAAAATACGCTCTCCATTACTATCCTTTGCAGATGTCATGATTCGTTCCTTTCCGTAAAAAAATGTAACATCCATTCCTGTCTTTTCCTTGATGTTATCCAACAGATTCTCTGATTTTGAGATATTATATCCGCCCTTCCACACGTCTCCGTTTTCTGCTCTTAAATAATTGCCCGCATTTTGATCGTATGCTGCTAATGTTGCTGCCGCTGTACCTCTAAGTGAATCCTTCACTTCATTGATTAATGCATTTTTTGTCTGCGTCAATGTAATAACAATCGTGACTGTTCCCAATAGCAAAATCGGTAATATTGCAACTGACAATATTTTCTTTTTCAAATCCATTCTCATAATTGCCACCATTCCTTTCTACATTATTCTAAAACAACCACGTTTTTAAAATACCAATTGATGCCACCTTTAATCGTAGTATCATCCAAAGTTGTTCCCGCTTTACCGACTGTGCCTCCTTCGTTTGTTTCTATCACGCCATCAAATACATTGAAGGATCCTGCAATGATTTTGGCTGCCGCCTCATCCACCTTTTCCTGCGTGCCATCAGCACAAAAGTCTGCCAGATTTGTCACTTCCACAAGGGCATCTGCCATACCACCATAATAATTGGAACCATCCCAGGTGCCATCAATAATGCTCTGTACCGCTGAGGTATAGTACGCACTCCAGTTCCAGATTACACTGCACAGACAGGAATCCGGCGTTTCCTTACTCATATCCGAATTATAGCCGATTCCGTATACTCCCTTTTCCTGTGCCAGAGTCTGCGGATAAGGAGTATCACAATGCTGTGACATAACATCACATCCCATAGCAAGCAGTTCCTCTGCCGCTGCCTTTTCCGCATCAGGATCATACCAGCTGTTGGTTACTTTTACATAGACATTTGCGTCAGGATTCACCGAATATACACCCATTGCAAATGCATCAATGCCACCTGTTACTTCGGAATTGGAAGAATCCTGTGCCGCAACATATCCGATTTTATTGGTCTTGGTATTCATCCCTGCCACAATACCGCTAAGATATCTCGCCTGATAGATTCGTCCAAAGTAATTGTTAAAATTGGTTCCATTACTCAAATATCCTGTTCCGTGGGAAAAATAGATATCAGGATATTTCTCCGCCATATCAGCGGTGGGCTGCATGTAACCCCAGCTGGTTGCAAAAATCACATTACATCCTTCATCTATGCATTCCTGCAGGGCTGCCGTGATTGCCTCGGGGTCTCCGTCATCGACATTCAGTTTCCTTACTATCTGCTCATCGGTAAGTCCCAGATTTTCCTGCATACCCTGAATGCCTATATCATGTGTATATGCGTATCCGCTTCCCTCCGCCGGGTCAGAAATATGCAATACACCTACCTTTATTTCTTCTTTAGGTATACGTTTGCCATTGTCCGCGATTTTCGTCAAATCTTCATATCCCTTATTGGTTGCATAATCATCAATCTGCTCGCTGCCACAGGCAGTTAACAGAAAGACACATGACAACAAAACAAATAAATATTGGTATTTTCGCATTTCCTTCATGATGCGCCTCCTCTTTTGTGTTTACATTCTTATACTTTCGAAATACATCAACTAAATTTATTTTCTAACCCTCAATTTTTTTATACATATCAATATTTCTAACAACATTATTATACTAAAATGGGAAGGTGTTATGCAACATATATAATAGATTAAATGCATGTACATACAAGGTGACAACATACTGCTACTGAGAACCGGTCTACACCTTTCTACACGGATGATATTATCTATGAAAAAAATGCGGGAAGCTCTGATATAATTCAGGTTTCCCGTATTCTTTCTAGAGTCAAAGGGACAGGTCCCTTGACTTATCCTAAAAGATTGCTTTTTATCTCACATCATCATAATGTGTCCACATCCTTATTATTTTGATTATTCCACAATACTCAATATCTCTTTCCGTGAACGGGCTTTCATACACTTGATACACAAGCCGATGCTGAATGTTAATTCTTCTTGATATTATTCCGTCCAATTTAATGCTATTTATTTTATGTAAATTTCACTTCATTATTTCTGCTTTGCAAATGAATTCGTAATTTTCCAAGAAAATAGAATAACTTAGAAGTTTTTTATTTGTATTCTGTTTGAGACAATATGTTATAATACTTCCACTGCCACCTAACAAATCCATTTAATTTATCGCAGGTGAAAAACCCTCTCTTTGGATAATATTTCGGTTCTCCGGTGATGCAAATTCCGATATATCCGGCTTCCCTTGCAAGCTGAATTGTCTCCTCCAGAAGCATTCCCCCTACTCCGGTATTCTGAAGCGTAGGCTCGATTGCGAAAGGTCCGAAGGTGATAATGTCATGTACCTTATCACCATCAACCGCTTTTGCTTTCGTGTAATAGATTGCTCCGATAATCTTCAGGTGTTTCTTTTCTTATAATGATACTCATATACGTATTTTATCCTTTTGGATTTTAAACCTGTTTCTGTCATACATTGGATAAAATCAGTTCCATTTTTCCCAACATCTCCACACTCTTTACGCCGTTTGGAATCAGGAAATGGTCACCTTTTTTCACAGGCTGGCTGTTGACAATTCCGTCTCCGGACACTACCGTAGCCAGCATAAAGGGTGCATCCATGTCAAACTGTAGCTTTCCGTTTACATTCACCTTTGCTACACGGTAATACTTACAGCGATATAACTCGTTGATGCAGTTCTCAGGCAAATTTGCCGCGCTCTTTACGCTGTCCTCAGCTGATTTTGCAGGTACTGCAATAACATCTATGCTCTGCTCAACATGAAGCTGTCTTGGTTTTCCGTTAGAAAGCCTGTCATAGTCATACACCCGATAGGTAATGTCACTGTTTTGCTGGGTCTCCAGTATCAGCAGGCCTCCTTTGATGGCATGTACGGTTCCGGGGTCAATCTGAATAAAATCGCCCTTCTTTACCGGAATCTCACGGATAAATTCGTTCCAGCGTCCCTGATGAATCATGGCTGCAAGCTCTTCCCTGGTCTTTGCATTATGCCCGATAACCAAAGTTGCTCCTTCGGGACAGTCCAGCACATACCAGCATTCCGTCTTTCCAAGGGATCCGTTTTCATGTATTCCTGCATATGCATCATCAGGATGTACCTGAATGCTCAAATCATCCTTTGCATCAATAATTTTTACCAGTAACGGGAAACGGTCATAATCCACATTGCCGAAAATCTCTGGATGTTCCTTCCAAAGAGTGGAAAGCTTTTCTCCGCCATAGATGCCGTCTCTTATGGTTCCCTCTCCGTTCGGATGAGCCGATATTCCCCAGCATTCACCGATATCTGTTCCCTCTACCGGGTACCCGAACTCTTCATGAAGGCGGCTTCCACCCCAAATATTATGTGTAAAGACAGGATTTAAGAATAAAATCTGACTGCTTGGATTGTTGCAGGAAAGGTTTGCTCCCATACTCTTTATAACCTCTCTATACCAAAATGCAGAATCCTTTACGATTCTTTTTTGACTTTTATAATCTACATATACAATACCGAAGCGCTGTTTATATCCATCGCTCCATTCAAAGTTATCCAGGAAAGTCCAGAGGAAGTATCCTCTGACATCAGCTCCCTCATCCATTGCTTTCTGCATGGCACCTATATAGCTGTCCAGAAATGTAATTCTGTCATTATCGTGTACTCTGCCGTCAGATGCAATATTGTCATGACAGCCCATGCCGTTCTCCGTAATATAGAGTGGTAAAGGATACCGCTCTGTCAGAAATTTGATCCCATAATAAAATGCCTTTGGAGTTACAGGCCAGTCTGTACCTGTTTTGGGAAAACCCGGTTCTCTTTCAACAAACTCTGGTTCGCCGTCTGCTCCTGCTTTGACATAATAACCGTTATAGATATTCTGTCCCATAAAATCCAGGGGCTGATGAATCAGTTCCATATCTTCTTCCGTAATTTCCGGTAAATACTCAGCAAACTGTTTTAATCCTTCCTCGGGATAGTGCCCCAGAAAAACCGGATCCGAAAACCAGGAAACGTTCCAGGTCCAATTGCTCATAGGATTATAAAAGCCGAAATATACTTTCTTTGCCGCCTCAATATCTTCAGGTGTGTCTCTATACGGATAAGCCACACCACCGGTCGGCGCATACCCCACACGAATCGGCTGCCTTGCGTATTTTCGAAGCATAATAACCGCCTGTCCGTGTGCTTTCAGTAAATTATGGGCAATCTGAAAGGTATCCTTGTAGGGCAGCTTCAGACCCGGTGCATGAACACCGCTTAAATGTCCCAATCCAACCGCACATTGAGGCTCATTGATGGTAATAAAGTTTTCACAGAGGTCGGAAAAATTCTCTGCAACCACCTTTGCATAATTTCCGAACCACTGTACCACATCGGGATTCAACCAGCCGCCTTTCTCCTGTAATGCTTGCGGAAATTCCCAATGGAATAAAGTAATATAGGGCTCGATTCCGTTTTCTTTCATGGATATAATCATATCCCTATACAGTTTCACTGCCTTTGGATTCACATCACCGGTTCCCTCAGGAATCAGCCTTGCCCAGTTAATGGAGAAACGGTAAGCCTGTATCCCCAAATTTCGCATGAGGGCATAGTCTTCCTTATAATGATGCATATGATCACAGGTCGTATCGGCATTCTGATGCTC
Organism: Lachnospiraceae bacterium; assembly: GCA_022769665.1. Taxonomy (GTDB): domain Bacteria; phylum Bacillota; class Clostridia; order Lachnospirales; family Lachnospiraceae; genus Acetatifactor. Next base: position 9,793 of record JALEIR010000036.1, on the reverse strand, counting down.
GAAAATTCTTCCCTGTTCCACAAAAACATCCCAGACATTTTTTCCTCTTCCGTCTCCGGGTTCGGTTCCTTCTACCTGATAGGCGCTACTGGCAACGCCCCATACAAAATCTTTATCAAACATTTGCTTCTCCTCTGCCCTTCCTTATTCCATTCTCCCGTTCATTCCTTTTGGATGACGTTATCCTGTATGAAAATAATTAACTTCCGATTACGGAAACCAGATAAAAAGGAAGTTTATCATCCTCATGGGTTTCTGTCAGACGAATTTCCACCGTATGCTTTTTCTCTTCACCGTGCTCCAAAATTGTGTCAAGAACCAGCTTGTCGCCCCAAGTCTCGTCAAAGTTAGCATCCAGTCTAAAAGAATGGCTCTCATCCCCATCAAGAATCAGTTCCGCTACAGGGGCCGGAAGTTGAATGGTTTTTCTATATTGAACACCGATACAGCTTCCTTCAATCTCAAATGTAATAGATGCTCCTTTTTCTTTAGCCGTCCAACCCTTTTTAAAGATATCTGTTATAACATTTTGAGGTGCAGAATCTTCCTGAAAACCTTTAATCGAAGGTTTACTGTTGTCATTTCGGTATCGAATGGAATTTTCATATGCATTCAGAGTAAGGGGTTGAACCCGAAATTCCGGTTCTACCTCTTCACTGTCTATATTTTTCAATATACTTCCCAGAAATTCTGTGATAACGGATGCTACCAACTCGTGTCCAAAATCGTTGGGATGTAAATCATCCGGGGTAATGGTTCGGTTTTCCAGTTTTCCTGATAAAAGTTCCGGATAAATACAACTCTGCATGCTGACAGCAGGAAGCTCATAATATCTTCCGATTTTTCCATGTACCAATTGTGCGCTGGAACCATTGTCATAACATACATTATGAACCAGTAAAACTGCCGGTTTGCATTCATTACCGTATATTTTTCTGACCAGTCCCTCATAGGTTTCCATAAAATGAGTGTTGGATTCGTCATTTACCGAAAACTCAATGATGACAAAATCCGGCTTGAAGCTCAGCAAATCACTCTCAGCTCTTGCGCATCCGAATTGGGAATCCGTGGCACCGATTCCTGCGTTGACATATGTAAATTCTGCATTCGGGAAAGTATTACACCACCACTCATAAACATGATAAGCATAGCAGAGTTCGGGACGACTTGCAAGGGAACCCTGTGTGATGGAACCACCTAAAAAACCAAGTGTTAATTTTTCTCCGTTACGGGCCCGCTTGAAAACTTTCTTTATCCTTGCCTGATTTCCGCGGTTTGCAACAGCAGCTTCATAATTTAAATTGATATCATTCTTTCTCATTCCAGATGTCTCCCAATGAATTAATATATGTACTCAGCTCCTCCGCCATTTTTTCAGCTTCCGGTACTCGGATATGTCCCGGCGTTCCGCATCCGTTATTTGAATACAGGAAGTGATGAACACGTGCATCATTTAACTCATTGCATACATCATCAATGGCTTTGTCCCATGAAGCATCATGTCCTAAGATGGTAGTTGCAAGGATAAAATGAGCTTTCGGATACAACTTCATCAGTTTCTCAACAAAGGCCCGGTAATGGTGTCTCCAAATCACTGCTTTTTCACAGTGATAGTCCTCTGCCATGAAATTTTCCGGATTGGCATCATTCTGTCCTATTGCCACAATCACAACATGAGGTTTCCATAGTTCAAAATTCCATTGCTTTGTCGGACCAATCGAGGGATTGTATTCTATCTTATCGTAGATAGATTCCATACCGATATAGTCAGGTCCCAAAAACCAGCCTGTTTTGTCCATCAGGGCCGCTCCGCCCTGTGCAGTAATATGCAGTTCCGCATTCAGCTTTCTTGCTGTTATCCAGGAATAGGAATACCAGCTGTTGGAAAATTCCCCATCATGCTTTGGATCTTCCTTCCCGACGCAATGTAATGCCTCTGAAACCTCTCCGCAGGAAACACTGTCCCCAAATACCTCAATGCGCCTTTGGGGTTTATCCTGCAGAGGAAGGATTTCCCCTTCCTCCTCCATGACAAAGCCATGAAACGTAAAATAATGACAGGAATCCATGCGTTTAAACAAAAGAAGTTCATGCTCTCCTTCCGTAAGACGCTTTCCAAGGGTATAGGTATGGGGCTTATCATTCTGAGTCAGGGCAAATTTACCCTGTTTACCATCTAAAATATATCCAAGATAATTTGTAGCATAGCTTCTATGGTTTGATATATCTGCTGAAATACAGGCTCCGCGGAATTTGATTTTTACAAAACTTCCCGCATAGACAAACACTGGTGCTGTCTGAACTTCAAAATCTATTCTGCCACTGTATTGGAGCAATTCATTGTCCGGTGCGATTTTCATATACAACCTCTTTCGAAATGTAAATCATTATTCTGACAAACAGTTCTATTTCAACAATTCCATATTTTTTCGTATCAGCTCATAACGCTGTGCCACACATTCCACACTTCTTCCCGGATCGGAAGGCGTGTTGAATACATAGTCCTTCAACTTATCAATGGTAGTGGTTGCAACATGCATTCTCGTATCGGAAGAAGCATAGTAAAGAAATACCTCATTCTTTTCGTTAACGATTGCACCGTTTGTAAATACAACATTTGATACATCGCCAACCCTCTCCTCACCTCTGGGCCCGATAAGCAAACCGGAAGGCTCTGCGATGACTTTGGAAGGATCCTTTAAGTCGGTGGCAAAAGCATAGATAACATATCTCAATCCGGCTGCAGTGTTTCTGACGCCGTGAGCAATATGAATCCAGCCCTTATCTGTCTTGATAGGAGTAGCACCGGCACCATTCTTTGCCTCTGTTATCGTATGATACTTGCGGAGACTGGTCATTTTCTCTTCGTCAATCACAGCATGGGTAATATCATCACAAAGTCCGAAACCGATTCCTCCGCCGCTTCCTGTTTCAATAAAATCATCCATAGGTCTTGTATAGAAAGCATATTTACCGTCTACAAATTCAGGATGAAGTACAACATTTCTCTGCTGAGGGGAACGCAATGTCACAAGATTATCAAGTCTCTCCCAGTGTTTTAAATCTTTTGTGCGCACAATTCCTGCTGCGGCAACTGCTGCAGATAAATCATTTACGCTCTTATCTTTGCTTTCAGAACAGAATACACCGTAAATATAGCCGTCCTCATGCTGAGTCAGTCGCATGTCGTATACATTTGTCTCTTCCGGACAGGTGTCATCCAGTAAAATAGGATAATCCCAGAATCGGAATCCGTCAACACCGTTGTCGCTTTCCGCTACGCCAAAGAAAGATTTTCTGTCATTCCCTTCTATTCTTGCAATCAGATAATACTTCCCGTTCAAATAGATTGCACCGGAATTCATTACCGCATTAATTCCCAGACGTTCCATAAAATAAGGATTTGTTTCTTTGTTTAAGTCATATTTCCATGTAAGGGGAATATGCTCTCTTGTCAGAACGGGATATACATATCTGTCGTATATTCCGTTATAAAAGGTCTCATTTTTTTCGTTCTTTCTGGACAGCAGTTTCTCCTGCTCCTTTGCCATTTCAAAGTACTTTTCATGTATCATTCTAATCACCATGCCCTTTCTTATTCAGGTGTCTTTATATATTTTTGCTCTTATCATAATTTCCATGCACATACGTCCATTGTGATAAGGACATTTCCAGGGTTCCACAATCGGTCTGTCGGGATGAGGTTTTCCTTCCTCATCCACCTCCCAGAACCATTCGGAACCGTTTCTTTTGTCCACAACAAATTCTTTAATGAATTCCCATTGTGACATTGCTGCATCCAGATATTCATTTTTGCTGTTATCCTTCTGCCAGCCGTTGAAAAATCCGATTACAGCTTCTGCTTGTACCCACCAGATTCGATGTGTATTGACCACACCTCTTTCACACTCATTTGCAAGAGAATGTCCGTTAAAGGCTGTTTTATAGATTTGTGCAGTCAAGTCTTTTGTGATTACAGAAAGCTTTTTTTCATACTCCCTGTCACCCAGTATCTCAGTACCTCTGTCAATGAGCCATGCTGTCTCAATATCATGACCGTAAGAATGTAAATCAATAATAGAATTGTAATTCTCATCAAAAAAGACATCCTGACGGTGTTTCTCTGCATTGTACAGCTTCTCTGCAAAGGTGTCCAGAATCCATTTCAGTTTTTCTTCTACTTTTTTATCTTTTGACACCTTGTAAAGCTGTGTATAAGCTTCAAAGACATGAAGTAAAGTATTCATGGTCTTAGCGGCCATAACGCCGTTCTCTGACAGCTTTTCATTAGATTCCGGTTTAAAATCTACGGTAAAAGCCTCCAGGTAACCTACACTGTCAGTGCACTTCTCCTCAATCAAAGAGAAAAGTCGAAAAGCGATATCCAGCGCCTCCTCATCACCAAACATTTCATAGTAAGAAGACAACGCATAAATGCAGAACGCCTGATTGTATGTATGCTTTGTGGTATCCTCAGGAGTACCATCCGCATATAAAGACCAATAAATACCACCGTTTTCTTTATCCAGACAATTGTTTTTTAAGAACTGATAACCATGCTTCGCTTCCTTACGGACATCTTCTGCGGTATATCCATGCGCCGTACAGTCATCTTCCGAAATGAGTCCCTCTCGTATACAAAGTGCCACATTTGCAAAAAACCAAGTGATTCTACTGTTTAAAATGCAACCTTTTACGGCGTTTTTATCTACCTCAAGCCCATAAGACATATAGCCGTACCATCCGCCGTTATCATCATCTCTCAGGTTTCTCCAAAACGGAACAATATTACCCAGGAGATGTTCTTTCATTTCATCTGACATTTTTTGTATTTCTGTTTTCATCTCTTTTCTCCCTCTTAATGCGTTTTTTCTGTTCCTTTCATCAGACCCTCTACAACATCAGGATATACGCAACGGTAATCATATCTGCTGAATAATCCAAACCTTTCGCCCTCTCCTTCAAACAGACCATTGTCCCACCAGACACACGGTACATTGATTTTGGACGCTGCTTTCGTGTAATATTCAGCCCACGCTGCGCGGTCTTTCTCGTTCTCCTTGTTCATTGCACCGAATTCCCCGATAATCACCGGAATTCCTTTGTCTATATATAACTGCTTCAATTCTTTCATTAAGGCATCTATGACTTTTGTATCATGGTTCCAATTGCTTCTTCCGGGTATTTTCAAAGCAAAATCATAAGGTTCGTAAGCATGGACAGATATAATTATTCTTTCATCCCGAGGCACTTCAATATGACGAATGCCAACCGTACAGTTTGCAGCATAGCCGGGAATCATCAGAAATCTCTCTGCATTATTGCCGCCAAAGCTCCTTACTGTCTCAACAAAAACTTGATTCGTAGCGTTGACAACGTCCCAGCCCTCTTTATCACCGCCGTTCCATTCCAATTCAGTTCCAACTTTTCTCGGCTCATTTTGTCCCTCAAAAATCAGATGGGTATCATAGCCTTCAAATCGTTCTGCAAGTTGCCTCCAGACTGCACGCATTTTCTCGCAAGCCGGCTGTTGGTTCTCATAATAAGGATAATTCCAATCTTCATGATGAAGATTTAGTATTACATACACTCCCTTTCGATAAGCATAATCCACCACTTCCTGTACTCTGTCCAGCCAGGAAGGCTCTATTTGAAACTCCGGTCCCGGACCAAGGTGATTTTTCCAGGACACCGGAATACGAATCAGATTGAATCCTGCTTTCAGTATAGCATCAATCAGTTCTTCTTTTATAACGGGCTTTTTCCAGGCTGTCTCGAATTTTTCGGGGGCCGCTTCTTTTGGCAATGCATCATTTGTGGAATCCAGTGTATCTCCGATGCTGATTCCGATTCTTATTTTTTTTGTAAATTCAATAGACGTTGACATATACTTTTCTCCTTGCATTGTTCACTTTTATACTTTAAACTGTTCGGAATATTCCTCAATCCTTTTTCATTAAGAAAAGCACTCAGGAACAGTCCGTAAATATTTGTTATTTTCATGAGAAAAGGGCTGTTGCAAATTTAATCGTATTTACAACAGCCCTATTTTTCATTTGGAAGGATTATCTCTTTCCGATTTCTCTGTCAGTGTCATTTGTAACACTGTGCTCTTTGATATAAGCTACGATTTCGTCCAGCTTTGTGAATGCAAGACCTACATAGCTGTCTGCACAGCCATAGTAGACAGCTATCTTTCCGCTTTCTGAATCGTGAATGGTAGCACAGGGGAAAGTTACATTAGGAACAAAGCCTCTCTCCTCGTACCACTCCTCGGGAGTCAACAGGAAATTCTCGCATCGATACAATACCTTGGAAGGATTCTCCAAATCCAGAATAGCTCCTCCGATGGAATAAACATACCCGTTGCAGGTTCCGCTTACGCCATGATAGAACAAAAGCCAGCCTTCTGTTGTCTCAATAGGAGCTGCACCTCCGCCGATTTTTAAAGATTCCCACCATTCGTTTCCGCGGCTCATCACATGTCTGTGCTTTCCCCAGTAAACGAGATCGGGGCTTTCGCTGATAAAGATGTCTCCGAAGGGAGTATGGCCCGAATCGGAAGGACGGCTTAACAGCATAAAGTTTCCATTAATCTTTCTTGGAAACAGCACTGCATTTCTGTTGAAAGGCAGGAACGGATTCTCCAGTCTGGTAAAGGTCTTGAAATCGGTGGTTTTTGCCATGCCGATGGCTGCACCGTAAAAATCCTGACACCAGATAACATAGTAGGTATCCTCTACTTTCACAAGGCGGGGATCATATGCGTAATAAGGCATAAAGTCATTTCCGTCCTCATCCTTAAAAGGAATCGGCTTAGGATCGAATTCCCAGTGAATTGCATCTTCACTTCTGCCCAGATAGATGTAGGGAATACCGTTGGTCTGCTCTCCGCGGAACACACCGATAAACTTTCCTTCATAGGGCATAACGGCACTGTTGAAAATACGTGCCACACCCTCAATGGGATTACGTCCGATTATGGGATTTTCCGTATATCTCCAAATGGGCGCTCCCTTTAAACCTTCCGGCTTATCCTGCCAGGGTACATTTTTTACCACAGGGGCAATCATTTTAACTTCGCTCATAGTAACCTCACATTAGATTTTAAAGATTATTTTAATTACTCTGCATACTGCTGCAATCTGCTCGTAAGTAACCTGACATACGCTGCCGTTGAAGACTGCGGAATCACTGCCGCTTCCGTCTGCGTTGCCCTGACCTACACGGGACCAGCCTACGTCAATGCCAGGCACCACTGTAATCACCGGCAGACAGCATATCAGAAATACAATATTCAGGAGAATAATTTCACCCATTTTGTTCAGAAAACCGACTATTTTTCCGTCATATGCCATAATTCCGCCGGACTTCTTTTTCATTAAACCGCTATCCTCTTATTTTAATAACTCATTTCGGATTGGATACTGAGATAAATCAGGAATCTCATCCAATGTAATCACAACATCGTTCTCATAGAAACGTGCCAAGGCATCTTCCTCCGTATATTGGCTGCTGTAAGCATATATTGCGGAAGGCTTCGCCACAAATTCACCGCTCCAGGTACACCAGAAGCCCCACATTGCACCGTCACGCACTGCAAGCTCAGGGTCAAACACGCAGCCGTTTTCCGAAAGTACTACCATCTTTTTTGCTTTCGTGTAATCAACCGCCTCCAGATATTTGTTCACCTGAGATGTGTAGACATGTTCTCCCGGATAAATATCCTCACCGATAATGTCCACATACTCATCTCCGGGATACCAATCCTTATTCTGTCCGTTCCACACCCAAATCAGATTATTCAGTCCATATTCGTTTGTCAGCTTGTCGTAAAGCAGTCTGTACAATTTTATGTATGCATCCGCTCCGCTGTCGCCCCACCAAAACCAGCCTCCGCTTGCTTCGTGCAGCGGTCTCCAGAGGACAGGCACATCTGCTTCCTGCAGAATCAGTAACTGCTGTGCAATGGCATCAATATCCTGCATCAACAGATTGTAACCTTCTTCATCCTCACCGTTCATAATTTTTGCCAAATCAATGTTTGTGTATTCCGTATAAAATCCGCTGTACCATTGACCGGTCAGATATTTTTCCGGCGCGTTCCAATGCCAGCAAAAGGTTACGATTCCGCCGTTTTCCCAGAACTGAATTGCAAGATTTGTGGCATGGGAACTGCTTCCGTTGGCCACTCTCGAAGGGGTGTACTCGATAAAATCCAGTCCGAGAACTGCCGGGGTTTTTCCGGTCACCTTTTTAATTACCTGAAATTCTTTTCCATTCATTCCCGTGTCACAATACTGTCCAGAAAGAATTTTGGTTCCGTAATTATCTGCCAAATAACTCATCAACCGCTTTGCACTGTCTGTTGCATTTTGATTTACAAGCTCTGCAGATATATGATAAACCGATTCCGAAACAGGCCTTGAGGTTGTCAGTTCAAGATAGTCCAAATCAATCCACCCCCAGTATTTTGATACAGAAATTTCATGCTCTCCTCCGGTCAAATAAACTCTTGATATCTGTGTTTCGGAAAACTCGGTATTATCCGTTACCAGATTTCCGATATATTCCCGGTCAACATTTACATAATTTTCTTTATAACCCGACGATTTACTGAAAAATTTCAAGTCATAAAATCCATCTTCCGGCGCATTTACCCGAAAAACACATGAATCACCTTCCTCCTGAAAGCCTGTTACATATTCGTCTCCGCTGCATTTCGACTTGTCCGTCTGCGTATGTACACTGCCTGTAAATTCACCGTCTTCCGCCTCATATGTCCCTATGACAACAGGAATAAATTCTTCTTCCTCAACTTTCCGGTTCTGTGTACTTTCCTTTTCCGAACAGCCTGTCATTCCGCAACAAATCATTGCCAGTATAACCAGTCCAAAGGTAGCTCTTTTCCACGATTTCATAAGCTCTCCTATTTTTTAAGTTATTTTAGCTTTGTTGCAAATTAAATTATAAATCTTTTTTATCTCTAATTCAATCTATTTTTGCCTTCTCTTCGTCGATTTTACCATGTTAACAATTTTACCCTTTTTAATTTGTGCATAATATACAAATTCTTGGCTGCCGTTTCCCGACAGCCAAGAATTTGTATTTGTTAATATTTACTTAATTTAATCTCTTCATGAATTTACTCTGAAACCAAGAGTCCGAGAAGATGGAACACGTCTCCCGAGGAGTCTTGTGCACGCCTGATTTCAACGGTATGCAATGCCGATTCGTCCGAGCCGTAGATTTCCGTGTTTCTAATTGCATTTCCCCATCCGCCCGAAAAATCTGCATTGATATTTCTCATGGATACACCGTCTACCAGTACTTCAAACTGTCCGCTTTTTCCGTCTACTGTTGCATAGTAAAGGATTCCCATTCTGCTGAAAGTGGCAGTAAATACAATTCCTCCTTCTCCGTCACATCCCCATCCCTTATTAAACTGTGCGCATACGTTTTCTTCTTTGAAATCTCCTAATCTGTCCGGAGTGATATCGTCATTGTCCAAAACTCTTACATTACCGTAAACAGCCTTGGTCAATGCCTCATATTTTATCTCCGATAATTCCGTTTCATTTCTTACAGCATACACCTGATCCAGATAATTCCAAAGTATTTCTCCTGTAACCGCATGTCCAAGTGCTGAAGGGTGTACTCCGTCCCCTGAAAGTTCCTTTTCCGTAAAGCGCCCGGTCTCCAGCATATTTTCCATGACATTGGCATAGCTCACCATCGGCACTTTATAATGAAAGCCTACCATACAATCGTTTGTCTGTGCCGAAGTTCCGTT
>JALEIR010000089.1 GCA_022769665.1 Lachnospiraceae bacterium | reverse complement strand
AGAGAAGTCGGAAGAGGTGTAAAATGTTTTGCTATAACTGTGGATGTCAGCTATCGGAGCATAATTTTTGCACCGCATGCGGAGCGGATGTATCTATGTATAAAAGGATTATGTTTGTCTCCAACATGTATTATAATGATGGTCTGGAGAAGGCCGGTGTCAGGGATTTGACAGGTGCAATTACCAGCTTGCGACAGAGTTTGAAATTTAATAAGAATAATATCGATGCGCGGAATCTTCTGGGGCTTGTGTATTTTGAGACAGGTGAGGTGGTGGCGGCACTCAGCGAGTGGGTCATCAGCAAAAACCTGCGTCCCGAAAAAAATATTGCGGATGATTATATAAAAAGACTGCAGTCCAATTCTGCGAGACTGGATTCCATCAACCAGACAATCAAAAAATACAATCAGGCATATGCGTATTGCCTGCAGGACAGCAAGGATTTGGCGATTATCCAGCTGAAAAAGGTGCTGTCCCTGAACCCACGCTTTATTCGGGCGCATCAGCTTCTTGCCCTGCTCTATATGGACAGTGAACAGTGGGAGCGGGCGGAGAGAGAACTGCATAAGTGCATGGATATTGACAGAAACAATACACTGACGCTCCGCTATCTGAAGGAAGTTGAAATGATGCTGGTTCCGGACGAGAATGTGAAGCAGAGCGGTGCCAAAGGCAAAAAGGAAGAGGCCGTGCGCTATGTCAGCGATAACGAGATGATTATTCAGCCGCTGAATGTAAAGGAACCGAAAAACAGTGGAGTGTCTACATTGGTGAACATCGGCATCGGTCTGATTATCGGACTGGCTGCCACTTATTTTCTTATGGTACCTGCAGCTCAATCCAATGCAAAGGCGGAAGCGCAGAAGACCATTACAGAAATCAGTAATCAGTCCGATTCGAAGACAATCCGTATCCAGGAACTGGAGAGCCAGGTTGATAAGCTGAATACGCAGGTTGAGAATTTGGAGAGCCAGGTAGAAGGATTTGTGGGAACGGGCGGAACCATGGAGACCTTTGACAGTTTGTTGAAAGCAGCTGCCGCTTATCTCGTGAATCAGGATAAGGCAGCTACTGCCGCAGACCTGGAAAATATTTCACAGGCAGTAAATTTGGAAGAGACTTCAGAGGGCTTTCAGGAGCTGTATCGTACTCTGTTGGAGGCAATCGGGCCGGAACTGTCCGCGACCTACTATGATGAGGCTATGTCGTTCTTCCGACAGGGTGACTATGCAGCTGCTGCAGAATCTTTTGAACGGGCAGTATATTACGATGCTGCAAACGAGGACGCGCTGTTTAATCTGGCTCGCTCCTATCATAAAAACGAAGATACGGAAAAGGCAGTGGAGACCTATCAAAAGCTGTTGGAGCTCTTTCCCGATTCCGCAAGAGCAAGGGATACGAAACGGTATCTGGGTGAGCTTGGTGTGACGGTAGAGGAATAAGGCAAGATACGAAAGAAGAACCTATAGGAATATAGGTTCTTTTTCTATGCATAAAAGAGCAAGGGCAGTATTAAATCAGAGGAAAGGAAACGGGAACATGGAACAGGTAACAACGGAAGACTTTCAGATTATCGATAATTGTCTGATGATAAAGTTGCCGGAGGAGGTAGATCACCACAGGGCAGGATTCATCTGTGAAAATGCGGACAGGCTGTTATGCAGAAAGGAGGTCTGTAATGTTGTGTTTGATTTTGAAAACACACGGTTTATGGATTCCTCCGGAATTGGAATCATTATGGGCAGATACCGGAAAATTTCCTGCTTCGGGGGGCATATCTATGCTATTCACGCAGACAGGCAAATAAGGAGAGTTCTGAGTATATCAGGTTTGGAGAGGATTGTGGAGGTACTGGAATCATGAGAAACGAGATGGAAATCACATTTGATGCAATTTCTGACAATGAAGGTTTTGCCAGGGTGGCGGTATCGGCTTTTGTGGCTCATTTAAATCCCACATTGGAGGAACTGGCGGATATCAAGACCGCAGTTTCCGAGGCAGTTACGAATTCAATCATTCATGGTTATGAGAACCTGTATGGTTACGGGGGAACAAAAGGACGGCCTGCAGAGAGAAGCCGGGTGAATCCGGGAAAAGTGAAGCTATATTGCCTTTTGGAGGATGACATTCTACATATACAGGTAACGGATAACGGGAAAGGAATTCGGGATGTGGAGCAGGCTATGGAGCCTCTCTTCACAACAAAACCGGAGTTGGAACGTTCAGGAATGGGTTTTGCTTTTATGGAGGCATTTATGGATGACCTGGAGGTGGAGAGTGAGCCGGGAAAAGGAACAACGGTCCGTATGAAAAAGAAGATGGAAGTCGGAGCCTGGATAGACAGAGAGGACTAATGCATGGAGGAAATGTCAGTACTGATTGCAAGGTCACAGGCAGGAGAAAAGGATGCAAGAGAAGTACTGATTGAAAAAAACTTAGGTTTAGTACATCACATTGTGAGACGCTTTGTGGGAAGAGGGCATGATCCGGAGGATTTGTTCCAGATAGGAACAATTGGACTGATGAAGGCCATTGACAAGTTTGATTTGAAGCTGGGTCTTCAGTTTTCCACTTATGCAGTTCCCATGATAACAGGGGAAATCAAACGCTTCTTGCGGGATGACGGGCTGGTGAAGGTATCCAGAACCATCAAGGAAAACGGGATGAAGGTTAAGCTGGCGAGACAAAAGCTGCAGGGAGAGGAAGGACGTGAACCTACTTTGCAGGAGATTTCCAAAGCTACGGGACTGTCTGCGGAGGATGTTGTGGTGGCAATGGAGGCATCTGTTGAGGTGGAATCCATTTACAGCGCAGTTTATCAGGATGACGGCAGCGAGGTTTATCTGGTGGACAAGGTGGTTCGGGGAGCAAGCGGCAGCGTCGGCTGCAGTATGGCAGGAGTCTTCGGGTGTGAAGATGCAGAGAAGGAGAAGCTTCTGAACCATATGTTGTTAAAACAGTTGCTGGATACACTGGAACCGACGGAGAGGGAATTAATTTCCATGCGCTATTTTCAGAACAAAACGCAGATGGAGATAGCGGGGCTTTTAGGTATCAGTCAGGTGCAGGTCAGTAGGATGGAAAAGAAAATTTTGCTCCGACTCAGGGAACGGGCGGGAGCCTGATTGCTTAATAATTTATAAAAAGTAATATTTACCGCTTTCCCTATCTTCCATTTTCGATTAAGATAGAGATAACAGAATTGTTTTATCACAACGTGCGGGCACGAGTATGTCCATACTGTGCCGGTGAAGCGTTACAATTGGCAGGAAAAACATATACATATTAACAAGATACGAAATGGGAGAAGAAGATGAATACATATGACGACAGAGAGGAAAAGATGAAGGCAGCAGCCAGAAAAAAAAGAAGAAATCGTTCTACAGTAAAGGTAATATTTGCCATGTTGGGGTGCCTGGTACTGCTGGTGGCGGTAATGTACGGTGGACTGACACTGATTGACAAACACATGAATCGGGAGCAGGAAGATATTCCTGCCATGGCTGATGATGTGGAAGGGGATGCGGTGGATGCCGTCTCTGACGCAGTGGTTTATTCCCAGGAGGAGCTGGATGAAAAGATTGCCGAAGCAGTATCTGCAGCGCAGAACGAGAGGGCAGACAAAGTATTGGAAGGTATCAGGACATCTCTTTCCGAGGGGACGACAACGGTGGAAACACTGCGGCCTTATTATCCTGATGATATTGTAGTAGTCAGCGGTGGAAAGTTTCATTTTGTACCGATTAACAGGGAATTAAAGCTGAATAACTACGAGGTCACCAACCTGAATATATTGGAGAACGGAGAATTTCAATATCTGACGGACGGACAGGTTACATCCCATAAAGGAATTGATGTGTCAAGTCATCAGGGAAATATCGATTGGAATCTGGTGGCTCAGGACGGTGTGGAATTTGCCATTATCAGGGTGGGTTACCGCGGCTACGGCAGTGAGGGCAGGCTGGTGGTTGATGAGAAGTTTGAGAACAATATAAAAGGTGCTACGGCAGCAGGCATCAAGGTCGGTGTCTATTTCTTCAGCCAGGCCATCAATGAGGCGGAACTGCTGGAGGAGGCAAATCTGGTGTTGGAACAAATTGCTCCTTATAAAATAGAATGTCCTGTTGTATATGATGTGGAAAAAACCAGCGCCCAGGGGCGTATGAATGCCATATCCGTAGAGGAGAGGACACAGCTGACAAAATTATTTTGTCAGACCATTGCAGATGCCGGATATCGGCCCATGATTTACCATAATACGGAAATGGGAGCGCTGTTGATCAATATTGCTGAATTGGAGGATTACGACAAGTGGTATGCCTCCTACAGTGATCAGATGTTTTATCCCTATGATTACAAAATCTGGCAGTACTCGGACAAAGGGAAAATTCAGGG
>JALEIR010000012.1 GCA_022769665.1 Lachnospiraceae bacterium | reverse complement strand
AGTCTCCTTCAAGGTGTTCAGCGTCGCATCTATCCTTGTTTTCACACTTTCTGCATCTTGCTTTGCCTTCCGGCTTTCTTCTATTTTCTCCAAAATTTCCTGTGCCGCAATCTCGGCTTTTTCCTTCTCCGCTTTTGCTGTATCGAAATTTTCAAATTCCAACTTTGCATATCCTTTAAGAGCTGTCCTCTTCTCTGTCAGAGAATTTTGATTTTTCTCTTTCCTGAAACCAAATTCCTCTTTTTTCCGGGTAAGGATGTCCGTTTCCTCTCCCCTGGCCTTTTCCAAGTCAGTGACAGCAGTGTCATAAATAGTGCAATCCCGCTCCAACCGGCTTTCCTGCTCTGCGTTGGCCTCTATGTGATTTTTTACATCTTCTGATTCCCGCAAAGCAAGTTCAAATAGTTCCTCTGGGGAAGCACATTCCTCTGCCTTTACCACCGACAATTCATGGTTCATGCAGTTTTCGATGCGAAGTCGAAGCTGCTCTTCCCCGGCATCCAATGCTGTCCTGGCTTTCTCCGCTGCCAAAAGAGCATCGTCCTTCTCCTTCTTGGCGAACTCCTCCGCTTCCTGCAGGACCTTCAGCTCCTCTTCCGTGACATTTTCCGGGGGCAATAGGGCAAGCCTTGGATGATGGGTGGAACCACAGACGGGGCATTCCTGTCCCTCCTCCAGCTCCCTGGCCAAAATTCCGGCGCGACAGTTATCCAGAACTTTTTCACAATGTCTGCGCTTCTCCTCGATCTCACAATATCTCTCCTGCGCCAGACTATATTTCTCCTGCTTGTCCTTCAAGTCTTCTTTTGCCGCTCTGTATCTCGGAACCGAATTCTCCAGAATATCTGTCAAATCAGAACTTAGAGAAACCAGTTCTTTTCCCTTCCCTTGTACCTTTACCAGGCTTTCTTTACAATCCTTCAATTTACTGACAACACTGTCAAGTTTCCCGATTTTCTCTTTCAGGGATTTCTCTTCTTCACTCAGCGTCTGTTCCTCATCCTTCAGGAAGTCTGACTCCTTCTCCAGGGTACGAACAGCATGGGCCAATGCATCTCTCTCTTCATATTTTTCCAGATCTTCTCCCAGCTTTTCCGCCTTTTTGTTCAACTGCTCCGCTCTCGGTTTCTCCTCCAATGCCTTGTTCAGAATTTCTTCTGTCAAAGCAATTCTTTCCGCCGCATCCTTCGACTCTTCTTCTCTTTTTTCTATTTTTTCGCGGGTTTCCGCTACCCCATCCTCTTCCTTTTTCCACAAATCAAAAGCCGGTTTCACTCCCCGGACAGCCGCTTTTTGCCGGTTTACCAATTCTTCCAGCTTCGTTATTTCTTCTCTCTGTCCTTCCAGCTTCTCTTTCTCTTCTGTAAACTTTTCCAGTCGGCGAAGAAACTCATTATTGGTGTGGGCACTGTTCAAACCGACCTTTTTCTCCTCCAAAACCTCGCTTTCCCTTCCAAACTTCTCTTCCGTTTCTTTTAAAGAATCTTCATCCTCCGAAATAATATGAGAAAGCATCTGAAGCATCTCATCGATATTCCAGGCGCTTCCGCTCTTTCCGGCCCTCTCCTGCATGGCCGTCAGCTCCTCCTCGGATTCGCTCCCCGAAGGCGCCTCCGCATCACGAAAATATTGAACAATGCTGTCTTCCGTCTCTTTTCTTCCCGCAAAGCTCTTATTTTTTCTGTCCTTTAGCTTATAGCCCATATTCTGGTAACAGGAGGTCATAAATATGGTTCTTAGTATCTTTGTCCGGTCCTCTGTGGATGCATTCAGCAAATCCCAGAATTCGCCCTGGGCAATCATGGCAATCTGCTTAAACTGCCTAAAATCAATTCCCAGAAGCTCCCTGACAGCAGTGTCCACTGCTGCGGTTCCTTCAACAGGCTTTTCTCCCTGACAGTAAAACACTGCCTTTTCCTTTTCGGTAATAACACCCTCTCCCCGCTGCTTCTGCCTGTCATAGGAAGGCTGGCGGTACACATGATATTGCTTCCCCTGATGAGAGAAATAAAAATCCACAAAGCTTTGCACAGAGGGCTTCGCATATTCACTGCGCAGATTCTTGGTGTCTCTGTATGTGCCGCTGGTCTCCCCGTATAAGGCAAAGCAGACAGCATCAAAAATCGTGGTCTTCCCGGCTCCCGTATCTCCGGCAATCAAAAAGAGCCCACTGCTTTCAAACTGTTCGAAATCTATCTCCGGCATTAGGTCCGCATAGGGTCCGAACGCACTGATAATCAGCTTAGTCGGTTTCATCTGTCACACCTGCCTCTCTTGCAACTTCTTTCATAACCTGTAATTCTTCCTCACTGATTTCACAACCGTACATCAGCCTGTAAAAATCGGAAATCAGCTGCGGAAAGGTCTTTTCTCCCATCATTTCGGTAATGTCCGTATACTCTGCTTCCCCGGTATGAGAATTGTCATACACGATTTTCATGGTATTTTTGTAGTACTGTTGAAAGATACTCATGGCATCATTAACGATTTCCTCATCCGTCAGGGTAACGTAAATATAGTCCTCCGGTGAGGTTATGTTCTTTTTATCCAGAAGCTGTTCCATTTTCCCCTTCAGATGTCTCATATCGCGCAATGGCTTCAACCCGACTAACTCTACGGATACATCCCCTTTTTCTCCAAGGGTAATCACAGGCACTGATTTATCATTGTTTACCTCGCTCAGGGAATATTTCAGCGGAGAACCGGAATACCTGACTGTCTCCCTGCCCACCTGTTGCGGCGAATGAATATGTCCCAGAGCAACATAATCAAAATCATCAAAACAGTCTGCACCGATTTTCTCCACAGTACCAACACTTTGTACCGCCGCTCCCTCTGAACCGGCAAGGGTAGGATTTCCGCCTGTTCCCGCCACAAACTGATGTGCTGCCAAAATATTCCGCTCCGTCGGATTCACATGAGCATGGGACAGCACCACCCGCACCGCATCCTCGTAGGACTCAATCTTTTCCTCGGGGAAAAAATGTTTTACTTGGGAGGCTTTCACAAAGGGAAGTAAATAAATATTAATCTTTCCGAACTCATCCCTGCACTCCCTCTTATACAGTTCTCCCTCATATTTCGCCGAAATATAGAGCCGGTTCGCTTCAAACAGACTGCTGCCGAAGCTCAGCCTTTCGTCCGAGTCATGGTTTCCGCTGATTAGAAAGGTTTCCGCACCTGTTTCGGAAAGTTTACACAGAAAAAAGTCAAGCAGTCTTACTGCCTCTTCGCTGGGTACGGATTTATCGTAGACATCCCCGGCAATCAGCACAACATCTATCTGCTGCGCTTCCACAATTTTCAAAATCTGCTCCAATATATATTTCTGATCTTCAATCATACTGAAATCATTTACTGATTTACCCAAATGTAAATCTCCCAAATGCAGGATTTTCATTGTGCCATCCTCCTTTAGGGACGTTTCTTTTGCCACGCACATCGCCCTTTGGCTCAAGTCTGCCCTTGTATTCCATTTTATCTTAGTTTATAAAAACTTACAACAAACAACGGCAGAAGGATTTCTCCCTCTGCCGCCTGTGTCATTTACTGTATTTACCGAATCAGACCGCTTTCTTTTAAAAGAAGCTCAATATCCGTGCCTTTCACTTTTTTCATCACAACTTTTAGAAGCTCTTTTTCCTTAAAGGAAAGTTTGATATCCGTAATCGGTTTCTTATCGATTGCATAGTAGCAGGCGCGAAGCAACTCACGTACATCATACTGGCTGCCCCAAACCTCGGGAACGCCGCGGTCCACATTTAACAAAGTATAAACGGATTCCATACCGGTACGCATAGAATACTCTGTTGTAAAAATCGTATCTCTGGGAGTCTCTGCAAACTGACCGATAAATGCAAAGTTTACGGCACCCTCCGGTACTACGCGGGGACGGTCTTCGTTCTGTCTGGGCTGGAAAAAGGCATTGATAAACGGCATAAAGCAGGTAGTCGTGTTGCAGGCATTTTTGGCAAGTTCATCAATTTCAGAGGTGGGAATACCGATATGGTACAGCCACTCCCGGCAAACCTCCTCACCGGTACAGTTGCGCATCGCCTTCTTTACATAATTACCCTCTTTATTGGTACTCAGGGCATAAACCCAAATCAGAACCGTATCCTTGTCCTGAGCCTTGAACTGAGGCTGGCGGTTAATCGTCCAGGAAAGATACCAGTTATCGGTGCTGTCCTTTACGGTAACAATACCACCGGTCGTCACCTTTCCTTCCCTTGGATCTCTCTTACAAACATTGATAATATGTTGTATAATCTCTTCATTGGAGGTTGCCACGGTAGCACTCATCCAGTTTGTAGCCTCAAAGTCATTACAGAAATTGTCCGGGTTGCCGAATTCTCCGTGCTTTGCCTGTTTTGCAATGTTTTTCCACAAATCCCAGGATTCGCCCGCGCCGTTTTTCACTGCGGAAAGATTGGGCGCATGTGTCTGATCCCCATAGCAGGAAGTATCGGTACAACAGCCGTTGGTGATAAATACCAGATCATCCTCCATCAGGTCGATGGTCTGCTCTGCGCCATCCTTTATATAGACAATCTGCTTTGCCACCTTTTTCTCCCCGATGGTTTCTATAATTACATTCTTTACATCCATACCGAACTCAATCTTTACACCGTGGGACTCCAGATATTTTACCAGAGGCATGATCATACTTTCATATTGATTGTATTTTGTAAAACGCAATGCGCTGAAATCCGGTAAACCGTCAATATGATGCACATATCGGCAAAGATAACGCTTCATTTCCAATGCACTGGACCAGCGCTGAAAAGCAAACATTGTCTGCCAGTAAAGCCAAAAGTTTGTAGACCAGAAAGAATCCGGCAAAACTTCGGAAATCTTTTTGCCCTCCAGGTCTTTTTCCGGAGTGATAAACAGCTTGGACAGCGCCATTGCAGATTCTTTATCCAACTCAAATTTTTTGTCGGTATGAGCATCCTGACCGCAGTTTACGGTTGCTCTGCACAGAGAATAGTTGGGGTCATGCTTATTGAGCCAGTAGTACTCGTCCAGAACAGAGACTTCGGGATTCTCAAGGGAGGGAACATCTCTGAAGGTATCCCACATTACTTCAAAATGGTTATCCATCTCTCTGCCGCCGCGCATATAAAAGCCCTTTGTCACATCCTTAAATCCGTCACAGCTTCCGCCGGCAAGTTCCAGCTTTTCCAGAATATGGATGTGTTCTCCCTTCATTTGACCGTCACGAACCAGATAAAATGCCGCGGTGAGACCTGCCAATCCGGTACCGATGATGTATGCGGATTTTTTATCCACATCCTTGGGCTTCTCGGGATGTGCAAAAGATTCATAAGTTCCTGCTGAATAATACATAATGATTACCTCCTGACTTTTGTTTATGTCTTCATTATATTGTTCCCCGACAGATTTACCATAAACAGAAAACGGCCCGTGATAAAGAACTTATCACGAGCCGAAATCTATAAGAATTTTTATCAATCTTTTGTTTTTGATAAGGTTTTATCGATTCGAAATCTTTCCAGAGCATTGGCAAATGTCCCCTGAATTACCAGCGCAAGTCTTCCTACCAGCTGCTCCGGTTCTTCCTTCATATCATCTTTAATCCAATCCAACATCAATCCTACAAAAATGTAGGAATACACCTTGGCAATAAAAGCCTTGTCCTCTTCCCGAACGGTCATGCCGGCAGATTCCTCCTCAACCACACCCATGAGCAGATTATCCGTAAGCGGCTTTAAATATCTCTCTACCTGCTCCCGGTGTACACAGCGGTAAACATTTATTATGAAAGGTTTGTTTTCACGCACAGCATAGAAAATCTGAATCAGACCTTCCTGCCAGGTGTCATGGGTTTTCTTTTCTTCCAATGCCTTGCTTGCATCTTCCAGACATGCCCATTCCACAAGGTCATAAATATCTCTAAAGTGATAATAAAAGGTCATCCGGTTGATTCCGCAATCCTCTGTGATATCGTTGATTGTAATTTTGTTAAGCGGTTTTTTCAAAAGAAGATTTTTGAGGGATTGTTCCAGTGCTTTTTTCGTAATTTGTGACATACCAGATTGCTCCTCCGTCAACAGTCAATGGTTTCCGAATTTGATATAAAGAGTATGTTACCACATCCTCAAAACTTTATCAACAACGGGGCAGTCCCTGAATGCTTAAATACTTTCCACTTTAATCATGTTGGTGTTTCCGGTGTTTCCGTCCATGATTCCTCCGGTGAGCACTACATTATCTCCCTTAGACAGATGAAAGACCTCCTTTGCATGTTTCAAATCGTTTTCAAACATTTCCTCCATGGAATCATACTTTTCACACAGCACCGGGGTTACTCCCCAGCTCATGTTCAGCTTTCTCCAGCCTCTCTCGGAAGTTGTCATACCGATGATATCTACGGGACATCTGAAGCGGCTGACCATTCTTGCCGTGTGTCCGGTAAGAGAATTCACAATAATGTACTTTGCCTTCACATCAATTGCCATGGCACAGGTAGAATGGGAAACCGCATCCAGATTACTCTTGATTGTAAATTCCGTTGTCTTGAATCTCTTGGCATAATTAATGTTTTTCTCTGTAAACTCCACTGTTTCCGCCATATTTTTCACTGCCATGACAGGATATTTGCCGCTTGCGGTCTCCCCCGAAAGCATCACCGCTGAGGTACCGTCATATACCGCGTTTGCCACATCCGATACCTCCGCTCTTGTAGGTCTCGGATTGTGTATCATAGACTCCAGCATCTCCGTGGCAGTAATCACTCGTTTTCCCAAAAGCCGGCATTTGCTGATAAGGTACTTCTGTACGGAAGGAACCTCCATAGCCGGTATCTCTACCCCCAAATCGCCTCTGGCAATCATAATTCCATCTGCAATTTCGCAGATTTCCTCAATGTTCTCCACGCCGGAACGATTCTCGATTTTGGCAATAATATCAATATCCTTTCCGCCGTTTTTGTCCAGGAAAAGACGCATATCCTGTATGTCCTGCTTGTTGGATACAAAGGAGGCTGCCACAAAGTCCACCTCATTTTTAATACCAAACATTAAATCCTCCTTATCCTGGCTACTTAAAAAGTCATGCTTCATCACCCTGCCCGGAAAGTTCATACTCTTTCGGTTGGACAGCTCACCGCCTGTCACCACTTCGCACCTTGCATTTTTATCATCCAGTTCCCTGACTTTAAAAATTACCAGACCGTTGTTCACCAAAATGGTATCTCCCACTTTCAGGTTTTCCATCAGTCTCGAATAATTTACCGCTACTCTTTCCTGATTGCCGATGACATCCTCCGTTGTAAAGGTAAAGCTGTCGCCGTCCTTCAGCAAGATTTTCCCGTCCTCAAAGGTCTTAATCCGGTACTCGGGACCCTTCGTATCCAGCATAATCGCTATGGGCAGATTCAATTCTTTCCTGATCTTCTTTATCAAGTCAATCTTCTTTTGATGCTCCTCGTGAGTACCATGTGAAAAGTTCAGTCTCGCCACATTCATTCCCGCATGACACATCTCACGCAGTGTATCGTCATTCTCACATGCCGGACCAATGGTACATATTATTTTTGTTTTCCTCATAAACTCCTCCACTCCTGCAAAACTGTTACTTTTTTGCGCACACAAACAAGCCTATGACTTACATAGGCGTCATCAGAGAGTTATTCAGATTTGTTTTTTTCCGTCCGATTTGTGGATATAGGTTGTGACAAGCTCATTGGCCTTTGGATAAAAGAATTGTGTTATCTCTGATTTGGCATAGAATTTTTGCCTCGAGATACAATCAGAAGCCTCACACAAAAAGCAAAACAGCAGCCTTACCTCTCTTTTGGGATTGATATATCTGCACGCGGTTCGCTGCAAGCCCGTGTTGTTGTGGTTTTCCAGCATTTCCGCAGTACATGCTTTTCCCTCATCAATCACACCATGGCACAGCAATATACGGGAAGTTTCCCGCTCTGACGGGTACGCAAAGGAAGAATCCGCATGGTTATTTTCGAACCGGATTCCTGCTGTAAGCACAAATATAGCCAATAGAAAACAGACTATTTTACTGCTTTTTCTGTGTACCGCTTTCACTTTTTACTGTCTCCTTAAATATGTCTTTTCCTTTATCAGCTCTTCCGCCTTTTCACGGCCGAACCATCCTTCTCCCTCACTTGCCTTAGGGTAAAGTCTGTGCATATCTTCCTTTTCCTCTTCGGTAAGCTCTGAAAAGTCGTTAATCTCTCTGTCCGTCAGTACGCCCACAAATTTATGGTCTCCGTCGTTACGGCAGAAAACGCCGATAATTTTTACCTTTTCTTCATCGCCCAGCTCGTAATGCTTATCCGTCATGATAATGATATCCCAATGAGGGTTGGGCGGTGTCCCGGATTCCTTAATCCAGCCGTAGGGCTGATAAACCTTTCTCGCATATGGCAGACTGTAGCTTTCCTTTTCCACAAAGGAATCTGTCTCCGCAACGTACTTCATCCGCTTTGGATATTCTTTTGTCTGTTCAATTTTGGCTGTGAAAATCATACCTTGTTCCTCCCCATTTGTGTTCAAACCGTAAATCTTTACTTATTCAGTCCGGTCATGGCTTATTGCTCCTGTCTCCTGTCGCTAATAATAATCCTCCAAAGCAGCATTTTAGTCAATATCTAAATTTGCAACACCGTCTTTTGCATATCAGGGACGTTTCTTCTGCCATGCAGATCGCCCATTGGCTCGAATAGTATTGCTTTTTCAGCAATAATCGAACCAATGGGCGATGTACATGACAAAAGGAACGTCCCTAATTAAAAAGAACGATTTTCTCGCCTCAAACAGCAAAATGTTTGTCGAAAAAGCCCTTTGAAATTATTTTTGCAGGCATGATATAATCTTTTTACAACGAGTAGCATTTATGCGTAATTCCGGTTGCATAAATGTTGCTCGTTTTATTTTTTAGAAAGAAAAGGTAAATTCAATGGAACATTCAAATCAATTTTTGGGAACAGAACGCATTGGGAAACTGATGAAGCAATATGCCATTCCCTGTATCATTTCACTTCTGGTAGGTGCACTTTATAATATCGTTGACCAGATTTTTATTGCCAATGCCTCCTATCTCGGCTCCTACGGAAACGCAGCCAACACAGTAGTCTTCCCTCTAACCGTAGTGGCTCTTGCTATCGCTGTAATGATTGGCGACGGCTGCTGCGCTTTTGTCAGCATCAGCTTAGGCAAAAAAGAGCCGCAGAACGCGAAAAAAAGTGTCGGTAACTCTGTCATCATGATTCTCGTCAGCAGTATTGTATTAACCGTAATCTACCTGGTTTTTGCAGATGGAATCATTGCCATGTTTGGCGGAACAGTCAATACCGAAACCTTCCGGCATTCCAAGGAATACTTCTTCTATATTTCTCTGGGTATTCCTTTCTATATGTTCGGACAGGCAATGAATCCCGTCATTCGTGCAGACGGAAACCCCAAATTTGCGATGGCTTCCACGCTCGCCGGAGCTGTCATCAATATTATTCTTGACCCTGTTTTTATTTTCGTTTTCAAATGGGGAATGATGGGGGCCGCTGTGGCAACCGTACTTGGTCAGGTCGTCACTGCGATTCTTGCTGTCCTGTATCTCCTCCGCATGAAAGTCATCAAGCCTTCCAAAGAGGATTTTCGGTTAAACGGGACTGTCTGCGGCAAAACGCTTGGTCTGGGCGTTACCAGCTTTTTGTCTCAGATTAGTTTGGTTGCCGCTATGGCAGCCATTAACAATATGCTACGCAAATACGGAGCAATGGATGCTGTTTTCGGTCAGGAACAATATGCACAAATTCCCATGGCAGTTGTGGGCATTGTCATGAAATTCTTCCAGATTGTCATTTCCATAGTTGTAGGTATGGCAGCCGGCTGTATTCCGATTGTCGGCTTCAACATGGGTGCAGGGTTTAAATCACGTGTCAGGGAACTGTTTACCAAGCTGTTAATCGCGGAGGCAACCGTAGGTGCCATTGCTTTCATTCTGGTTGAAATCTTCCCCGGTCAGCTCATTTCTATCTTCGGCGCGGCAAATGAGAGTACTTATTATACGGAGTTTGCAATCAAAGCATTCCGTACATATCTTTGTATGATTATTCTTGCTTGTATCAACAAAGCCTGCTTTATTTTCCTCCAGGCCATGGGAAAGGCTGCGGAATCTACTGCACTGTCCATGATTCGTGAGGTTGTATTCGGCGTAGGATTTGCGCTTTTGCTTCCTGTT
>JALEIR010000073.1 GCA_022769665.1 Lachnospiraceae bacterium | reverse complement strand
GCATTCTGTTTCACCTCTTTCTGAAATTTGATTTTTTCGCCTTATTCGGCACATTGCACACGAAAAAGAAAGCATCCGCGCGCATGCTATATTAGTATAGCCGTTGCCGGATGCATTGTCAATCACTTTTTTATTGAATTTCATCAATAGACTTTATTTAATCAGTTCAATTCTACAGTCCGTAGAAATAGCCATGACCGTGGCTGGCTTAGCTTAACCCATCTTCAATTACATCCCCCGATATCATCGGGGGGGTAACATCGCCAACAGGCTTATTATGCCCATAACCGTTTCCGTTGCCAGGCCCCTTGCCGGGTCCATTATCATATCCATGTCCATTTCCATTACCATTACCATGCGCTGTCGCCATAATATCCAATTAATTGATTTCAGGTTTCTTCCACTCTTTCATCTGCAATCTCTCCTTTACAAGTTCATAAAACATTCTATGCCGTCTTCTCTCCTAATACCATATCTCTTTCCTGATGCTGCTCCGATTTCATTTCCTGGTATTTCACCTGACGGCTTTCCACTATTTTCGCAACTCCACCCGAAATCACAATCATTGCTCCAAGAATCATCAGAAGCGGCTCAAATAAAGCGCCCAATACAAAAATACCAAAACCAATAATCCATCCCGGAATCAAGTTGCTGTTATCACTTCTCATTTTGAATCCCTTTCCTTTCTAAAGTCTGCTTAACATTTGTCTCATGTATTTCTGTTGTTCTAATATATAGGACTTTAGTACTGTAGGAAAAGGTTCACATTTTTTTCAATTTTTTACAGAAACTTTTCTTTTTTCAATGCTGCAATGTATCTCTCAAGTGCATCCTGCCAGGTAGGAAGAGGCTGAAATCCCGCTTCAACCAGCTTTTTCTTTTCCAGTCGGCTGTTAAAAGGACGTGCCGCCTTAGATAAGCCGTACTCCTCCGTCGTTACCGGCAACACCTTTGTCTGCATTCCTGCTTTTTCAAAAATCTCACAGGCAAAATCATACCAGGAAATATAGCCGCCTTCATTTGTTGCATGATAATACCCGTACTTATCCGTTTGAATCATGTCAACCAGAAGCCTTGCCAGGTCAAAGGTATAGGTCGGTGTACCTATCTGGTCATTCACAACACGCACTGTATCATGCGTCTTCCCGACCTGAATCATAGTCTTGACAAAATTCTTGCCGTTTAATCCAAATACCCATGCAATTCTGACAATAAAATATTTTTCCAGCAGGCTGCTGACCGCAAGTTCGCCTTCCAGCTTTGTCTGCCCATACACGTTCATCGGCTGATAATCCCTGCAATCCGGCTCCCAGGGCTTTATTCCCTGTCCGTCAAACACATAATCGGTACTGATGTACATCATTTTGATGCCGAGTTTTTTACAGGCTTCCGCGATGTTCTTTGTTCCGCCCGCATTGACAGCCCGCACCTTTTCAATTTTGTCATCATCCTCTGCCATATCCACAGCCGTCCATGCCGCACAGTGAATCACAGCATCCGGCTGAATCTTCTCAATTGTCTGTGCCACTGCATCAGCATCTGTGATATCCAATTTTACATACGGCATGGTGCAGACAGCAGAATCATCCTGTACTCCGCCGTATTGCTCCGTTATATCAGAACCGGTTCCCGTCAATCCGCGTTTTGCCATCTCATTCATCACATCATGTCCGAGCTGCCCGTTCACTCCCGTCACAAATATTTTCATACAATAATTTCTCCCAACTCTCTTTTCCTGTCTATTCTGTTATTCTAACCATCAGCAGGCATCATTATGTTTCAACAATACCAAAACTGTCTTCAGTATTATCTTGATATCCAATGTAAGTGACCAGTTATCTATGTAATTCAAATCCATCTCCACAATCTCTTCAAAGCTCTGGACATTGCTTCTGCCGCTGACCTGCCACATGCCGGTAAGCCCCGGTTTGATGCTGATTCTTCGCCACTGATTGCGCTGATATTTTTCAACCTCATCAATAGTCGGCGGTCTGGTCCCGACCAGGCTCATGGTGCCCTGAACCACATTAAAGAATTGCGGCAATTCATCGATACTGAACTTACGAATTACCTTTCCGACCCTTGTAATGCGGGGATCATCTTTCATCTTAAACATAACCCCACCGGCTATCTCGTTCTGCGCCATCAATTCTTTCTTGCGTTCCTCCGCATCTACATACATGCTTCGGAATTTGTATATCTTAAAATGCCGCCCGTTCTGCCCCACTCTGACCTGTTTGAAAATGACCGGTCCGGGCGAGTCCAGCTTGATTGCGATTGCCGTCACCAGCATGATTGGCGAGGCTAAAATGCAGCCGACAATTCCGCCCACCAAGTCCACTGCCCTCTTCACCATCTGTTCATAGGTATTCAGCGTAATCGTATGATAAGTGATAACCGGATATGTACCCACTGTACTCACGTAACTGTTCGCACGTCTTCTTTTATAAAAGTCAACTATCAGTCTGACCGTCACACCCATTTCAATACACAAATCCACATACTTCTGCGTAAACGGAAGTTCTTCACTGTGCTTCTGTATAATATACAGCTGATCGATATTATAGGTTCTGATTAACGTGTCCAAATCTTCCAGACATCCGATATATTGATGGTTGGAATCCTCCTCCATCTCCTGCCTTGTGGCGGCAATATAGCCTACCAGTTCAATCCGGATACTGGTTTTTTCCATAAAATAGCGAAATTTATTGAAAGCCCCCACCTTGCCCACGAACACCGTTCTGGGAACATGGTCTTTCTGGATGTAAGACATCAACGGCTTATAGAGAAACATCTTGATACAGATTAATGCATAAGAAAAAATTAAATACAGAAAATAAAACTTTCTGCCCTTTTCAAACCCCACTACATAGTTCATCACCGCCGCGGTTGCAATCATGGCTATCAGAAATGACTTTGTCAGCTTTCTGTGAATGCGGTCCATATAATAAAACAGCGTGACATTGTACAGATATTCTTCTTTGTTGGAAAGAATAAAAATCAGTGCAAACACACCGCACAAAATGGTATAACCCATCAGTGTATCCGCTTCCAGATTGCTTCCGAAGCAAAGCAAATCGATCAGATAGGCAACTACCATGATGATAACGTCAAGCACGATTTGCAGTATATTTGTATTAGCCCCTGCATTTGAACGATTCACAAACCTTCCCCCTCTGCACAACCTAAGTTAATTTATTATATACCAAAAACAAGCGAAACGCAAACAAAAAACATCATTCTATAATGGTATCTTTTCCTGTTTTGTGATAAACTATATTTATATTTCCAACAGGAGGTTCCCATGGCTACATTACTTCTGATTGACGATGACAATGAGGTATTGGAAATCAACAAAAAATATCTGACTGCCGAAGGGTTTACGGTATATATTTCCCCGGATTCCGCAAAGGGAGTCAGCATGGCAAAAAAGTACAATCCGGACTGCATACTGCTTGATATCATGATGCCCGGGATGGACGGCTACCAGGTCTGCAATAAGCTTCGAACCTTTACTGCAGCTCCAATTATTTTCTTAACCGGCAAAAGTTCCGAGGACGATAAAATCAACGGCCTGCTTACCGGTGCGGATGACTATATTGTAAAGCCCTACAGCCTCAGGGAATTAAAAGCCCGGATTGACGTAATCCTTCGGAGAGTCAGTCGTTCCTCCGCACCGGTCTCCGAAACAAACCGGCTTACCTTCCGAAATCTGGTCATTGACAGGCTGGAGCATAAAGCCCTCTATAAAAATGAAGACTTAATGCTTGCCAACCGGGAATACGAGGTACTCCTCTATCTCGCCACCCACCCGAATCAGGAGGTGACCTTTGAGGAGCTGGGAACCGCACTTTTCGGCTCCTATCAGGAGGCCGACCGCCGTTCCGTCATGGTGAATGTCAGCCGTCTGCGCAAGAAAATGGCTGTCGATTTCGAACTGGAAAACATGATAGAAACGGTATGGTCCAAAGGATATAAATTCATTGCAAAATAGAATTTTCTGAATAAAAAGAAGAATGGAGTGACCGATTCCTCATGTATAAATACATCGAGGAATAGGCGGCATAATCTATGGAAAAGAAAAACCACTTCAGTACTCCGAAGCTGGAAAGTGAAACAATCGAAAGCCTGTCTGCGAAGCTGTTAGCTGCTACCGTGGAGCTGACCCGGGTAAATCAGGAATTATTGCGTGTCCAGAAGGAACGAGAAGAGATGTTGTCAAATATATCCCACGACCTGCGCGCCCCCATTACGGCCATCCGCAGTGCGCTGGATTATCTGAGGGACGGGGAAGCTTTGTCTCCGGAAGATATGAAATCCACCATTGCCCTGATAGACCGGCGGACCAAAACCCTGGAAGACCTGATTCAGGATATGTACTACCTGTTCTGCGTGGAGGACACCTCGAAGGAACTGAATTTTGAAACAGTAGATGTCGGATTGTTTCTGGAAGAGTACTTTTACGACGCACTGGCAGACAGCCGCTATGACACCCACGATATGCGTCTGGAACTTCCTGAAAGCTTAAACTGTCATATTAAAATAGATATCCAGAAATTTGTGCGGGTATTGGATAATCTGTTTACCAATGCCGCAAAGTATACACCGGCTGATTCTCGTATCACGCTCAACGCCGCCCTTTCCCCGGACTCTTCCCTGCTTCAGATATCCGTTTCCGATAACGGTCCGGGAATTCCGGAGGAAGCGCTGCCCAACATTTTTAACCGTACCTACACCGTATCCTCTGCCCGCACCCCCGGAAGCGCAGGAGGCAGCGGACTCGGCCTGTCCATTGTAAAGGCGATTGTTGAAAGGCACGGAGGAAATGTATCCTGCCAGAGTAAAGAGGAAGAAGGATGCTGCTTTACTATTACTATCCCTGTTGTTGAATTGCCTCATACTCACCAATGAGACGCAAATCTTAAAATAAAACTTCCAAAGAGCGCAATAGCCAAAATACAAATGCTTATTGCTCGATTAACTTTCTATCATTTGTGTTAGAATTATTGACTATGTTAAGCAGAAGTATATAATGAGCTTGAAAAAAGCAAAATACACAATAAATTCTATGGAGGATAATGATATGAAGAAATGGAATACCCCTGATGTAACAGAACTCAATATTACCGAAACCGCTGGTGGTGTCATCAACTTTGGTTTTGAAGGACCTTTTAATATTGTTTTTGGTGATGGTTCCAACAAAGATGGGGAAAAACCTTCTACACCCTCAACCGAAGAAGAGTCATAATCTTTTGAGTCTTTCTTTAGCCTTTGTCAAATCAATTGACAAAGGCTCTTTTTACGTTATAAAATAAATTGACGAGGTGTGCTGATATGAGTGGGATTTTCGGTTTAATTAATTATACTGCCAATAATGCTTCCATCGGTAATGACATTCCAAAAATGGCAATGTGGAATCGCGCTTATGGGAGGCAAAACGAAGAATGTTATTGCGAAAGTAATATGGCAATCGGGTGCTGTCATGAGTACTTTTCAACACATCCATGCCTAAAAACTCCTGTAATTCGGCAGGATTATATTTATTCTGTCATAGACGCACTCCTTTATAATCGCGAGGAACTCGTCAGCAAATGTCAAGTCCAAAACGATTTATCTGACGAGGAACTACTCGTATGCTATATCAACACCTTCGGGTTTAATGCATTAAAAGAAGTAAACGGGGATTTCTGCGGAGCAATGTATAACACTCAAACTCAAACCCTTACACTATTCCGTGATCATATGGGAGTGAGACCCCTATATTATTATGACAATAAAGAATTTGTTGCTTATTCTACAGATATTCGCGGACTCTTAGCCTTAGAAGCCGTCGACACTTCCATCAGTGAAGACTGGATTTTCCGCACCTTAAGCGGATACTATATGGATACTTTAACAGGCACCGAATATCAACATATATTCTGTGTAAACCCCGCTTCATTCATAACTTTTTTCTTATCTGACTTGAAAAAACCAGCTCAAATAACTACATATTGGCATCTTGGTCAAAAAAAAATACGACTCTCCTCTTTTGATAAATATAAAGAGCAATTAAAAGAGCTGACTTATGACTCTATAACCCAAAGACTGAATGCAGTTTCCGGACTTGTTGGAGCCGAATTGTCCGGCGGTTTGGATTCTGGTGTCATTGATATTCTGATTCACAGGAACAATAGAGACTGCGTTTATTATTCCTGGTCTGTAGATCCTGATG
The DNA here is from genome assembly GCA_022769665.1 of Lachnospiraceae bacterium. Lineage (GTDB taxonomy): Bacteria > Bacillota > Clostridia > Lachnospirales > Lachnospiraceae > Acetatifactor. The sequence continues at coordinate 8,239 of JALEIR010000073.1, read as the reverse complement.
AAGTGCCCTATGCCACTGATGACGAAAGGCTTGTTATTGCCGATATCTGTGCTCAAGAAAACATTACATGCCACTTTAGTCATATGCAATCTGACTATGGTCTTAACAGCAATATTGCAAGGAACATGCAAAATTTAGGTTTTAACTTAATCGAAGATGAGCCACCCGCATTACGGTATGCACTCCCTCCTTATATCAATGCCCTGACCCTTTGTGAAACCGGTGGATGCATGGCAGAAAACGGAGTAAACATTGTTTTTACCGGTCATGGAGGAGATGAAGGTATCAGCCATCGTTGTAATGCATATGAACTGTTTTATCATCATGAATATTTCCACTTTTTGCAGCAGGAATGGTTGCGTACTCAAGGGAAAAAGAGAAGAATTGTAAAGACTCTGAAAGCTTGCTATAAAACACTTGCCAAAGACAGGAAACAATTTCTTTCGCCTTTTCTTGGTCCCTTTGGTGCTCCTGAATTGCTAAACGCAGATTTTGCAAATAAATTTCGCAAAGAAGATATGCCACTGTTACATTTTGCATTTTCACCTGTGGAGTACATCCAAGAGGGCGGAAGTCGTAACCGCTTGGACAATGTAGCGTTGATTGGAGCCTATAACGGTGTCAGATATCTGGTTCCTTACTTAGATTACAGAGTAATTGACTTTGCTGTATCCATTCCAAGATACCTATATTTGAATGGCTCACAAAACCGATATATTTTCCGTGAGACTTTTAAAGATATCATGCCAGCCTCTCTTTACGCAATAAAGTACAAGGATGACAACAGTAGAAAAAATTATGCAAGTAATCCTAACTGGTTTGATGAATTCTCACAACGGAAAAAAGATATCCAAAAAAAATTGAATAGAGACTATTGGGAAAAATACCTAAACTTTGATGTAATAAATACATGGCTGAAGCAAGGAAAGCCTTCCGAAGAAGAGCGACGGCACGAAACCAATATCCTTATGTGCTTATTTTATTGTTCCATGGCGCAAAATCTTGTAGAAAAAGCACGCAGCGTATCTGTTAATTCCGAAAACAAAAAGACAACGGATTAGTTCTCCGTTGTCTTTTTGTTTTCAATTCTAATCTCTCTGTCACAGTAAGCTAACACACTTCTTCTGTGCGTAATGATCACGCAGGTCGGCCTTGGCGTCAGCCGTTGCAGGCCCTGCAATACCGATAGTTCTGTGGCTTCATCCAAGGAAGAAGTCGCCTCGTCCAAAATCAGGAAGGGGGCTTTTCGCACAAAAGCTCTGGCAATTGCGATTCTCTGTGCCTGTCCTTCGGACAAGCCGTGCCCTCTCTCACCAATCACCGTATCGATACCCTTGGGCAATTCCGCCACAAAATCATAGGCTGATGCCATCTTCAAAGCTTCTATCATTTCCTCATCCGTGGCATTCAGATTCCCCATATGGATATTTTCCCGGATGGTACCGCTGAACAGGGTATTTCCCTGGGGCACGTAAGCCACAAATTCTCTTGTTCCCGCATTAGCCGGTACTGTCTCGCCATTTTGATTGTAATATGTAATGTTACCCTGATAATTACTCATAAAGGACATCATCAGGCGGATCAGCGTAGTCTTTCCAATGCCGGATTCACCGATAATCGCCACAAACTCTCCGGGCTTGACATCCAATGAAGTATCCTGCAGTACGGATTCTTCCGTATATCCGAAGGAAAGATTTTCCACCTTTACTCCAATATTCTCGGGAGCAATCTGATTTTCCAGCTTCTCCTCTCTGGGAATATTCTGTAACTCCATCACACGTCCCGCTGAGGTCAGAATCATGACCACTCTCGGAATCTGCTGCGCCAGCTGGAGAATTGGGGATTGCACCCTGTTTACCAGTGCCAGAAAAACCGACATGGTACCATAGGTAATGGATCCGTTGGCTATCTGAAACACGCCGTAGGAAAAAGCTGCGATATAACCAATCTGAAACGTCAGCGACATAGCCGTGGAACTAATCAACCCCATCTTCGTCCTGCGGAGCACCCAGTAAAAACGGTTTTCACGCAATTGTGTCAGCTTGTCAACTGAGTATTCTTCATTTGCAAATGCCTTGACAATCAGAAGATTTGCCAGACTCTCCTGAAGAAAAGAGCGATAGGAAGCCTCCGATTCCTGCACCTTTGTCTGCAATACGCGAAGCTTCTTACCAAGCCACCAGGACATGATTCCGGCCACCGGTGCCACCAAAAGTGCCAGAAAAGCCAGCATCGGCGAATAGCTGAACAAGGTAAAGAATACCATTATCAGCTCTGCTATCAGCAAAATGATATTGGGGATTGTGCCGATAATTCCGTCGGCAATGTTTCCGGCATCACTGGTCAGCCTTGTCATCAGGTCTCCGGTATGATACTTTTTGACGTCCATCCAGTGAGACTGAATAATTTTGTCGTAAATCTGCTTACGGATTCCAAAGGAAAATTTCTCCGTAAGCATTGTAGAAAGCAGTGTCGACACAACACCCAACGCCTGCATTCCCAGCACCAGTACCAGATAGACAACAAGCAGTCTGACAAATCCGTTTCCAAAGGATGCATTATCAATGATGATTTTGGAAATCTGTACCATTGCCAGAGATGCCACCGTACTAATTAGGCTTAAGAGCATCATCAATGCAATCCGACCCACATACGGCCGGGAATAGGAAAACAGCCATTTAGCATATCTGGATTGATTTCCTCGATCTTTCCACAGACTTTTTATTTTATTTATCACGCCAATCTATCCTCACTCAATCCATAAATTCAGATATTCTCGTTTTTCTGCAATATCAACGCAAATATCATTCTACCCTAGAAAGAAACTATCTGTCTTAAGATACACCCTCTGATATCCAGCTAGAGAATTCCATTGCAGCTTCAATCACCTGATTCAATGTATCTTTTTCCGCAGGTCTTTCTATCAACTCCATCGGAACGGCTGATGCCATTTTCAAGCATTGACTGCCAATAATTGGGTCGTATTTCTTTTCACAAAGCAAATGTCTAAGAAACAGATTGTTTACACAGGCATAAAATCGATCCAAACCTAACAGCTCTCTTACTTTCAAATCATCATCACACGACTTGCGAAGAATAATCATTCCTCTGATTACTTCCGAATTTATCAGAAAATCTCCTTGATAGGGCACCAGATACTTCCCTTTTATCTCATTGATATGAATTAACTGCTTCAAATCATATCCCCTACTTATCGCAACATCCTCACATAACTTCTGATATGGGAAAGCCGGTTTCGCAATGGTTTTTCCATCTGTCATATTTTCCACAAGGGCCATATCATCTGCCATGAGACGATATCCTCTCTCCAAAAAGGCGGTAGTGACTGTCGATTTACCGCATCCGCTTTCACCGCATATCAGAATAGCTCCCCTATCATCAGCAACAGCACTACAATGCATTGCCAATTCCCTGCGTTGCAATGCCAACATAGACATACCCCAGCCAAGAATGTAGCTTCTCAGCTTCATTAGGTCAGCACCTTTCAAGGCTTTATATATAATATGATTCCCACTCTCCATGTAGAGATAGCAGGTTGTATTCCTCAGCCAACTCACTTTCTCCCCAAATTCATATTTTTTTTCAGTTTCTTGCAAAATATAATCCGGAATTACCCCCTCCGACACTGTTACTGTTTTTTCCATAACAGTGTTCCCCGGCAGTAACTGCGGAAAATCAATATCTGTATATATTGTCATGCCATATAATATGTATTGGTACATATTACAATCTCCTTCTGAACTCCACGACTATCTTTCCGCCAGACTATATAGGTCAACGTTATACATAATCAGGAAGCAAATTTTGCTACCATGGCATAATCCTTACCATTCCCACCCGTCACATAATATTCACCGCAACGAAGCCAAGAATGTGCAATCATTGTCCCATTTTCATCCTTTCCAACGCCTAAATATAAAGTGCAAGATATTTTTTTTCGCACTAGCAGCTTCCTTGCTGTTAAAGCTCTGACAAGGCATTTGCTTTCCCACGGAGTTCTGTCTGCTACGGCATTGACATATCTTGAAACGATTCTGGCATAATAATAATTGCTTTTCGACTCACTCATTTGAGACTCTTCACCGCTCTTCCCCCAAAATCTCTGTTGAAATTTGGATGGAACGATCAGTATAATCAATCTGTAAAACGCCGTAAGTGCATAAACGGCCAGTGTCATTTTCTTTCTTTTGTTATACCTAATAAATCCATACAAAGAACTCATATTCCCCTCTTAATTCGTCAAAAAACAGAAAGGTGGCCTTTCAGCTACCTTTCCAGCACAATAAACTGATATTCTTCCATTTTTTTTAGAAATTCAATTACTTCTTTTCTGCAAATTTCTTCTGAAACATCATATTGTTCCAATAATTTACCAATGATTTCCTCTTCCGTTACCCCATCCTGTAACAAATCCCATATGTCATTTGCAGTCCCCTTCAACAAAAAGTATTTCCCCGTCTCAAAATCAACCATAACCTTTTCGCCAGCAAGGTCACTCACCTGCGGCTTATTAATAATTTTAACTCTCACCCAATTTACCTCCACAATATATAATATAATTTATTATATCATTAATTTATTATAAGAGCAAACATTATCTTCCATAACCAATAAAAACCTGTGCTATCTTATTACTATTTTATGCATATAGAGAAAACTCAGTACAATGACTGAGTTTTTCAACATAGACTCTATTAACATTCAAATGCATAAATTGCACTCACTTTTGCAAAATATGCTAAAAAGGCTGAAACTATACAGTAACTATCAGTTTCAGCCTTTCTCTCCTCTTAGCTCTCCTCTTCCGTTCCACCGTCACCAGGTCTATACCACTTGCCATCGATTGATACCCAAGTATCATCGAAATTGTCGTTAGGTGCTGCACCATTTGCTGTCTGGCTTAATTCAAGAGCCTCAACAACAGGGGTATTCCATTCTTTCTTCATGTATTTTCCCTCCTTATATAACTGATATTTTATATATACCCTAATTACTTAATTTTGTCTCGATTTCTAACATAATTGATACATTTCTTTATTTTCCTTGCCCAATTTAATCCCTTTCCTGCCACTCTATAAGCCACAACCGAATAAGAGGACAGTCTAAGCAGTTGTTTATCCCTTCTCGGTATATCTTTTTTGTTTTCAATTCCCACCATAGCATCATGTTTTATATCATTAATGGCTTGTAATAAATGCTTTTTCCCGGCTTTGTCCAGCTGTCTCCTTTTTTTACCACAGTACCAGTCCAGTAAAAGGCAATAAAAAACTCCCGCTCGGGCAAAATAGTATTGCTGTCGTATTTTAGGATCTGTTTCTATATCTCTTAACAATAATGTTTGAGCATAGACAAAATCTCTTACTTCATCTGATCCGTAATGTTTAAGGGATAGACCTGTATCTCGTTTATAGTAATGATAAAAGGAACAGTTGATATAGACTGCCTTCTTTACTTTACGCAAAATCTGAAAAACAAAAATCTGATCCTCATACTTTTGTACAGAATCAAATCTCAAACTTCCGATAAGATCTCGGGTAAACAGCTTATTCCATACAGCCGGACTGATTGCACGTCCATACTTGTTCGTTAAATAGGTTTCATACATCTCTGTTCCGTGCAAAACACAGATTTCTCCATCCGCGAAATCATAAGTCTTCCCATGTTGCGTCACTTGCTTATATGCACAACAAACAATCTGGGCCTGATACTGTCTTTGCAGTATTGTCATTTTTTCATACATATCAGGCTCAATGACATCGTCAGCATCAACAAACCCGACCAGCTCACCGGTTGCATATTTCAGTCCTCTGTTTCTCGCATTAGACACTCCTGCATTCTTCTGATGAAGCACACGAACTCTGGTATCCTGAAGTGCTGCATTGTCACATATTTCTCCACTACCATCCGTGGATCCATCGTCAATCAGAATCACTTCCAAGTTCCTATATGTCTGGTTCAGTACAGATTCCAGACAATTTTTCAGATATGCAGCAACATTATATACTGGAATGATAATGGAAATCAGTGGGAAGACATTTTCTCCCTTTTCCTGGTTTTCTATTTCTTCATCCCGACATTTGTTTATTTTGTTTTCGAGCTCCAAAATCATTAACGTATAAATATGGCGTACCAGCATCTTTGTCGTATACTGTTCTATATCATTTTTTTCCACCAACTGTTTACAAGCCAGTGCACTGTCCACATATTTACTATCTAAATTGGTCTGATATAATGCAATCCATTCTTTCCGTATTTTCTCCCAGCATAATGACAAACGAAAATTCATGTCTGCACTTTGTTTTCCTTTCGTTTTAGCCTCAAGGATGTGTGCTGGTACAATGTCCTTCATATATTCTCTTACTAGCCTACGTTCAGCACCCTCTTTACAGAATTGGTCCGCCGGCAGCCTCAGGCAAAATTCTATTACTCTTTTATCTTTTGTGGGATCCCGCAATATCACTCCAGTGGCCAGAGAATGCTTGGTTGCTGCCTCTCCAATCTGTCGGAGCGCTACATCCTGTATCATCAATCTCCTTGCGTTATCATGAGATAACGAAGCTTCCGCAAACTTACGATTCATAGAAAGCATTCTTTCGTCTGCTCCTGTCTCATGAATCATTGCCGGCCGCACAAAAGATTTTCCATATAATGACTCCCAATCTGTCTTCAAATAACTGCTTTCTTTTTGGGCACTTTTTATCTTTTTCCAAGCATATCTTACCGGAAAACCTTCCACCTCCGCAAATGTCCGTAATTCCTTCTTTAATGCCCTCCATTTTTTCTGATGATACAAATCATTCATATACACTTCCAGATTTGTATATGAAATTGTCGTATTTCCAAAAGAACCGGAAAGCATTAATCTGCTCCCCTTGCAATACGCCTGACGCATACACTCAGGTATCCATAACATATTTTGAACAGACTTATACGGCATTTCCATAATATGAAGTTCTTGTTTACGCCCGGTCCAAGGGTCAACGCCTTCCAATTCCACAAAGGTCGGCTCAATATTCCCCAAGAACTCTGCTGTTCTTTTAACAGCCTGCGTTTCATCCTCCAAATCATATCCATTATCCTTCGTTTTGTAGTTTTTTAAAGGCACAGATGTAAATGAATACAGATTCTCTCCACGTTCTTTCAAAATATTAGATGCAACAGCTGCAACAGCATTTGAATCCAAACCACCACTCAATAAAATGGAGGTTTTTCCCATACTTCTCATGGCATCCCGTACTGCTCTTTCAAATACTTTCCTGAAACTATCCGCATAAGCCCGGTCATCCTCTAATTTTAGTTCTTGAAAATCTACAAACGGGTCCCAATACAGTGCCTTTTCCACCCTGCCATTCTGAATCGTCACTCTTTGAGCCGGCGCTACCCTATAGATTCCCTCATATGGCGTTTCTTCTGCTTCGTTAGACATGAAAAGATGATCCATAGCCAAAAAGTCCGTTATCCACCTGTCATTCAGACCTGCACCTGTTAACTTCACAAGTGGCTCCATTAAAGAAGAAAAATATAGTATATGATTTTTAATCGCATAATAAACACATCGGTCTCCTACCGCATCTATAATAATATCAACTCGATTCCTTTGTCTGTCATAATATGCAAAAGCATAGGCCCCAAGTAAATTGTCAAGACAATTTTGTCCATATTGCAGATACATTTTAAACAAGAGCTCACCATCCGGAATTTCCGATAGCACTCTCTTCTCTCCCCATAATTTCGAATACAGTTCTTGCCGGTTATCCAAAATCACATCTGCCGTAAAGTATTTATCCCCCAACGCAACAGGCAATTTTTCTCTCACTGCTTCCGAAGTAAAATACTGAATGCCACACCCCATATATATACCTGTATCATTCAACTCTTCAATACGGTCTATCACACATTCTCCATATGCTTTTTTTAAAACTGATTTTATATCTTCATCGATTTCTTTGCCCAGAAAATCAATTGCTCCCCAGATTGCTGACATTATTTTCCTCCCGTACTGAGCAAACCATGTTTCGTTCACACTGTATTTATCATATTCTCCACAATTTCTGTCTTTAGCAACTATATTTTTTCTTTTATTGTACATTATATCAGACGAAACATTATCACGCCAGTAAATAAATTGGTTTTATCATTATCGAAGGTAGGTCAGCTTTTTTGCACTTAACACATTTGCTGGTTTCAGGGTATAGTTTAATTCTTGGCAATCTTTTTT
>JALEIR010000062.1 GCA_022769665.1 Lachnospiraceae bacterium | reverse complement strand
TTTTGTCAATATAGAACAGGCGGGAAGGACAGAGGCGGTGTATCTCGGTGTGAATCATTACGGTGCGGAGGAAGTCAATAAGGACAATAAAGATAACTTCCGATATCGGTTTGAGATTGACGGAAAGGAAGAGATTCTGGCAATAGATAATGGGACAAAGGATGAGGAGGGTAATTACGATTATCCCATTCAAAATGTTTTGAAGGAAGGTTATTCCTTTGGAATTAAAGTGGAGAACGATATTGTAACAGAAGCGGTTGAACTTTTGAAAGGGGAAAATAATGCATATGAGCCGCCGGTTACCGGTACGCCCGGCGAACATACTCTTAAAAATTTTCTCGCCACGGCATTGGAACCGGTGGGAACTACACTCTATATTTATGGCGGCGGATGGAATTGGCAGGATAATGGATCATCCATACAGGCAACAACCATTGGTATATCACCGGACTGGGTACGTTTTTTTATTGAGCAGGATGAAGACTTTACATATCGGGCCAAGGACGGAGGCTTTTATCCTTATGGCGGATTCAATGAATATTATTCTGCGGGACTGGATTGCTCCGGTTATTTGGGATGGGTTGTCTATAATACGTTGAATGATAAAAGCGGCGGGGAAGGTTATGTGGGAAGTTCGACAGGATTTGCAAAGCGTCTTGCGGATATGGGATTCGGTGATTGGACACAGAAAGTTGCAGTACCGGATGGCAGTTCTGAAATTGCGGTGAAGCCGGGAGATATTGTGAGTATCAAAGGACATGTATGGATTTCTTTGGGGACTTGTGCTGATGGCAGCGTTGTCATTGTACATTCAACACCCAGCGATAGTCGAACCGGGCAACCGGGTGGCGGCGTACAGATAGGAGCCATTGGAGATACAGAAGAGTGTGAGGCATTTCGACTTGCGGATTTTTACATGTCAAAATATTACCCGGAGTGGTATCGCCGTTATGCGGTGAGCCTAAAGAAACCGGGAACATATTTTGAAATAAAGGGCGATACAGCCGGCCGGTTCACATGGGATGTCATGGGAGAAGAAAGTGTACTTACCGATCCGGAGGGATTTCAGAAACTCTCACCCGAAGAAGTGCTTTCGGAACTTTTTGCGGAATAAAAATAAGGGGATGTACAAAGTAACAGGCAGGGACTTGTGCAGAATAAATTGAATTACTCCGGTTTGGAAAACAATTGCATGACAAACCGAAAAATTTATACTATAATTATTTTATAATTTCAGACACAAAATTATTAAAACAGTACGGATAATTCGGAGACAATGAAATACAAGGAGGCTTACCAATGACTCATTTACCGCTTACGGTTCGAGTGCCGATTGAAGAAGATAATCCCAGTATATGCCGGGATGAGGAAAAATGTATCAAGTGTGGTATGTGCAAGGAAGTGTGTACGACACAGATTGGAGTACATGGGACGTATACGTTTGAAGAGACAGACGGCAAGGCAGTTTGCATCAACTGCGGTCAGTGTGCAAATGTATGTCCGGTGAACAGTATTACAGAAAAATATGAATATCAGAATGTAAGAGAAGCAATCCGCAATCCGGATAAGATTGTCATTGTCAGTACATCACCCTCTGTCAGAGTGGCACTCGGAGAAGAATTCGGAATGCCGGACGGAAGCTTTGTTCAGGGTAAGATGGTCGCACTGCTCAGAAAGCTTGGCGCTGATTATGTACTTGACACAAACTTTTCCGCGGATTTAACCATTGTCGAAGAAGCAAGTGAGCTGGTAGAGCGCGTTACAAAGCAGACTGCTCCCCTTCCGCAGTTTACCAGCTGTTGTCCCGCATGGGTTAAATATGCAGAGATGTATCATCCGGAGATATTGCCGAATATTTCTACTGCAAAGAGTCCAATCAGCATGCAGGGGCCTACAATTAAGACCTATTTCGCCAAGAAAGCCGGCATAGATCCCAAGAAAATCGTGAATGTGGCACTTACACCGTGTACAGCCAAAAAGTTCGAGATTCGCAGAGATGAAATGAGCGATGCCGGCAAGTACTATAATGATGAGACCATGAGAGATATGGATATGGTCATTACCACAAGAGAGCTGGCTATATGGGCAAAGGAAGAGGGTATTGATTTTGTATCTCTTGAGGACAGCGATTATGATAACCTGATGGGAGAGGCATCGGGAGCCGGTGTGATTTTCGGAAATACCGGCGGTGTAATGGAGGCTGCTCTCAGAACCGCGTATGAATACATTACGGGAGAGGATGCACCGGAGGTACTTTTCAAACTGGAACCGGTAAGAGGTTATGACGGAATCAAGGAAGCAACCGTTAAGATTGGAGATTTAAATGTAAACGTGGCGGTTGTATATGGCACGGCGAATGCTGAAAAGGTAATCCGGCAGATTCAAAACGGAGAAAAGCAATATCATTTTGTGGAAGTAATGACTTGTCCCGGCGGATGCATTGGCGGCGGTGGACAGCCAAAGGACATCATGAAGGATAAGGATGAGATAAGAAAAGCCCGAATTGCCAGTCTTTACACAAAGGATGAGGCGATGACGTTGCGAAAGAGCCATGAAAATCCTGATGTGAAAAGGGTTTATGAAGAGTTTTACGGAAAGCCGTTAAGTGAAATGGCAGAAAAAATGTTACATACCTCATATGAGGATAAAAGCTCTGTTTTTAGGAAGACTAAAAAGAGTGCAATAAAAAAAGAAGAAAGAAAAGGAGACGGAAAAATGAAAAAGTGGAAATGTAAGGTTTGTGGGTATATTTATGAAGGAGATACAGTACCGGCTGATTTTACCTGCCCTATCTGCAAGCAGCCCGCAGTGGCTTTTGAGCCGGTTGCTGAGCCAACACCTGCTAACAAATATGCAGGAACACAGACAGAGAAGAATCTGAAGGCAGCCTTTTCCGGAGAGTCAGAGGCAAGAAATAAATACACATATTTTGCATCAGTAGCCAAGAAGGAAGGCTATGAGCAAATGTCAGCACTCTTCTTAAAGACAGCAGAAAATGAGAAAGAGCATGCAAAGATGTGGTTTAAGGAGCTGAACGGAATCGGTGATACTCCTGCAAATCTTGCAGCAGCAGCTGCCGGTGAGAATTATGAGTGGACAGATATGTATGAGGGATTTGCAAAAACCGCAGAGGCAGAAGGTTTCACAGAGCTGGCTGCGAAGTTTAGAGCAGTAGGTGAGATTGAGAAGCATCATGAAGAGAGATATCGTGCACTTCTTAAGAATATCGAGACAGCTCAGGTATTTGAAAAGAGTGAAGTAAAAGTATGGGAGTGCCGTAACTGTGGTCATATCGTAGTGGGAACCGCAGCTCCGGAGAAATGTCCGGTTTGTAATCATCCCCAGAGCTATTTTGAAGTTCATGCAGAGAACTATTAATAGCGGAATACCGGCACGGGAAGAGTGGACGGTAAGCTATCAATCAAACGATATGCAAGGGATGTGGGAAACTGCATTTCTCAGACAGTAAAAGAGCAGCTTCGGGATGCAAATTCCGGAGCTGTTTTTTGCCTAATGTATCCGTTGGCCGGACGGATACTGAATCAGAATCTGACAAAAAGACAAGGGAGAAAACAATGGAAAAAAAGCGGCTTGGAAAAACGAACTTATTAGTAAGCGAAATCGGATTTGGCGGAGAATGGCTGGAACGTCATCCGGAAGAAGAATCCGTTGAACTGATTAAGTATGCCGGGGAAAAAGGAATCAATATCATAGACTGTTGGATGCCGGATCCAAAGTCCAGAGATATCATAGGGAAAGCTATAGAAGGCTGCAGGGATAAGTGGTATGTACAGGGGCATATCGGATCGACCTGGCAGAACGGGCAGTATGTCCGTACCAGGGATATGAAATATGTAAAGCCTGCATTTGAAGACTTGCTTGCCAGATTACGGACGGATTACATAGATTTGGGAATGATTCATTATATTGATTCTCAGGAGGAATGGAATTCTATACAGGATTCGGAATATCTCAGTTATGTAAAAGAACTGAAAGAATCAGGGAAAATACGTCATATTGGTATCAGCACTCATAATCCTAAAATAGCGAAGCTTGCAGCCATGTCCGGATATATCGGTATGATTCTTTTCAGTATCAATCCGGCATATGATATGCTTCCCGCCAGTGAGGACATTGACACGCTCTTTCAGGACGAATATGACCACAGTCTCACGGGCATTGACCCTGACAGGGCAGAATTATACAAGCTATGTGAACAGAATGACGTAGGTATTACAGTAATGAAAGGATTTGCCGGAGGAAGATTGTTCGATGAAAAACGCTCTCCCTTTGGTGTTAGCCTTACTCCCACCCAGTGTATCCATTATGCGCTGACACGACCGGCAGTAGCTTCTATTCTGTGCGGTTATGACTCAAAGGAGCAGGTTGATGCGGCTGTGGCTTATGAGACAGCAATGGCGGAAGAAAAGGACTATGCTTCTGTGATTGCTAATGCACCCTTTCATTCTTACAGAGGTCAGTGCACATATTGCGGACACTGTAAACCCTGTGCAGCCCGGTTGGATATTGCCATGATCAATAAGTATTATGATCTGGCCACCATGCAGCCTGAAATACCGGCAACGGTAAAATCTCATTATCAGCTTCTGGAGCATAAAGCTTCCGAATGTATCGGTTGCCATGCATGTGAATCCCGATGTCC
>JALEIR010000004.1 GCA_022769665.1 Lachnospiraceae bacterium | reverse complement strand
ACCATGTCTCCCAGCCAGGGCATTGCGATAGTCGCAATATAGGCTAAGAACAGTCCGTTCTTATGACGGAAATCCAGTTTTGCAAAAGAATATGCCGCAAAGCTGCTGGTCAGTAACTGCAGGAAAGTAACGATCAATGTCAAGTATACGGTATTTCCCACAAATCTGCCAAAAGGAATCTTGGTCCAGATCTTCACGTAGTTATCCCATTTGGGATTCGCCGGGATCCATACAAAAGGATTCATCTGGAATACTTCTCTGTCGCTCTTGATAGATGCGGAAAGCATCCACAGGAACGGAATGATCATGATCACTGCGATCAGAATCAGAATCGCATATACGATCACTTTGCCTAAAACGGCTTTTTTATGTGCTGATTTCATATCTGTGCGCCTCCTAATGTTTTACCCTACCGTACACTTCGATCTGACTCAGTGCCGGGAAGGGGGACGGATCTTTAGCTTTGATCAGGTTACAGAGCTCCAGCCAGGTGATCTCTTTTTCGGGAATCGGAAGTACATGTGCCCTGTTGCTCTTTTCTAAGGGGAACTCCTGCTCACTGCCGTCGGAGAACCGGATCGTTACCTGCTGCCACCAGTTATCATGGGGGAAATCGGATCTGGTGTACAGTACGATTTTGTCTGCCAGTACCGGTCTGCCGAAGTCCAGCCTCATGGCTGCGTCGTCCTGCATATTGATTCCCCAGGATTCATAGGGCCATTCTCCGTGGGAACGGTTCGCCCTGACGCCGTCGATGGCGTTTTTCGCTGCAAACACGCTCTCGCCTCTGGTCTCCACATTGGCTGTAGCATGGGGATAACAGGGAACATCCATATGCTGGTCTGCCGGATTCAGTGCCAGATTCCGGTAGGCTGTGATCTCGTCTTCTCTTGCCACTTCCGCATAGAGATAATGTTTATTTCCGGAAAATACTTTAGGCGACATGCTGATCCTTTTCTCTCCGAAAGGAACATAATAGGATACATTGTCGGTTATGTATACGAAAGCATCTCCCAGAGCGTCATCCACCTGTAAATGTACGTGAATATTTTTCTCATCCGTCTCCAGTACGATCCGGTCACCTTCTTCATAAGTGTGGGTACAGACCAGATCCACGAAGTCCTCACCACTGCTCACGCAGATGGTATTGCTGTCCTTGTCCAGGACTTTCAAAGCCAAGATTGCCATTATGCTTTCTCCCTCTTTGCCTGACCGCGGAACTGGATGATCGTTACAAACAGTACCATGAGGAACAGTACCATTGCTACGGAACTGGAGTAGCCCAGATCCCAGTCGATAAATGCTTTCTGATAGATGTAGTATACAAGAACAGTTGCGGACGTTGTCAGTTCTCCGCTTCCGCCGCCTGCCAGCATGATAGCAATGTCGTATACCTTGAAGCAGTTGATGGTCAGCATGACTACTACGAAGAAAGTCGTGGAAGACAACTGTGGCCAGGTCACATACCGGAACTTCTGCCACGTATTCGCCCCGTCCAGGCTGGCTGCTTCATACAGCTCTGAGGAAATGCCCTGTAAGCCTGCCAGATAGATCACCATGTAATAGCCCATGTATTTCCATACGCTGAACAGGATCATGGAGAACAGTACCAGACTGCCGGTGAACCACTGGGGAAGCCGGTCCTGAGGAACATTAAATACATTTAACAGAATGTTGTTCACAGGTCCCTTGGAAGGATGAAACAGCATTTTCCATACTGCGGTGATTGCTACCAGGGATGCTACATATGGGAAAAAGGAAAGGGTTCTGAACACGCCTCTTCCTATTACTTTCTGATTCAACACGATAGCCAGTGCCAGAGAAGCAATCATGGTCAGCGGCACGGTACCGATACAATAAATAATGGTATTTTTAAATGCTGCGATAAAGAAGGTATCTTTCCACAGTCTTGTAAAATTGCTTAAGCCTGCCCACTGGATCGGATTGCTTCCGTCCCATTTCATAAAAGCAAGGGCAAAGGCAAAGATAATGGGGATCAGGGTAAATACACAGAAACCGATAAAGTTAGGTGCAATAAAGGAGTAGGCCACCAGATCTCTTTTGGTTTGACGGCTTAATTTCCGCATAACAATTCTCCTTTCAAACGCTTTTTGTGATATCTTTTGCGTCTTTTTCTGTCTTTTTTGATAAGAAAGGGGCCGCAGGTACGACCCCTTAAGTCTTATTCAACATTCAACAAACATTCAATACTTTTACCTGAGAAGATCTTATCTTATTGAGCCTGAATATCAGCTACTGCCTTGTTCATTGCTGCAATACCGTCATCAATGCTCATCTCACCGGTCATGATGCTTCCATGATAGGAATCCAGAACGGAGTTGATCTCGGATACGTTGGGAGCGTAAGGAACTTCCAGGTACAGGTTGGATACGGTCAGAGCCTCTTTGCTGGCTTCATCGGTAGGGAATCCGTCCAGACCGGCAATCATATCTACTACTTCATCAGTCATCACTGCAGGGAAGTTACCGCTG
Organism: Lachnospiraceae bacterium; assembly: GCA_022769665.1. GTDB lineage: Bacteria > Bacillota > Clostridia > Lachnospirales > Lachnospiraceae > Acetatifactor. The sequence continues at coordinate 13,466 of JALEIR010000004.1, read as the reverse complement.
GAAGCCATAACTGCTGCACCTTCTTCACCGCTGACCCACTTAACGAAATCCCAGGATGCATCGGGAGTATCACTTGCAGTGGTAACAGCCAGACCGGTGATGGTACCCAGAGTGGAACCGGGCTCTACGCCTTCAGCATGAGGGTACTTAACGATGCCCCAGTTGCCGCACAGGCTGGAATCATATTCGCCGGACTGCAGATTGCTGATCATGGTTGCGATGAACCAGGAACCCATGTTCATCATTGCTACATCTCCACCGGAGAATGCTGCGGAATAATGTAAACCTTCAGTCTTCAGATCAGTGTACTTTCTGCATACGCCGTCAGCTTCCTGATTCAGAACCATTTCATAATAAGGTTTGAAGAAATCGTAGTTACCGTCTAAGATGGTATGTTTTCCATCCAGTACACCGAAGAGCTGTACCGCACTTCTCCAGGTGTGGTAATGAGCGCCGTATACCTGAGAACCGAAGGTGGTATCGGTCATCTCTCTTGCCAGAGCATCGTACTCATCAAAAGTCATATCGTTGGTAGGATAAGCAACACCCTTTGCATCAAACAAATCTTTGTTATAATAAAGTACCCAGAAATCGTTTCTGAAAGGCAACTCATACAGATTGCCGTCAACTGTTACCTGATCTGTTGCACCGGCATACTGTGAAAGGTCCACACCGTCAGCCGCAATGTAGTCATCCAATGCAAGGATGGCATTCTTCTGTACCAGGGTTGCGTATCCGGGAACATCCTTGATGGTAACCACATCAAAATCGCTTCCGGAACCGGAAAGTTCCGTTGCAAGAACTGTCATATAATCGGTAGATCCAAGATCAACCATCTCAATGGTTACGCCGGGATGAGAATCCTCGTATGCTTTTTTGAGGTCTCCCCAGTACCGGGTAGTCTCCTGATCCCAGATAGCCCACTTCAATGTTACCGGCTCTGTTGTCTCCTGTCCTCCTGCGGACTCGGAGCTTTGCTGCTCGTTTGCAGGTGCTGCTGAAGAGCTGCCATTGGATGTGTTGTCGGATGTGTCATTACCGCAGCCTGTCAGTAAGGTTGACATCATTGCTGCAGCAAGTACAACGCTGAGTAATTTCTTTTTCATAGTAATCCTCCTGTTTTTGTGCGCCCCCACTTTGAAGCGCTTCTCATTAACTGTAACGTAAGTATATAAAAAAAAGCCGCTTAGTTACATGGAAAAACTTAATATTCCATTTAAAATTTATTCACATTTTTGTCTTCCGGTTTTGTAAGAGCTTTCAAATCATGCACTTTTTTACACATGAATGTATTTTTTTTAGTTTCTTTCTCCACTCTACCCTTTTTAGCCAATGATATGCTATACTTAGGTATATTTACTTAACGAGGAGAACATATGACCAGAGCGCATCATTCCGACAGCATCCAAAAGAGAATACTTATCATAACCGTCTCATGCCTGCTGGGAATGTGTGTCATTATCAGCTCCGTCAGCTACTATTTGTTCCGCAACTATCTGCAGCACAGCATGATTCAGGGAACGGAAACCAGTCTGCAGCTGTTATCCGACACGATTAACGGCAGTATGAGCGACATTTATCAGATGGTACGCTTCTGTCAGACCAGCCGTGATGTAGCAACCTATATTGAGAACAATCCCAATCCCGGTTCTGTGCTCTCCGTAGCAACCTATGACAGAATCTCGGAGGAATTTAACAACAACCCCTCCAACGACTATATGACAAGACTGGCTGTTATTACCAACGAGCACTTTCTCCAGATTGTCAGTGCTTCCTATTCCTCCACCAGGGATTTGTCCCTGGAGGTTCCCCGGCTTTCCTTTTTTGAGGAGCTTTTGGACAGTGATGACTATAATTTTTCTACCGGATTTATTCGGGATCCCTTTTATCGAAATGGGAAAAATGTGCTTCCGGTCATCCGGCCCATTACCTATAAATTTAACTCCGTTCAGGGGGGATTCCTGTTTATTGAAATATCCTCCGATTTATTCACAGATGCTTTGGAGCGTTACAACACTGCAGAAGACAGCCCTGTTTTACTGACATTCGGTGAGCATCACTACATCTATGAGGACAATGTCCTGAAGGAAATGGATGCTTCCTATAATATATTAAATGACTTAAGCTCTTCCGCAATGATTGACGGTATCGGCATTTATGAAATCCAAACCACCCGGGGAGCACAACGCATCGTGGTAACCGCTCCTTTGAATATGCCGGACTGCTATGTCAGTCAGATTATTTCCCACAAGGAGCATCGCAATCAGTTACTGCTTCTCTTGTGCATTTTGGGCGGTGTCATCATCAGTATTCTTGGCATCGGCGTTCTTCTGATGATGATGTTAAACCGCATGATCAGTGTTCCCGTGGCGAAAATCAGCGACAAAATGCGGCGTATATCCAAAGGTGATTTTGCCAGGGATCCTTCTATTGAATGGAATCATGAGCTGGGAGATATCGGCAGAGGAATCAATGATCTCGCCGAGAATGTGTCCCTGCTCATGAACCGCAGGCTGGAGGACGAAAAGCAGAAAAAGGATTTGGAATACAAGATGTTGCAAAGCCAAATAAACCCTCACTTTATATACAATACATTAAACTCTATCAAATGGATGGCCACCATACAGGGCGCTGAAGGCATCTCCGAGATGACTACTGCTCTGGCAAAGCTCCTGAAGAGTATCTCCAAAGGGACAAAACTTTTGGTCCCCATCCGTGAAGAGCTTTCCCTGCTGCAGGATTATTTTACCATTCAAAGCTATCGCTACGGCGGCACCATTACCATGGATGTCAAGGTTGATGACGAATCCATCCTTGACTTACACATAATTAAATTTACCCTGCAGCCTCTGGTTGAAAACGCAATTTTCCACGGCATAGAGCCGAAGGGCAGCGGTCACATCAACATACATCTCTACTATGAAGCAGCCGGGGGAAGCGATACCCTCCGTTCCCTGCGAATCGATGTAACGGATGACGGTGTTGGGATGTCACGGGAAAAGGCGGAACAGATTTTATGCTCCAACGATGACGGAAGCTCAGACTTCTTCCGTGAAATCGGTGTCAGCAATGTACAAAAGCGGCTGCAGTATGAATTCGGTGCGGAATACGGAATTACTGTGGAAAGCGTGGAAGGGGAATACACCACCATGTCAATCCACATTCCGGCACGCACATAAAACAGGAGTAAACAATATGTACAAATTACTGATTGTAGATGACGAACCTCTTGTTCAGGTGGGAATCAAATCCATGCTGAACTGGGCAGAACTGAATATCGAAGTAACCGGTACTGCCGTAAACGGCCAGGCTGCGCTAAAACTGATTGAGGAACAGTCTCCCGACATTGTAATCACGGATATCAAAATGCCTGTCATGAGCGGCCTGGAACTGATTCGCATTTGTCGTGAACGCTACGGCAATGAAAAGCCCTGCTTTATTATTCTCACCAGCTACGAGGATTTTCACATGGTGAAGGAAGCCATCACTTATCAGGTCACCGATTATCTGGTAAAGCTGGAGCTGACTCCCGAAACCCTTCGGGAAGCCATAGACCGTGTCATGGAGAAAATCAGTGTATCCGAAACAAAAATTGTAAACAGAGAGGACATAGTCTACCCCTTTTATGAAAAGTTTTTTATCAGACTCTTAAATAATCTTTTTGAGTCCGAAGAACAGTTTTTGCTTCAGAGTAAAGATCTGAATCTGGATTTTCATTATCAAAGCTATGTGTGCTGCTACGGGGAAATGTCCGGCAGACAGGCAGATTCTCTTCCCATGGACAGACAGCTGGCCTTGTTCTCCACCTCCATGCAGATGTTAAAGGAATTGGCCGGAAAATACGGCAAATGCTATGCTTTCACCTTGGATATACGCCATTTTGCGCTGATTTTCTGCTATGACGAAGCCACAGAACAGGTAATAAAGTACAGACTTGCAGAGTTGAAAACCATTCTGACCAATATCAATGAAACCTTGAACAAATATTATAATGTATCCTTCCGATGCGGTATCGGCAGTGCTGTCAGTACTCCACTGACTGTATGCGATTCCTATCAATGCTCCCGGCAGGCCTTCCCGCCGGTTGATTCCGACAGTCCCGTCAGCAGCTTTGAGGATTGTGCACAACTGACTTCCACACATAATTCCTTCAACATCAGCTTGTTTAAAGATGACCTGACGAAGGCTTTTGAAGAATATGATGCACAATTATTAAAGAAGACACTGGATTCTCTTTGCGAAATTTTTCTGTCTCATCCCAATCACTTTGTGCAGGCTCTGGACGGTGCATGTAATATTCTGTTTCTCTCCATCTCCCTGCTGCAGGACGGCGAAAAAACGGTATCGGAATTCTTCCGGGACAATCCTGACGGCTACCGTTCTGTATACAAGCAGACAAGCGTTGAGCAAATCGTAAGCTGGCTCAGCTATTTTGAGCAACAGTTGTGCCTCCTTTTTGAGAATCACCACAAGGATTACAAAAATCATATTGTGACAAACGTAAAGAAATACATCAATGAACATGTGACGGAGCGGCTTTCCCTGAACGAGGTAGCTGCCGTATTCGGCATCAGTCCCAATTACCTGAGCCAGTTATTTGGCAGGTACAATGAATTGGGCTTCTCCGAATATATCAATACCTGCAAAATCCACGAGGCAAAGCGTCTTTTGGACGAAGGTAACCTGAAAGTGTACGAGGTTGCCGATATGATGGGCTTCGAAAGCTCTTTCTACTTCAGTAAAGTTTTTAAGAAGGTAGAAGGAATTTCGCCTTCGGATTATGTCAACGGCAAGTGCCAGTTTACCGGATAAACGCGCAGCAGTTTAGCCCCGAACCGGACCTTATCAGCGTATCGGAGAAATATCAATTATGGGAGGATTATCATGGAAATGCGTTTTCGAGAAGCGGCAGATGCTTTTTTGACGACAGGCAGGGAACTTTCGGTTTTTCATCCCTTTCCCACCGCCTGTGAGCGAAAAGCTTACGAGGAACTGCCGGAAGAACTGAAAATAAGACTGATAAAGCAGGGCGAAGAATGTCTGGGATATGTTTATCCTTCCATCTTCGCAACAGATTTTATGGCCTTCCGAAGAACAGGAAACCGTGTCAACTATGAAAGCGTCTATTTTGCAAGACGATACAACCTGAATTCTCTTGTTGTGGCAGAATGTGTGGAAAACAAGGGACGTTTCCTGGACGATATTATCAACGGCATTTTTGTTCTCTGCGAGGAAAGCGGATGGCAGTTGCCGCCTCATAACTCCTATGAGCGGAACAAGCCTCAGGAGATTCTTCCCGATGCCACGCACCCCGTTTTAGATCTCTTTGCCTGTGAAACCGGTGCGCAACTGGCTTGTATATATTATCTTCTAAAGGAACAACTGGATGCTGTCAGTCCTTTTATATCCAAGCGGATTCTCAGTGAGCTGGAGCATCGAATTGTTACTCCCTATCTTCACGAGCATTTCTGGTGGATGGGAAAAGGGGAGGAACCAATGTGCAACTGGACGCCCTGGTGCACCCAAAATGTACTGCTCAGCGTCTTTCTGCCCGGCTACTCCCGGGGAATCGGCAGAGCTGTACTGGCAAAAGCTGCAGAAAGCTGTGATTATTTTTTGAAGGATTACGGTGATGACGGATGCTGCGATGAGGGAGCCCAGTATTTCCGCAGAGCGGGACTTTGTCTGGATGCCGCCACAGACTTGATGAACCGGGTGACGGAAGGCGCTTTTGCCCATCTGTATCAATGGGACAAAATGAAGAATATAGCTTCTTATATCGCCAACGTTCATGTGGACGGAAAATACTATTTTAATTTTTCCGACTGCTCTCCTGTGGCGGGACGAGCCGGAGCAAGAGAGTTTCTGTTCGGAAAGCATACCTCTCAGCCTTCTCTAATGTCGTTTGCCGCCCGGGACTACCAAACTGCACAGGATGAAATCTATGAGGAAGAAACCTATCGGCTGAATCTCTACTATAGAATGTTGAATGCTTTTTCTTACAGAGAGATTATGAACTATGATGTCACTGCCCCCATTGTTCACCGGGATATTTTTTACCCCAGCGTCGGGCTTTTCATTTCCCGCAACGAAACTTTCTGTCTGGCAGTGAAGGCCGGAGATAACAACGATAATCACAATCACAACGACACGGGAAGCCTGACTCTTTACAAAAACGGACAGCCGCTGTTTGTAGATATCGGTGTGGAGAGCTACACAGGAAAGACCTTTTCTGCGCAAAGATACGAAATCTGGACCATGCAGTCCGGTTTTCACAATCTGCCTACCATCGACGGGCAGGATCAGCATGACGGCGAAACATACAAAGCCGAAAATGTAGTAACCTCCTTCGCCGATGATACTGCTTCCATCTCCATGGAGTTGTCTGCCGCTTATCCTCTTTCGGATAAAGACTGCACTTACCGAAGAAAGGTATTCTTTGATAAAAAGGAAAACTGCATTACGTTGACAGACACTACAAATATCAAAAATGTGATTCTGAATTTTATTACTTATGAAAAGCCAATGGTAGAGAACCGTGATATCCATCTGGGGAACGCTGAAATCACATTCAGCGGCGCCCGGCTGCTTACCATAGAAGCACTGCCCATCACAGATGCCCGGCTAAAGACCGCATGGGATCATGAGCTTTACCGAATCCGTCTGACGATGAATGATAATGTCTTCCAAATGAAAATCCGTTGACATTTATGAACTGTTATTCAGTCATCCTGTCAGCAGCATTATCATTGACTTTTTTCATCATACAAAAGAAAGGATTGTACTACAATGACCTATACGTTACCTGACCTTGTTTGGCTCTTTTTTCTCTATTCTTTTATCGGATGGTGTATTGAAGTATGCTATGCATCCATACGCCGCAGACAATTTGTAAACCGGGGATTTGTCAACAGTCCCATCTGTCCCATTTACGGCTTCGGTGCCGTACTCTTTGCCCTGTTTTTGCCGGAGCTGACCGGAAATCTGTTCTTTCTCTTTCTGGGCGGCATGTTGCTCGCTACGGTTCTGGAATATTCCACGGGTATGCTCATGGAAAAAATATTCCACAAAAAGCTCTGGGATTACTCAAAAATCAAATACAACGCAGGCGGTTACGTCTGTCTGCGGTACTCTCTTCTCTGGGGTATCCTGGCTGTTGTCACCATGCTATTTACCAATCAATTTTTTTGTGGTATCCTGAAACTGCTTCCCCATCCGGTTGCTGTTGTCATTCTGTGGGCGGCTGTTATCCTGTTTCTCCTGGATTTTATTACATCCGCCATGGCTGTACAGGGAATGAAGATCTCTATCAAAAGACTTTCCAATCTCTCTGACGAGATGCAGCACACCTCAAAGTTTTTGGAAAACCGGCTGACAGCAGTCATCCAGAAACGAATGATAAAATCCTTTCCTGCCATTACCCGAGAAAATCTGGAAAACAGTATCCGGGAAAGAAACAAGCGAAAGGAAAGTACCGTATTTGCCGAGGGATGCAGTTTCTACAAGCTTGTCTCCCTGTTTTTTATCGGTGCCTTTCTGGGAGATATCACAGAAACCATTTTTTGTCTGATTACAACGGGCACACTCATGAGCCGGAGCAGTGTGGTTTACGGTCCTTTCAGTATTGTCTGGGGACTGGGCTGTTCTCTTCTGACTTTATTTTTATATCGTTACCGTAATAAAAACGATCGCTATATCTTTTTGGCCGGAACTCTTTTAGGCGGTGCCTATGAGTACATCTGCAGCGTATTTACGGAACTGGTTTTTGGTACCATATTTTGGGATTACAGCGACTTTGCCTTTAATCTGGGCGGACGTATCAATCTGTTGTACTGCTTTTTCTGGGGGATTGCCGCAGTGGTCTGGATGAAACTGATTTATCCCGGCTTGTCCCGATGGATAGAAAAGATTCCGAAGCGTCTCGGAACTGTATTACTGAATATCTTAATTGTATTTATGCTGATTGATATGGCGATTTCCGCTCTGGCACTCTCCAGATATACGGAACGTCATACCGCAGAAGCTGCTGTGACGGCTTCGTCTGAAATCTCCTCTCTGGATAAGTTTTTAGACAGCCATTTTAATGATGATAGAATTGAACGGATTTACCCCAACGCAAAGATAGTTCCTTAGGGGTATACAAAGGAAAAAATAATGCGCATCGGTGATTTACAGCCCCAACAGAATATTTCGTTACTTGTCAGTGTAAACGGGACATCCCTCACCTTTGAATCCAAGGTTCAGGAAAACTATCCCCGAAAAAATATGATTTTGGCAGACCCGATCATCAGGGACGGGAAACCTGTCTCTTTTCGTGGAAAAAACATTATTGTAAACCTTCTGGCCAGTTTTAAGGATGAAAAACCTCTACTGTTTAAAAATGTAACCACTAAGCTCTTAAAGAAGAGCAACGGAGAATTTTGTTACAGCTTTACCACCATTGCGGACGGTATCGCTTACAACAGGCGGGAAAACTTCCGATGTTATGTGGGAATCTACAGTTCCGTGCAGAGAGTGAACTCTGCTGCCCATAACGCAATGATTCGCGACGTCAGTTACACCGGTTTTGCTGTTGTATGCGATGCTGATTTTTCCGCGGAGTGCGGTCAGCTTCTTCATACCGTGCTCAATGACCAGCCAAAAGAAAACGGAACTGTCTACAACTTTCATCTCTATGGGCTCATCGCAAGAGTGCAGGAGTTGGATAACGGAAAAATTCTGTACGGCTGTCAACTCACCGGTCCGGTACGGGGTCTTGATAAATACATTATGGAAAAGGAGCGGGCCCGCCTGAAAAGTACAAACGGCGGAAACCTGTAGAATCGCAAAAAATGCGGTCAGCCATTTTGGCAGACCGCATTTTTCTATTCTGTCAGTTTTCCATACATTTCCGGACGTCTGTCACGGAACAATCCCCAACTGAACCGCATTTCTTCTATAGCATCCAGATCAAAGGTATGCAGAATCACCTTCTCCTCTGTCCGGCCTGCATCCTCCAACACCTCTCCCGTCTCATCCGTAATAAAAGAAGAGCCGTAAAATACAAGAGCAGATGATTGGTTGTTATTGTCCTTTACCGGCTCCACCTTCTCCTCGCCGATACGGTTTGCCGCTATCACAGGCACCACATTGGCTGCGGCATGACCCTGCATACACCGTCTCCAATGGGGCATGCTGTCGCATTCGATAATGGGTTCGGAGCCGATGGCTGTGGGATAAAACAGAAGCTGCGCACCCATGAGTGCCATGCATCTTGCCGTCTCGGGAAACCATTGGTCCCAGCAAATCCCAACACCGATTGTTCCGTAGGCGGTCTTCCAAACCCGAAAGCCAGTATTTCCCGGTGTGAAATAGAATTTTTCCTGATAAAAATGATCATCGGGAATATGGGTCTTCCGGTATACACCGAGGACAGTACCGTCCGCATCAATCACAGCTACCGAATTATAGGTAACATTGCCTGCCCGCTCAAAGAAGCTGACAGGCAACACAACCTTCAGTTCCTCCGCAAGCCTGCGAAAATGCATGATTGCCGGGTTCTCCTCCACGGTTGTCGCCAGACTGTAAGAACTATAATCTCTCTCCTGACAAAAATAACGGGTTTCAAAAAGCTCCGGCAGAAGGATAATCTGCGCTCCTTTTGCTGCCGCTTCCCTCACTGCTTTTTCCGCTGCCCGTATATTCTCTTCCCTGCTGCGGTTACAATACATCTGCACCGCCGCTACCGTTACATTTTTCATTTATTCACACTCCTTTTTCTGCCATGAAAGAATGTGGCTCGGACACATTCTTTCCCGGAATCCGGATACTCTTACGTTATGTCCTTTATAACGTCAGAGTACCTTGATTCCGTGGTATCTGCTGGGTAATACAGTGAATGTTCCCCCCGCCGATTAAAATATCCCTGGCGAAAATCTGCACAACTTCTCTTTCCGGAAACAAGTCCTGCAATATCTTCTTTGCCTTCTTGTCCGCCGGGTCACCGAAACCCGGCATGACAATGTTTTTATTGGAAATATAAAAGTTTACATAGGATGCAGCCAAACGCTCTCCGGGACTGCGAGTTGGTTCATCCCAGCAGGCATCCAACCCATCACATTCTTCCTTTGTTATCGTTACAGGCTTCGGCAAAGGAAGCTTATGTACCTTAATATGTCTGCCTTTTGCATCTACCGCCTTTTCCAGATAATCCAGACATGCCTTTGACATGGCATACTGGATATCATTCTCGTCCTCTGTCCAGGCCAGCACTACTTCTCCCGGCGCCACAAATGCGCAGATGTTATCCACATGCTCATTGGTTTCGTCATGATATATTCCACAAGGCAGCCAAAGAACCGTGGATACATTTAAATATTCCTTGAGGGTATCCTCAATCTGCTCCCTGCTCAATTCCGGATTACGTCCTTTGCTCAAGAGACAGTTTTCCGTCACCATACAGGTTCCTTCTCCGTCCACATGGATAGAGCCGCCCTCTAAGATAAAGTCTCTCTTATCATAGACATCCTTTTCCAGCAAATCACAGAGCTTTCGCGCCATCCGGTTATCCTTATCCCAAGGGAAATAAAGACCGTCATAAAGACCTCCCCATGCATTAAAGCCCCAGTCAATTCCCCTGACCTCACCTGCGTCATTTTTTACAAAGGTCGGAGCATAGTCTCTGGCCCAGGAATCATTGCTTGCCATCTCCACCACGCGAATATGGTTCGGAAGCATGGCTCTGGCATTATCATACTGTGCCTCACTTGCACAGACCGTCAGCTTTTCCGATTTTGCAATTGCCTCTGCAATCTGTACAAAAGCTTTTCTTGCTGCATATGCACCATATTGCCATGAATCGGAACGCTCCGGAAATATCATAATACAGCCTTCATGAGGCTCAAACTCCGCCGGCATACGAAAACCGTCTGCTGCGGGAGTGGAATCCTTAATAATTTTCAATTTTATACCCATACCTTTCCCAAGATGAATTATTTTTTCTTAATAATTTTTAGAAATCCTTTCGGATATGGTCAAACTTCTGACACATTTTCCCTGTATGATAAATACATAAACAAATGAAGCTGTTGAGTTTTAACATTGGGGTTAGGGTTCTGTCAGCTTCGACAAAAAACAATCCTGCCTCGACAGGTTCCTATATACTTCCTCTTTTTTCAAGATACATGTGCAACTGTCCCCGACGATGTCGGGGACTTTTGCTGTATTTCACATTCCTACATTTTAAATCGGATGATACTTTTGCCATTATAGCCGGCTCTTACAGCCTGCTCTTGAAATCAGCATAGCCAAATTTCTTCACAATCCGGCACTCCCCGTCCCTCTCCCGCAGCACAATGGCAGGAAGAGGCATCCCGTTGAAGGTATTGTTTTTTACCATAGAATAAATCGCCATGTCTTCAAATACCAGCTTATCTCCTTCCTGCAACGGTTTCTCAAAGGAGTAATCTCCAATGATGTCCCCTGCAAGGCAGGTCGGACCTCCCAATCGATAAGTATAGGCCTTCTCCCCGGGCTGTCCGCTTTTCTGAAGGGGCGGTCTGTAGGGCATTTCAAGCACATCCGGCATATGACAGGCAGCAGAGGTATCCAAAATGGCAATCCGCAGCTTGTCCTCTCCCCCTGTACTGTACAATGTACTACCCGATGTACTTTCCAATGTACTTCCGGGAGCCCTTTCAACCTGTACCTTTGTCTCCTGTATTTCCAGGACACCGGTAACCAGAAAGCCTCCGTTCAGCGCCACAGCCTCTCCGGGTTCCAGATAAACTGTCAGACCGTATCTTTCCTGCATTCTCCTGATACATCTTTCCAGTCTCGGAATATCGTAGCCCTCCCGGGTTATATGATGTCCTCCGCCGAAATTAATCCATTTCATGCCGGATAAATATTTTCCGAACTTCTCCTCCACCGCATCCAGAGTCTTTTCCAAATCATCGGAATCCTGTTCACAGAGGGTATGGAAATGCAGCCCGTCAAGCATTGGCAACAGTTCTGTTTTACCGATTATTCCTTTTTCAAAATTTTCCTTCGTCACACCCAGTCTGGAGCCCGGAGCACAGGGGTCATAAATGGCATGTCCCTCCTGGGTGGAACATTCCGGATTGATGCGCAACCCGATACTTTTACCTGCCGCCTTCGCTCTTGCGCCGTATTTCTCCACCTGCCTCCAGGAATTGAATACGATGTGATCACAGTACTTCAGGATTTCCTCAAAATCTTCCTCTCTGTACGCCGGGGAAAAAATATGATTCTCGCAGAACCGCCCCTGTTCCGAAAGAGGCTTTACCATCTCCTCAGCACACAGTTTTGCCTCATACAGTCCGCTTGCCGTGGCGCCGCAGAGGTACTCGCCAATCAGCGGATACAATTCATACATGGAAAAGGCCTTTTGCGCCAACAGGATTCTCGCACCCGTCCGCTCCATGACACCCTTTAATACTTTTAAGTTTTTTTTAATCAATGCCTCATCCACCACATAGCAGGGGGTGGGCAGTTCAAACATGCTCATATTTCCTCTCATTCTGCAGCTCCGGTACAGCTTCAAATATTTCTTTCAGCCTAACTTTCCTTACTTTCAACTCAATCCTCTTGTCCCGCTTTTCGGAAGAGTGTTCCCTTTTCCTACGGTCTTGTTTTACTTTCTTAGAAACATATCCACAACCGACTCCTCTTCTTTACGGACTTATTCCACCAACAGAAAATTGTATATTGATATATTTGATTTCTTTCCCCGCATTTCAACAACTCTTTTCTTAACAGTTCTCTCAGACTTTCCTATAGCGAGTTGTTTCTTTCATTTTATCATATGATTAGGCTAAATCAAATGGCTGTTTCAGTTGTTCATGTATTCTATATACATTGTTGTTCAACAGGAACGCAATTCCGGGCACTAAGCATTCCTGCTTCGATTGCATCAATTACCCGGTATAACTAACTCCCTTTTCAGAAGAGTGTTATTCGATTCAAAACCTATGGTGGCTGCTATGTCCGCATTCTCCGTATTGCCTTTAAAGTTCTTGCAGGCAAACTGGAAGGAATCCATAAACAGCTCATACTCCTGTAACATCAGTAGCAGTAGGTCTTTCGAGAAGTCAGCTTCCTCATTATTCAGGTCAAAGGGTAAGCGGTTTAGGATACTTCCCATTGCATCACGAATCTGTAATTCCCTTTTATCCGTAATGTCTGTTTCGTATTCCTCAGCCTCTCCTTTGAGCCATTCCACGGATACATGAAGTGCTTCTGAAAGTCCATCCAGCACCAGTTTCTTGGTATTGTCGATTGTTCCGGCTTCATATCTCTGAATGGTGGAAGCTGTTACTCCCATCTTTTCAGCTACATAAGGCTGTTTCAATCCAAGCTCCAATCTTCGCTGTTTTGCCCTGCTACCGATTAGCTTGCGTAATTCTTTATCTTTCATCTTCATACGCCTCCTTTTTCGGTATGGTACTACTATAACATACATCTTT
>JALEIR010000009.1 GCA_022769665.1 Lachnospiraceae bacterium | reverse complement strand
GAAACAGAGCTTTCCGACGCAGACTTTCGTGAGACAGAACGTTTTCTCACCGAACAGCTTGAGACCTACGACGTAACCCACCCGGAGCATCCAAACGGAAGAATCTATTCCTTTTTGGCTCATCTGTATCATCACAGAATGACCGGTGACAGCAAAAAAGTCAGCGAATACGCAAGGCGTGCCATGCGGCTTCACCCCGAACTCAAAGAGGATCAGTGGCTCTTACAGGCCAGTGAAGGCGCAGCCATAGCCGACTGGAACTGCAGGAATCATAACAAAACCATTCTGTTTTATAAAGAGCTTGTCGCAAACCGTCCCGAAGTTTCAAGGAACTATCTGTATCTGATGGATAACCTGCTGCTGGACCACAGAACAGCTGAGACCCGGAAGTATCTGGATATTTATCGGACGTTGGATGACAGAAAGGAATTTCAGATTCCTGTTTATGAAGCCAGAATCGCTCTGGCTGAACACAGACCAAAGGATGCGGAAACAATACTTGCCAAAATGGAACAAGAGTATCCTGCTGATGCATGTGTTCTGTTTGAACTGGCAGGGTTTTATGCTGATGAATGCAAGTACGATAAGGCAATAGATTATTACGAGAAATCCTATGCCGCAGAGTCATCCCGGCCAAGATTCTATGACGCTCTCCAGGGAGAAGCAATCATCTATGAAATTCAGGAAAAATATGAAGAAGCTCTCCTCTGTCTGGATCGCATCAAAAGGAATCTGACAGAAGAATGGGGTATCACAGAAGGTGCTCCAATTCTCGAGATAGAAAAAGAAAAGCAGAGAATCTTAAATCAACAGATTGGCAACAAAAATCACCGGGCCTAAAACAGTAAGGACAATGCCGATAACGCGGTTCAGTGTTGTTGCACTAGTGTATTCCGTATTCATTGGTATGTAACCGTAGCATCATCCTCTTCTCTACGGTTGTATTCTACCTTCTCTGAATCATAACCGTAACCGACCTTCTATATCAAATAATTAGATAAAGCATCTCTCGAAAACTGTGACTGATATAGAAATACACACTATATTATGATACCCATTATATATTTTCCACAACAGCATTTTTAGCTAATTTCGCACCCTCACGCACTCAAACTCACCGGAAATTCACTACACAAAAAGTGCCTTACTCAGACTACTTAAAGTCAAGGTAAAGCACTTGAATTTACATCTCAACGATTCAATTATGCAACTCACTATAAAAGTTGCCCCGTCTGCCCTAGTTCTCGTTCATCTTTGCAAGCTTCGCCGCCTGGTCGGCTGCAATGCAGGCATCGATTATCTCCTGAATATCACCGTTCATAATTTTGTCCAACTTATAGAGGGTCAATCCGATGCGGTGGTCAGTGACACGGCCCTGAGGGAAATTGTAGGTACGAATTTTTTCGGAACGGTCTCCTGTACCGATCTGACTTCTTCTCATCTCCGCTTCCGCATCATGTCTCTGCTGCTGCTCAATATCATACAGCTTTGCCTTCAACAGGGCAAAAGCTTTTGCCTTGTTCTGAATCTGAGATTTTTCGGTCTGGCTGTAAACCACAATACCCGTAGGGTAGTGAGTCAATCGGACCGCAGAGTCTGTGGTATTAACGCACTGTCCGCCGTTTCCGGACGCACGCATGACATCGATTCGGATATCCTTTTCGTCAATGACGATATCAATGTCCTCATCTACCTCCGGCATCACGGCAACACTGATTGTCGAGGTATGGATACGGCCGCCGCTTTCCGTCTCCGGCACACGCTGTACACGGTGCACACCGCTCTCGTATTTCATCCTGGAGTATGCGCCCTGCCCGGTAATCATGAACTGTACTTCCTTCATGCCGCCAATTCCGATTTCATCGGCATTCATGGTTTCCACCTTCCAACGCTGACTCTCCGCATAATGTACATACATGCGATAGATTTCCGCAGCAAACAGAGCCGCCTCATCTCCGCCCGCTCCTGCGCGGATTTCCACAATGACATTCTTATCATCGTTGGGATCCTTGGGAAGCAGCAGAATCTTCAGCTCCTGTTCCAACTCCTCCACACGCTTTTTGCTGTCATTTAAGGTTTCCTTAATCATCTCGCGCATCTCTTCATCGTTCTCTTCCTCCAGCATTGCCAGGGAATCCTCGATGTCCTGCTTACACTTCTTATACTCGGTATATGCCTCTACGATAGGGGTCAAATCGCTCTGCTCCTTCATCAGCTTGCGAAACCGCTCCTGATTGTTGGTCACTGTAGGCTCATGAAGCTCGCCCATAATCTCCTCAAAACGAATTAATAAATCTTCCAGCTTGTCAAACATAACTTCCTCATTCCTGCGCTGTTCTATATCCATCCGGGATTTTACGGAAAACAGCGTCCAACCATAAAATCACCAAAAAACACATACTATTACGAAACAGTCATCCCAAATCCCCGGGTTCCGTACACCACTCTGTCCAGTCCCCCATAATCCTTTATCACCCGAACCTCAAGGAAACCGGATTGTTCCATCAATTGACTCACGGCTTCCCCCTGATCATATCCGATTTCAAAAAAGAGCATGCCTCCCTGCTTTAAATAGATGACGCTTTCCTGCACAATTTTCCGATAAAACAGCAGTCCGTCCTCACTGCCGTCCAGCGCCAGCCTTGGCTCATGGTCTCTTACCTCCGGCATCAGAGTGTCAATCACAGAGGTCTGTATATAAGGCGGATTTGATACAATTATATCAAACTGCCCGGATATATTTTCAAACAAATCGCTCTTGATAAGTTCTATTTCGTGAACCCCATCCATGTCCGGGATACTTCGAATCTCCCCTTCCAGAAGCCGTGCGGCATTTTGCTTCGCCACTTCCAGTGCTTCGGCGGAAATATCCGCGCCCACCCCCGTGCAATTATTGGAATAGTGCAACAGACTGATTAAAATACAGCCCGAGCCGGTACACATGTCCAGTATATGCATGCCGTCATGGAGATTCTGAAGCACCTCCTCCACCAGAATTTCCGTATCCTGACGGGGAATCAGCACATGTTCATTGACACAAAAATCCAATCCCATAAAATTCTGAACACCGGTAAGCTGTTGCAGCGGATATCTGCTCTCTCGCTTATGAAGCAGCATGATATAATCTGCTTCCTCCTGTGGGGTCACATCTCTGTCTCCATGTACCAGAAGTGTATTTCTGTCGGTTCCGCAGACAAACTCCAGCAACAGTCTTGCATCCAGCTCCGCCTCGTCAATCCCTGCTGTCGCTAAGGCACTTTTCCCTTTTTCATAGAGTTCTCTGTAAGTCATTCTTCTTCCGAAACCTCATCGCCATATTCTTCATCGGAAGACTGTACTGTCTCTGCAGATTCCTTCTTAGCATCATCGTCCATCCAGGTCTCGTCAACCTCATATCCGAAATTATCATAGAGATACTTTTTCCAGTCAAATACAGCTTCCACAGCCACAATGGCAACCTCTGCCATCTCTTTGTCAGGCTCCTTTGTGGTCATACGTTGAATCCACATCCCCGGTGCGGAAATCATTCGTACAAAAATGTTGTCGCTTCGGCCTGCCAAGCGGATTATCTCGTAGGAAATTCCCGCCACTACCGGCATCAGAAGAATACGCAGTACCACTCTCTGCAACGGATTCTCCACACGAATAAAGAAAAACAAAACAATGCTGACAAACAGCACAAAGAAAATAAAACTGGTACCGCACCTTCTGTGCAGTCTGGAGCTTCTCATAACATTGTGCACTGTCAGGGGACGTCCCTTCTCGATACAATTGATGCACTTATGCTCGGCACCATGATAACGATAAAGCCGCCTGATATCCTTCATCAGACTGATACCCCATACATACAGTACAAAAATAAGAATACGAATTGCTCCCTCAATAATTGCCATCAGCGATTCATTTCGCACAAATCCCCGGAAAAGAGACGCCAGATAGTACGGCAGCACAATAAAGATACCCACGGCAAGTATAATGGAAAAAATCGTTACAAAAGAAGTCATCAACTTTTCGCCGTGGCCTCCCGATACCTTGTCGGCGGCTTTGTTCAGCTTATCGTCCTCCTCGTCCTCATAAAAAGAAGCCGAGTAATTCAGGCATTTCATACCCAGAACCAAAGAATCAATAAAATTGAAAATACCGCGCACAAAAGGAATTTCCTTTATCCTGCTGCCATGCAGTATTCCCTGATAGTTCTCTACTTCCACTTCTATTTCGCCGTTTGGTTTTCTCACGGCCACCGCATATTTTTCCTGGTTCTTCATCATAATACCTTCCAATACGGCCTGACCGCCGATACCGGAATAGCACTTACATTTTTTCTTTGCCATAATTATCTTCTCCGCAAGGTGCTTATTAACATAAAAAGGTTGAGATACAAGCACCTCAACCTTTTTTGCGATTCTTATTTTACGCCGTATTTCTTGTTGAACTTCTCAATACGTCCATCGGCTCTTGCTGTCTTCTGCTGGCCGGTGTAGAATGAATGGCACTTGGAGCAAACTTCTACGTGAATCTCAGGCTTTGTGGAGCCGGTCACGAAAGTATTGCCGCAGTTACAGGTTACAGTTGCCTGATAATACTGGGGATGGATTCCTTCTTTCATCTCTTTCACCTCTCTATGATAATCACATGTATATTTTTGTTCTCATCCGCACTGCTTATGGAACCACAAACAGCGGTATTATTGTAACATAAGGTTTGTATGCTTGCAAGTCCTATTTTAAATAAATTTATTTTTCTTTACGAGCTGTACAAATTCACTGTTATTCTTGGTTCTTGCAAACATGTCCAGAATCTTGTCGGCCGCTTCATCCGGTTTCAGACCGTTCAATGCCTTACGCATGATGTTAATTGCCTCAAGCTCCTCGGAATCCAGCAGCAGATCCTCTCTTCTGGTACCGGACTTTGCCAAATCAATTGCCGGGAAAATACGCTTTTCCGAAAGTTTGCGATCCAGCACCATTTCCATATTACCGGTTCCCTTAAATTCCTCGTACACGACATCATCCATCTTACTTCCGGTGTCCACCAGGGCTGTGGCAAGGATGGTCAGGCTTCCGCCTTCACGCATATTTCTCGCTGCGCCGAAGAATCTCTTGGGCATATGCAGGGCAGCCGGGTCAAGACCGCCGGACAGGGTACGTCCGCTGGGGGGAACTACCAGATTGTACGCTCTGGTCAGACGGGTAATGCTGTCCAATAGAATGACTACATCCTTTTTATGCTCCACCAGACGCTTTGCACGCTCAATTACCATCTCTGATACACGCTTATGATGCTCAGGCAGTTCATCGAATGTAGAATGAATCACCTCCACATTGTCACCGTGGATAGCCTCCTTAATGTCCGTAACTTCCTCGGGACGTTCGTCAATCAACAGAATCAACATATGCATGTGAGGATTGGTTCGAAGGATTGATTTTGCTACTTCCTTTAATAATGTGGTTTTTCCTGCCTTGGGCGGAGAAACAATCATACCGCGCTGTCCTTTACCCACTGGGCTGACCAAATCCATCACCCTCATGGCTATACTACAGCCCGGAGTTTCCAGTCTGATACGCTCATCCGGGAAAATAGGTGTCATATCCTCAAAAGCCATTCTTTGGGCCGATTCTTCTGTGGTATACCCGTTGATGGTACGGATAAACAGCAACGCGCTGAACTTCTCCTGTTGGGTTTTGATACGCTTGTTTCCCCGAAGAATATCGCCGGTTTTCAATCCAAAACGGCGAATCTGGCTGGGTGCAACATAAACATCGTTCTCACCCGGCAGATAATTCTCACATCGGATAAATCCGTATCCGTCCGGCATAACCTCCAAAATACCGCTGGCTTCCTCTCCGCTGTCCAGCTCCTTCGGATAAGTCTTCTCGTCATATACCTCATTCATCCTGTTCGGCCGGGGCGTTGAAGCAGAACTCTCTGCAGCTGAAGCAGACTGTGCGGTACTGTCTGTCTTCCCCCCTGCTGCCTCCGTTCTCTGGATTCCTTCGCCTCTCGCTCCTCCGTCCGGACGGTTGGGATTGTCGTTGCGGGTATAATTTTCATTTTTCTGGGCGCCGGATTTTCCCACAAAAGTACGTCTGGGTGCCGCCTGTCTCTCGCTGCTTTCCACCGTCTGTTGTTTTGCGGCATTTTCCTGCTCCTCCAGCTTCTTCAATCTCTCATCTTCTGCCAGCATGGCTTCTACCAGCTCGGCCTTTTTCATGGCAGAAGTACCTTTCAGCCCGCGTACTTTTGCAAGCTCTTTCAGCTGTGCCAGTGCCAACGATTCATACTTCTCTCTCATATACTCCTCCTAAACAAAAAAATGAAATGTAACTTTGAAAGCATCTTTTAACATCTGAAACAAAAGGGGAACACAGCAAGATGTGTGGTTGACGTGCTTCCTTGACTTCATGATTGAATTACATGAACCTCTGATTTATTATAATACACATTTTTCAAAATAGGAAGTCCTAAATTTCATGAAACGTGAAATCCTCCTCTTGCGAACAAATACAAATTATTATATGATTATGGAAAAGTCAGAAACTAAAAATTCCGATAGAAAGAGGTACTGTCATGACAACCAACGAAAAAGCACTGTTGATGCACGAAAAATGGAACGGAAAGCTGGAAACCGTGGCCAAATCTCCCGTAAAATCCAGAGAGGATTTATCCATAGCCTACACCCCCGGAGTTGCCGAGCCCTGCAAGGTTATTGCCGCGGATAAAGAAGCAGCTTACAAATATACCATGAAAGCCAATACCGTAGCCGTAGTATCCGACGGAAGCGCGGTTCTGGGCCTTGGCAACATCGGTCCTCATGCCGCAATGCCCGTCATGGAAGGAAAAGCTGTATTGTTTAAGGAATTCGGCGGTGTCAATGCCGTTCCCATTTGTCTGGATACTCAGGATACGGAAGAAATCATCAAGGCTGTCACATGGCTTGCTCCGGGCTTCGGCGGTATCAATCTGGAAGACATCAGCGCCCCCAGATGTTTTGAAATCGAAGAACGTCTGAAAGCGACTCTTGACATACCGGTGTTCCATGATGACCAGCACGGTACAGCCATCGTGGTTCTGGCAGGTATTATCAACGGTCTGAAGGTAGTGGGCAAGAAGAAGGAAGATTGTAAAGTAGTTGTCAACGGTGCGGGCAGCGCCGGTGTTGCCATCACAAAGCTTCTTCTGACCTACGGCTTCCCAAATATCGTAATGTGTGACAAGGTGGGCATCGTCTCAAAAACCACAGAAGGTCTGAACTGGATGCAAAAGAAAATGACTGAAGTGACCAACCTGCAGAACGAAACAGGTACGCTGGCAGATGCCCTGAAGGGTGCCGACATTTTTGTAGGTGTATCCGCTCCGAATATCGTAACTCCTGAAATGGTAGCCTCCATGAACCATGATGCCATCCTTTTTGCCATGGCAAATCCTGTTCCGGAAATAATGCCCGATGTAGCGAAAGCTGCAGGCGCACGTGTTGTTGGTACCGGTCGCAGTGATTTCCCAAATCAGGTCAACAATGTAGTTGCTTTTCCCGGCATTTTCAAGGGTGCTCTTGAGGGACGTGCCACCCAGATTACGGAGGAAATGAAATTGGCAGCCGCAGAAGCCATTGCCGGTCTGGTTCCCGAGGATGAACTGAATGAGGATAATATCATGCCTGAGGCATTCAACCCCAAGGTTGCCGAACTGGTCGCCGAAGCAGTGAAATCCCACATCCGTCAATGACGCACGGAGGCTTTATGTCTGAGACAAACTGGCACGGCAAACCATATTATTCCTTGGATGCCTGGTGTAAAAATACCTATCAGCATAAATGTTACAAAATAGCCCTGAATGCCCATATGACCTGTCCCAACCGGGACGGCTCCCTGGACACTCGGGGCTGTATCTTCTGTAGTGCAGGCGGAAGCGGTGACTTTGCCGTAGAACTTCCTGCCGCAGGAAGCGTGAAAGAGGATATCGGCAGTCAACTGTCTGCCGGGATTCGCCTCATTGAAGGAAAGAACCCGGAAGCACCTCTCATCATTGCCTACTTTCAGGCATACACAAACACCTACGCTCCGGTTCCTTATCTGGAACGGATTTATACGGCTGCCCTATCTTCTCCGGGGGTGTGTGGCATTTCCGTAGCCACAAGACCCGACTGCCTGCCCGACGAAGTGATTGCGCTGCTTATCCGCCTGAAAGAAGAATTTCCCGGCAAATTTATCTGGATTGAACTGGGATTACAAACCATTCATGAAAAAACGGCCGCTTTTATACGCAGAGGCTATAGCCTCCCCTGCTTTGAGGATGCCATGTTGAGACTGCAAAATGCAAACATCCCATCCATCGTTCATGTCATCCTAGGGCTGCCCGGAGAAGCTGAAAATGATATGCTGAAATCCGTCAGGTACCTCAACGATTTTCATCCTTTCGGTATCAAACTGCAGCTTTTGCATGTACTGGAAGGTACTGATTTGGCAATTCATTATCAAAACAGGGAATTTGAGGTTCTGACGAAAGAACAATATCTGGATATTCTGATTCATTGCCTGGAAAACCTTTCTCCCGACATTGTCGTACACCGCGTCACGGGAGACGGTCCAAAGAAAATACTGATTGCTCCTGCCTGGAGCGGAAACAAAAGAGATGTTCTGAATACCCTCCACCGCCTTATGCGCGAGAAGGGCAGCTTTCAGGGCAGACTCTGCACCATCAAATGAATTTATTATCTGCAAGCCGCTTCTGCGGCAGAACGGGAGGCCACATGCTACAAGATCCATTGACTCTCTATAAGCTGATTGTGCTATATATGCTGAACCGGGTAACCTTTCCAATGACGACAGCCCAGGTCAGCGACTTTATACTGGAAAAAGAATACACAAACTTTCTTACCCTGCAACAGGTCATCAACGAGCTGACCGATGCCAAACTGATTTCCTCGGAAACCATCCGCAACCGGACACATCTGTCCATCACAGATGAGGGACGTGAAACTTTAAATTTCTTCCAGAACCGCATAAGCGATGCCATCAAGCAGGAAATCGATACCTATTTCCGCGAAAACGAATATACCTTGCGCAATGAAGTCTCCATTCTGGGAGACTATTACAAATCCACATCGGGAGATTATGAAGCTCATTTGGTAGCAAAAGACAGAGGCATCAGCCTAGTGGATATCACCCTGTCTGTTCCCGATGAAACCACCGCCGCTGCCATCTGCGACAACTGGCAGAAGAAAAACCAGGAAATTTATCAATACCTTATTCAGGAGCTTTTTTAGCCTCCTCCTTAATCCGTTTTATATGCTCTCTGATTTTTACCTCATACCCGTTTCCCGAGGGCTTATAAAATTCCTGCCCGTTCAATTCATAAGGCAGGTACTGTTGCTCCACATAATGATTCGGGTAATCATGTGCATATTTGTATCCTGTTCCGTGTCCCAATTTAGCCGCTCCTTTGTAATGTGCATCCTGCAAATGGGTGGGAATGGATAAATTTCCTGTCTGCTCCACCGTCTGCATGGCCTGAAAAATCGCATTGCAACTTGCATTGCTCTTTGGTGCACAGGCTACATAAGCTGCAGCCTGTGCCAGAATGATCTGTGCTTCCGGCATGCCGATTCTCTCAACGGCAAGGGACGCATTGGTGGCCACAACCAATGCCATGGGATCTGCATTTCCTACATCCTCTGCCGCGCAAATCATAATTCTTCTGGCGATAAACGCCACCTCTTCCCCCGCATACAACATTCTCGCCAGATAATATACTGCCGCGTCGGGATCTGAGCCTCTCATACTTTTGATGAATGCAGAAATGGTATCGTAATGATTATCCCCCGTCTTGTCGTACCGAATAGCACGCTTTTGAATGCACTCCTGGGCAACATCCAGCGTAATATGAATTTTCCCGTCTTCGCTACGGTTGGTAGTCATGATACCAAGTTCCACAGCATTCAGCGCATGTCTGGCATCTCCTCCGGATAAGTCAGCAAGAAAATCCAAGGCATCTTCCTCAATCACAGCATTGTAGGCTCCCATTCCTCTCTCCGTATCGGTGACCGCTTTGAGAATCAGCTGCTTAACTGCCTCCACGGGAATAGGCTTCAGTTCAAAAATGATAGAGCGGGACAACAAAGCCCCATTCACCTCAAAATACGGATTTTCCGTGGTTGCGCCAATCAGTATGATTGTGCCGTCCTCCACAAAGGGAAGCAGATAATCCTGCTGACTTTTGTTAAAACGGTGTATCTCATCGATAAACAAAATGGTTCTCTTACCGTACATACCCTGAATGTCCTTGGCCTTTGAAACCACTTCTTCCATATCCTTTTTCCCCGCCACAGTCGCATTAATCTGGGTAAACTCCGCGCTGGTGGTATTTGCAATCACTTTTGCCAAAGTAGTTTTTCCCGTGCCCGGCGGCCCGTAAAAAATCACAGAACTGACTTTGTCTGCCTTGATGGCACGGTAAAGCAGCTTATCCCTGCCGATGATGTGCTCCTGCCCAACCACCTCGTCCAAAGTTCTGGGACGCATGCGGGCTGCAAGAGGTGACTCCTTTTCCATGTTGGTACTGCGCATATATTCAAAAATATCCATAATCTTCTTCTTTCTTTTATACTATCTTACCATTGGACTCTGCATACCTATTTTACAACGGACCCGAATGAAAATCCACCTTAAGTTTTTCTTGCACATTTTTCCATATTCATATACAATTGCATTATGTCGTACGCATTTGTATTTAATCGGCTTGCCGTTTCAATCGGCAGAACAGGAGCAAAATATGCAGGTTGCTGCCTATTTACAATTTATGCTACTTTGCATCTTCATATTGGGTATGATTCTTTTTCACGCTGTCCACGGGGTATCCAGAGGCAGAGGCTGGCGCCTTTTCATCGGTGCCATCATCGGTGCGCTTTTCTGTCAGATTTTTGATTTATTATGGGGACTTATAGACCTTGGCACCATCACGGTCTCCGTTCCCCTCCATATTTTTATCTGCTCCCTGTATTATTCTTCCGTAACCGCTTTGGCCCTTTGGTGGCTGTATTATTCGGAATATTCTCTGGAATCCTCTCTGATGAAAACCCGGAGAGGCATCGCTCTCTATGCTCTCCCTTACCTGCTTATGATCATCCTCCTGATGATTTCCGCTAAAACCGGCTGTATATTTTACATCGACGAAAACAATGTCTATCAGCGCGGTGATTTATATTTTTTAAGTACGCTCATAACCTACAGTTATCTCATCTTTTCCTCTGTAAGGGCTCTGATTAAAGCATTTAATAAGAATAATTATGCCCGTAAAAGGGATTATCTGGTACTTGCATCCTTCCCTGTCTTCCCTTGCCTGATGGGTGTTGCACAGTATTTTACTCCTGCCATCTCCATGATTGGTATAGGCATTACTCTCGCAGTTACCCAAATTTATCTGGTTTCTCAGGAAACCCTGATATCAATAGATCCTCTGACACGACTCAATAATCGGAATCAATTGCTGAAATACCTTTCCGGCAAAATGAAGAACTATTCAGGAAGAGCCCGGCTTTATCTTCTTATCATGGATGTAGATAATTTTAAAACAATCAATGATAAATTGGGACATGTGGAGGGTGACAATGCTTTAATTCAGATTGCCAACACCTTAAAACTGCATTGCGCCAAAAAGGATTATTTCGCATCCCGATATGGCGGCGATGAGTTTATCATGGTATGCGAGGCGGAATCCGAGGAAGAGATTGATGCATTGTGCGATTCCATCGAAAAAGAACTTGCCTCTCACTCCATCTCCCTGAGTATCGGTTATGCGCTTTATTCAGAAGACATAAAAAACATTCCGGACTTTATCGCAAAGGCAGACCGGAATTTATATCGGATAAAAAGAGAGCGGCAAAGCCGGGTTGGCTAAGCCGCTCTTAATACAAATCCGTTTTGAGACTGTTCAATCTCGCGTTCGTGAACTCCGCCCAGGAGTACGCTCTGAGATATTCACCGCTGAAGTTTCTGAGTACCTCCTGATTCCCATCCAAGAGCCGATATAAATCACAATCCACAAGGTCTGTACGAAGATATTTCTTTCGTCCCTGAGACACCAGAATATCATCAATTCCCTTTTCCTTTAAGACATCCATCAAGCGTTTACAGGCCATTCGGTATAAGGTATCGGTATTTACATCCGCCGCCCTGTCCGGCCAAAGACAGGCAATCGCCTCCCCGGCTGTCACCCCTGCATTGCCTCTGTCTACCAAAAGCGCCAATAATTCCTCTGTCTTTTTCTGTTCATCGTCAACAGTTCCCCGTCAACCCGGACAGAAAAGTCCGGCATTGTCTGAATGGCAACACGTTTCTTGGGCATTTCGCGGAACCGCGCTGCCTTCTCCAACTGTTTCCTGACTTCTTCTGCCGTATATGGCTTCATAATATATCCGATGGCATCCACCCCAAAAGTCGGAGATGATCAATCTCCGGGAAACCCTGAACCGTCAGCCGGAAATTATCCAATGCCGGTTTTTCATCATCCACATATATTACATTCATTCTTCCGTTCCTCCCGGTATGGCAATTCTATATGTCTTTGCTATTGATTAACCCTTTCCTTTCTCCTGCATTTGCTCTCAAAATCAACGGCTTCGGTTCATACTTTTCCGACAGGACCTTATCCGCCTCTTCCAACGGTACAAACATCAGTCCGTCCGGGTCATGGTCTCCGTGATGATTGTAAAAGATTTTTCTCTGTCCCGTTGCACTGCAAAGCGATTTTAAATGTCTCTTGGAATGTCCGTATACCCTGATAATACCCCAAAGTCCCAGCCACGCGTCATCAATACCGCCGAAGTAATAAAGATAATCGCCGGGCGCATACTGCTTTGTCACATGGATATTAAAAGCCTCCGATATTCCCAGTGTCTGGGCAGCCACATCCGGCGAGGAAGGGTCGGAAACCTCCCTCTTCCAGTTCATCCCCGTAAGATTAAATGCATGTTGTTCCTCATGAGCACCATCCAAAAGCCGAATCATTAATTCCTCTGACGGATAAGTCTCCAGAATGGGTGTTGCAGGGTCGCCGTGTACAAAAGAGCTGAAAACATAAGCCGGGTCACTGTGATTTTTCAGCCGTTCCCTCATAGGTTCACACCGGTAATTAATTCCCATCACTCCCGGATCGTCATGAGAGCCGGGAACCTCGGAAGGATTTAATGCCTTGCCGTCCTTGTCAAACAACAGTGCAAAATCATGCACAAACAATGTAAATTCTCTGAATGAACTACCGTCCGGCCGCTTGATGACCGCTTTTGTACCGTAGTTGATTTTCTTTCCGGTACGCGTATCGTGAAAGGTGGCTCCCGCCTCCTCCACAGCGATTGCACCAAACAAGCCGTGTATATTTGTACCCTCTTCCCCGCTTCTTGTATCACCCATATCCTGGAAAGAATACACACCTTCCCTGTCCGCATCCTTCTTCAACACATAGAGCAGCCCGTTGGGATCATAATCTCCGTACTTATTGTAAACAATCGGTATTTCAATGGCTTCTATCTCATAGTACCGACACTTCTGCAACTTAGGATAATTCCATAATTCCGTCTTCCGCCCTCCTGCCCTTCACTTTCCGTTCCCAAAAGACGGATATAGTGATTGGCCTCTCGCAGAACATGATCTGCAAAAAGCTCCCTGAATGCCATTGCAAATTTGTTGGCGGTCTGAATGAGTGCCTCTTCCGTAGGATCAAGCAATCCTCGGATAAACAGGGCATGCTCCATCATAATCTGATTCCAGAACTTTTCTGTCTTCCTCAGATTTTTATAAGAAAGCTGCCGATTGTCCAGCAATTCCTCCACCGTCGTACAGTACAGCCGTGCTTCCCTCAGAATATGCTCAATCAACAGAGGATAGTTGACTGTGAAAAGCTTTCCTTTCCCAACCTCCCGAAGAATATTCTCCTTAAATGCAATAAAATCTTTCAGCAGTCTCAGAGACCGGGTGTTCAAATCGTTCACCGTCCGGACAAGCTCCCTGTCCGCATTTATTCTGCGTCCCAAAGTAAATCTTCAAACTGCCGTCTGAACCAATCGGCTTTTTCTATCCATGTTTTGTCCGCACACACAAAGCCCGCTTCCAGAAAAAGTCCATGCTCCTTCATGATTCTGGCAAAGAAAAGATGTGTTTCCAATGATAATGTTGCATAATTTTCCACTTGCTCTCATACCTTTATAGTTAACTGTTCTCTTTAATATATGTAAGACAAGAGGGCAATGTGTTGCACAAATACTATACTGTATGCATTTATTATTCTTCGATTAATTGATTTTTTCCCTGTTTCTTTGCCTGATAAAGAAGTTTATCAGCTTTCATAAAGCTGTTCTTAATATTACCTTCCATTTTACAGATGCCCATAGAAACGGAAACCCGTGTTTCACTTTCGATATTTCTCCTAAGCTGCTCACATATTTTGCTGCTCTCCTCTAATCCGCCCTTAAACAATATCAGAAATTCATCTCCGCCCCAACGGATAATCTGCCCTTTATCTTCCACAGCCTCCTTCGCAAGCTCTGCGACCTGCTTCAGAATTTCATCCCCCTCCAGATGCCCCATGGTATCGTTGATTGTCTTGAAATTATCGATATCAAATACAACCATAGATTGATATCCCTTGATGGCAGCTTCCTCCTTCTCCTCAATACTGATTTTAAAGTAATTCCGATTTGCAAGCCCTGTCAGTCTGTCGGTAACAGCACTTTCCTCCAGCTTTTTCTTCTCTCTGTCAAGTAAAACCCTGACACAGACAAGCAGAATCAGCATGATAATTTCCATGGCAAGTATATTTTGAATGACAATATCCGAATATATCCTGTCATTGTTTTCTCCCATATTGCGGATAACCAGATACCAGCCGAAATCCTCCAAGTATTTCGTTACCACATATCCGTTGCCTTCTTTTGTATAAACATACTCCGCACTGTTCCCTGCATTTACCAAAACATTTTCAAGCACCGAATTCTCAATATTAACGGAATTTGTATCCACCTGTACAAGACCGTCTTGATTAATCAGATTAACCTTCACATTGTATTGCTGTTCAAACTCACGGAAAATCTCCTGTATGTTCGACATCACAACTCCAACGCCGCACACTCCCAACAGGGTTCCGTCTTCATCTTCAATTCTGCTGTTCACAAAAATGGTCCAGCTGTCCGAATTCACCTCATCCGTATCCACATCAAAATCATACTTTTTCCCACCATCCAAAAATATGGAATACCAGATATCATGCTCATCCAGCTCAGGCAAAACAATCTTATTCAAGCCTTCATATGTATAATATTTTCTGCTGTTTTCGGAAACCACAAATGCTGTGTTATACCCCAGCTCATTTTTTATCGTATACAAATATTCTTCCATTCGGGAAAGCATTTCTTCCTCCGAAACAGAGTCTTCCAGACGGAGCTGTTGTTTCAGGAAGCTGTCATTCGACATTGTCCGGGCAACCATGATGGGCTCTGACAATTCACTGTTTATGGTGTCATAAATACGTGCTGACAGAATTGTGGTCATGTCTTCTGCGTTGTCATTGATTACAGTGCGCAATGATCTTACGGATATCACCGTTGTCATCAGAAAACTGACAACAATCAAGATAATTGTTAATCCTGTCATTTTGGTTGCTTTCATGTAGTATACCTCCCACCATATCTTGCGTAACACATCGCCATTTCCACTTTTTCTTAATATATCTAAATTTTCTTTGAATTACAACATTTTTTCCTCTTTTCATACAAAAAAGCAGACCGTCAAATACTGCGGCCTGCTTGCTTAATCAAACAATATCTCCTCCACTGTCACGAAGGTATACCCCTCCTCCATCAATTCATCTATAGCCTTCAGTGCTGCCGTCACGGAAGTATCAAAGTAATCGTGCATCAGGATGATATCATTCTCCTCAGCCTTTTCCACAATCTTCTCCGTAATACACGCCACATTGCCGGAACACCAGTCCAGAGGGTCTACGGTCCAGAGAACCGGAAACATGTTCAGTTCCTTCTCGAAGCTTTTGTCCCAGGAGCCGTAGGGAGGACGCACATACTCTACCTCCTCCCCGGTGATTTCTTTAATAACCTCATTGGTGTCAATCAGCTCCTGCTTAAATATCCCCCTGTTGCTTTTCGTCAGCTGAATGTGGCTGTAGGTATGATTGCCGATGAGATGCCCCTCCTCATGCATCCTCTTGATAATATCCGGGTGCAGCTTGGCATGCTCCCCTGTAACGAAAAAGGTGGCATGTACTCCCCGCTCTTTTAACCCGTCCAAAAGCTGCTCCGTATAAGAAGGATGCGGACCGTCATCAAAGGTAATCGCTATTTTCTTGATGTTCTCATCCTCATCGGCATCTGCCGCTTCCGATACGTCTTTTGCAACACCCATTGTCCGGATGACGGCTGCTCCGTCCGCAGTCTCTGTATTTTTCTCTTCCCATAAGCCCAAAAGCAATAATCCGACACACAAATCAAACAGTAGAATCGCCGGAAATATTTTATTCATGGCATTGCCCCGTTTCTGTAATCTCTCAAAAAAAATATATGCGAATGCCACACTTTCCTTTCCGTCAACTTTTTGTAAACAATAGTATTACGTTGCAAATCCGGCATACTGTGTCATATAGAGTTCATAATATTTACCCTTTTGTGCAAGCAGTTCCTCATGGTTGCCGCTCTCTACAATCTCACCATGGTCCATGACAACGATTCTGTCTGCATCACGTATGGTTGACAGCCGGTGGGCAATTACGATACTGGTACGGTTACGCATGACAAGCTGCATCGCATCCTGAATTGCCTTTTCTGTCCGGGTATCAACATTAGAGGTAGCTTCGTCCAAAATCAAAATCTTTGGGTCTGCCACAAAAGCGCGTGCAATGGCAAGCAGCTGTCTTTGTCCCTGACTGACATTCTCACCCGAACCCGTAAGAACCGTGTCATATCCGTGCGGCAGATTTTTCAGCATCTCTTTACAGCAACTCATCTCCACAGCATCCTCAAGCTGTTGTTCCGTAGCATTTACATTTCCGTATTTCAGGTTATCGCGCACCGTTCCCCTGAACAAAACCGTATCCTGCAGCACAATAGCGATATTCTCCCGCAGGCTGTCCCGTGAGATGTCCTGTATATTCTGCCTGTTAATCCGGATTTCCCCGCTGTCGATATCGTAAAACCGCATCAACAGATTGACAATTGTGGTTTTCCCGCTTCCGGTTGCACCGACCAACGCGATTTTTTGACCGGAAGGCACAGTCAGCGAAAAGTTTTGAATCACCGGGCATCCCGGAACATAGGAAAAGCTTACCTGTTCAAAGGTAATGGCAGCGGCAGCTTCATCGGCCAATTCTTCTCCTGATTTATCTTCATTTGCTTCATCCAACACCATAAATACACGTTCCGCTCCTGCGACAGCCGTCTGAAGCTGTCCGTAAATCTGCGCAATTTCATTGATTGGACGGCTGAATTGCTTTGCATAGACAATAAAGGCAGAAATGACGCCCACCGAAATCAGTCCCTTCACCGAGAAATAACCGCCGAACGCCGCAATGATGGCAAAATGCAGATACTTTTTGATATACTTCCACATCGCCTTGTACCCTCCGTTCTATACTCCGTAAATACAAAAATGCGTAAATCCGATGTCCGGATTTACGCATTTCGCCACACGACGATATTATTTTAACAACGGTCTTACGGAAAGTCAATCCTGCGGACCGCCCTCCGCCTTTATGCTCTTTCGAAACAAAACTTTGCGCAACTGATTCTATGTAAAACAGCAAACATATTTACCGTGATCAGATTTACGTGCAAAGCACAACTTGTGTCGTTTATGTAAATTTATTTCATTCTTACTGATAACTTATTCTCTCTGTTTACTCCAAATAGTTTCCCACAGATGCGGTATTATACTGCTTTTTGATTTCCATGATAACAGAACCGTCGTTCTGCTTTTCCTCGTTTCATCTGTTTTACTCTCCGTTTCTTTCATTTATATCAATGTCCGCTGCAACCGGGCACCAATACCTGTTTTGTAAATCAAAAGGACCTTTTCACATTCGGCGAATCCTAGTGTGAAAAAGTCCTTATACACAAAA
>JALEIR010000002.1 GCA_022769665.1 Lachnospiraceae bacterium | reverse complement strand
TGCTTCGGGGATTTTTGCATCTTGTGGGTATAAAGGTGCATCTTGGCGTTTCCGGCTTGAAGCGGAAAAAGAATCTGTTACAATGGAGATAAGCAGAGAAAAGATTACTGCAAGGGAGTGAGCGTACGGTGAGGAGAAGGGTATGAAACTGACGATGAACAGGATTACCGAGGGCAGTGAGGAAGTTATCATCCGTTATCGGGAAATGACACCGCAGATAGAAGCAATCGCTGCCATGGTGCAGGGAACGGAACAAAAGCTGATTGGCCAGGCGGAGAAGGAAAAGCTATTGTTTTCGCCGGAGGACATTTTATACCTGGAGAGCGTGGACGGAGTGACATGGGCGTATTTGCCGGACCAGCTGTGCCGCCTCGGCCAGAGTCTTGGAGAACTTGCAGCGTTCTATGCGGGAAGAGGGTTCTTTCGCTGCTCAAAGTCCATGGTATTAAACATCAACAAGATAGAGCGCTTGAAAAGTGAGCCCGGATGCCGTATCCGTGCCACCATGGAAAACGGGGAGCAAGTAATGATATCCAGAAAATATGCGGGACAGTTGAGACAGATATTGAGGGGAGGTGCCGACAATGAAGAAGAGTAAGTTTATAAGAGGGTTTAAGAAATATTTTTCTGTGGAAATTGCCATTGAATATAAGGCATGCCTGTATTTTTACGCCATTGTGTTTTTTTACTGTGTGTGTCTTGCACTGAAGGGAAGATTTCAGGCGGATGTTCTACACATGTGTGAAATCATTTTAACGACCTACCTCATGGGATATCTGCAGGTATATCTTCTGGACAATTTTGACGAAGCGGAGACTTTGGGAAAACGGGAAGCGGTGTATATTCTGATTTGCACTGCCATCTACACGACAGCGTCCTATCTTTTTGGATGGTTCGGCAGGAGCCCGATTGCAACCTTGATCTTTTTCGGGTTTATTGCATTTGCATACTGGTGTGTCTATTTGATTAACAAAATAAAGCGAAATATTGATACGGAAAATCTGAATGATATGCTGGATCAATATAAAAAGGCCGGAAGCTTTATGTGCGTGTACTCCGACGTGAAAGAGGCCGATACGGGAAAAACAGGGTTGAAAACGGAGAGCGCGGCAGCAGAAACATTAAAAACAGAATCAGAGGAGGGAGAAGATTCACATGAGCAATTATGCAATAGAAATCAATAATCTTACAAAGAATTACGGAAAGCACAGGGGAGTAGAGGAAGTATCTCTGACCGTAGAACAGGGAGATATTTTCGGTTTCCTGGGACCAAACGGAGCTGGTAAATCCACCACCATTCGGAGTATGCTGGGAATGCTGCATTTTGAACAGGGGGAAATCAGACTGCTTGATATGGACAGCAGGAAGCAGCAGAAAGAAATTTTAAGGCAAACGGGCTATATGCCTTCGGAAGCTGCATTTTATCCGGGTATGCATGCAAGAGACGTCATACGGTTTGCAGCAGACACCAGAGGATTGGACTGCAAGGAGGAGGCCGGCAGGCTCTGCGAACTGTTGGAGGTGGATGTTGCGAAAAAAATAGAGGAGCTGTCGCTGGGCAACCGTAAGAAAATCAGTATTGTCTGTGCCCTGCAGCATAACCCGAAACTACTGATTTTGGATGAGCCCACTTCAGGGCTTGACCCGCTGATGCAGGAGGTCTTTTTTAAGCTCCTTTTGGAGTATAACAGTCAAGGCACTACAGTCTTTTTATCCTCCCATGTGCTCTCAGAGGTACAGCGCTACTGCAAACATGCAGCAATTATCCGACAGGGCAGGATTATCAGAGCAGATTCTGTGGAAAATCTGTCAAAATCAAATCTGAGGCGTGTAAAACTGACAGAGGACGGTAAAGAGAGGGAGTTTACATACACCGGAAACATGAAGGAGCTGATTGAACAGTTGGCCGGCAGAAATATTGAGGATCTTTTGATTCAGGAGCCGACGCTGGATGAACTGTTTATGCATTATTATGAGAAGGAGGAAGACTAAGATGACATTACTTATACATGAATTGAAGAGAAATCTGAAGTCTTTGTTGATTTGGACGCTGAGTGTCGGAATCCTCTGCGGCGGCTGTCTGCTGTTGTTTGAAAGCCTGGAGGAATCTATGGCGGAGATGGCAGCGGCTTATTCTTCCATGGGAGCTTTTTCTGCGGCTCTGGGCATGGATAAAATGAATATCGGCACCATAGAAGGGTTTTATGCCACGGAAATCGGGCTGATGTTTGCGTTGGGCGGGGCTATGTTTGCCGCTATGACGGGGGCTTCCATTGTTTCCAAGGAAGAAGAGGGGCATACTTCGGAGTTCCTAAATACCCTTCCCTTGGGAAGAGGCTATATCGCCGGATGGAAATACGGAGCATTGGTTGTCTTGGTCCTGCTGTTTCAGGTTATTTGTTTTATCTTTATCGGCATCGGCTTTGCGGGAGCGGGAGAGTGGCCGCCTTTGAGAGAATTTGTTCTGTTCCACGGAACCCAGATTTTGATGCAGCTGGAAATTGGCAGTATCTGTTTCCTGATTTCCGCAATTTCAAAACGAAGGCAGATTGGCGGGGCGCTGGGACTTGCCATGTTGTTGTATATGTTGGATCTTTTGTGCAGAGTGTTGCCGGATTTGGAAAACTTAAAATATGTTACTCCTTATTACTTTTCCAATGCAGCGGATATTTTTTCAACAGGGGAGATTCCTATGGAGATGATGCTGATTTCTGTGTTTGTAACGGTTGGCAGTGCCGCAGCGGCAGTAATTATTTATAAAAAGAGGGATTTGTCCGCATAAAAAACGGCAGTTCAGATTTCGGATGCCATGTTAAGCCGAATCGTCGCAAAAAAATTAAGAAAAAAACGAATAAATATAAAAAAATAATAAATTAGGGATTGATTTTCTGACTATAACCGATGTATCCTGAATATAGGCTTTTTTGATATAAGCCTTGAGGCGACAAGAAAAATTATATTTGTAGATTTCTCTTGCGGTTCTTCGAACAAAAACGTTCTCGGAATAGGAGGCATTATGGAGAAACAAAAGATTAAGGTCAGAAAATTAAGTGTTCAATTGAAAGTGGCAATATTGGCCAGCTTGCTGTTGATACAGGCATGCGTGGTGATGGGATTGAACTCCTATTCCCGAATCCGGACGGGAATGATTGAGATGGGCGTGGAGGAAGCCGAGATGGCGGCGACGATAGCACATTCTGTGGTGGATGGCGAATTAGTGAAAGCAATCGTGCCGGGATCTGAGGAAAGTGAAGAGTACAAGTCTTTGCTTGCAACTCTTCGTGCGGTACAGGAAACCTGTGGAATTGCTTTCCTTTACACAATCTATGCCGATGATAACAATATTCTGTATTACGGAGTGGATACGGACACCGGTGAATTACAGCGTTCCCCCGGTGATGTTTACGAGAAGACCTATTCGGAGCTGGCAACTGTATTTGGCGGCGATGAATATGTACAGCATTTTATAGATCACACGGTGGACGGTGATTTGATTACGGTCTATTTACCGATATTTG
Organism: Lachnospiraceae bacterium; assembly: GCA_022769665.1. Taxonomy (GTDB): domain Bacteria; phylum Bacillota; class Clostridia; order Lachnospirales; family Lachnospiraceae; genus Acetatifactor. Next base: position 26,943 of record JALEIR010000002.1, on the reverse strand, counting down.
ATTCCAATGGAACCGTAGTAGGAATACTCGGGTGCGATTATGATGCAACCTATGTCCAGGACAGAATTGAAGCTGCGCGCAGGAGCACAATACAGATATCTGTTTTCTGCATGGTTTTTTCTGAAATTGTTTTGAACCTGGTTATTTTTGTCATTATGAAGAGCCTGAAAAAGGTTGACCGCAAAATCTATGATATTGTCAATAACGAAGGAGACTTGACACAAAAGCTGGATATTCATTCCGGTGATGAAATGGAGCTGATAGCGGAAAATGTGAACACGCTGCTGGAGTATATCAGAGGAATCATGTTGAATATTTCTCAAAATACCAGCCAGCTGGAGGAGTCTACGGGAACTGTGGTGAAAAACCTCATGAGTGCCAAGGATGGTATTTCCGATGTATCCGCCACTATGGAGGAAATGAGTGCCGCTATGGAGGAGACCAGCGCTTCCCTATGCCAGGTAAACGAATCTGTTGTATCCATTGACCAGACAGTGGTTTCCATAGCCCGGAAGGCTTCTGATGAAAGTGCTGCTTCCGGTGAGACTTCCAGAAGAGTTCAGAGTGTATACAATCAGGCGGAGAGCGACAGGGAGAATGCCGCAAGACAGGCAAAGGAAATGTCGGAAGCCGTGAATGCAAAGATAGAGCGATCCAAGGCAGTGGAAAAGATTGATGCGCTTACAGCAGAGATTTTGAATATTACAGACCAGACAAGCCTGCTTGCCCTGAATGCCAACATTGAGGCAGCCAGAGCCGGAGAGGCCGGAAGAGGCTTTGCTGTGGTAGCCGGAGAGATTGGCTCCCTTGCTGCAAATTCAGCCAAGGCTGCGGAAGAAATTCAGAAGGTAAGCAAGGAAGTGATTCAGGCGGTGAATGACCTGGCAGACGAGGCAGAGAACATGATTCGCTTCATGAATGAAACTGCTATGGCAGGTTATGATAAGCTGCTGGAGAACAGCAGAAGCTATCAGAGTGATGTAGAGCATTTGAGCGTGACCATGCAGGAGTTTGCTACCGGAAGCGCGAATTTGCGTGAAAATATCAGCAGTATTAAAGAGGCAGTGGAAGCCGTCAATATTGCTGTGGAAGAGAGCACCAAGGGCGTTGTCAACGTGACGGAGGTTGCTTCCGATTTGACGGAAAGCATGGAACAAATCAATGAGGAGGCAAACGGTAATAAGGATGTGGCGGAACAGCTTGGCGGTGAGGTCGGAAAATTCAAGCTGTAGACGTATGCTTCATAAACAACATGATTCGTAGTAAAGATATTGGTTTGGGTCGGCAGTCATCATGATTGCCGGCCTTTTCTTGTTGCTGAATAATTACTGTTGTAAAAAAGTGATTGACATAGGATTCCGTACGTGTTATTTTATGTTTACAAAATATATGTCGAGGCACGACATATCGAGACTAAACATGTCGAGGATAAACAGGAGGAGAGAATTTGGAAGAAAACTTGCAAAAAAAATATATTCCCATGACAGAAACGATATATTATACGCTTCTCTCCGTGACGGTTCCGAGGCATGGGTATGCAATCATGCAGTATGTCAGTGAACTGACAAAAGGCAGAATCATATTGGGAACCGGTACGCTCTATACCATGGTGGGAAGATTGGTGGCAGACGGTATTATTGTCACGGTGCCAAACGACGAAGGGAAAAAGGCCTATCAAATTACAGAGACGGGGCACGAACTTTTGAAACTTGAAACAGAAAGGCTGAAGAAGCAGCTGACGGATGGAGAAAGTGTGCTGGGACCGGAGGGAACGGAGTATGAGTGAGGACAGGATGAGCCAGGGAAAAACAAACAAGGGTAAAATATGCGGGGAAACAAAGAAAAGATTCAGGATTATGGCCGGTTATCAGAAAGAACGGATGTGGCTGGAGGAGATGGCACTTCAGGGATGGTTTCTGACGGATATTTCTCTGGGCATGATTTACACCTTTACAAAAAATGAGCCAAAACACATGCTGTACGATATAGACCGTTTCAGTCTGCCGAAAAAGCCTACCCTGGAGGAGATTCGGCGCAAGGAAATGTTTTTGGAGATGGCTGAGGAACTGGGATGGAAAGAAGTAACGCACAGTGAGGACATGACCTATTATTTCGCAAAGGAATATGAGGAGGGTGGAGTTAATGAGCTTCACAATGATCCGGAATCCAGAAGATTTCTGGCGGAAAAGTATCTCAGCAGCTTTTCGTATCATGCAAAACAGCAGGTTTTCTGGGCAGCGGTGATTGTTGTAATAAACATTCTGGAAAAGTTGCTGCAGATTTGGGTAAAGGAAGATTTTTATCTGGGGTGGTTCGACTGGTTTACCCTGTTTTATGTAGCTATCTGTAATTTTTTTGCAGTGTATTTGTGGAAAATGGGAATCCGGACGGAGAAGGAATTGTCCATGAGCAGGCAGGAGTGGGAGAACAGCGTAAATCCCGAAACCCATAAAATTGTCAGAAAGCTGATATGGACCAACAGAGGATTGAATAAATTCCTGCGCATGCAGGAAGAACAGGGTTGGCTTTTGGTATCGGTAACTCCTACGAAGTACTTTTTTGAAAAAAGTCAGGGAGGAAACTGGATCTATACAATGGACAGTAAGAGCCTGACGAACAAAAGACGCAAAGCTGCCAACCGGGAAAAATTTGAGGACGGTAAGGATTGGACCGGAATCAACAATGACTGGGAGATTGCCAGTGTACAGGATGCGGAGGAAAAGGGATGGACCTTTGTGTGTGCGCTGGAGAACAGAGCTGTTATTTATCGGGGAGAGACTTCTGTAGTGCAACCCTTGAATGATGCAAAGTATGACAACAGTCTTCGATGGATTTCTCTTATCGGAGAGTATGGATTTTACTTGTTATGTTGCGGTTTCCTTGGCGGCATAGTAGGGTTTGTTACAGCCTTTTTTCGGGATTGAAATATTTTAAGAAACAAAGCGCCTGAAAGAAAATGCGGCGCAGAAAGGTATGGTTATTCATTATGAAACTGGAAGTGAAGAACATTCACAAAAGCTTTGGAGAAAAAGAAGTACTCCACGGTATCAGCTTCTCCGTAGAAAGCGGAAAGGCTTTGGGACTGCTGGGGCGAAACGGTGCGGGCAAGACCACCACAATCCGTATTCTGATGGACGTATTTCATGCAAACAGCGGAGAGATACTGATGGACGGGAAAAAATTTGTACCGTCGAAATACCAGATTGGCTATCTTCCGGAAGAAAGAGGGTTGTATCCCAAACGTACCGTCAACGACCAGATGGTGTATCTCGGAAATCTGCGGGGACTGAGCATCAAAGAGGCGAAGGAGAACACGAATAAATGGCTGCAACGTCTGGAAGTAGCTGAGTATGCGGACAGAAAGCTGGAAACCCTTTCCAAGGGAAATCAACAGAAGGTACAGCTGGCGGCGACGCTGGTTGCCAACCCGGACATTGTGATTCTGGATGAGCCTTTCAGCGGCCTGGATCCGGTGAACTCCCAGATTTTGAAGGATGTGGTGAATGAGCTTATTGCAGAAGGAAAGCTTGTGATTTTCTCCAGCCATCAGATGAGTTATGTGGAGGAATTCTGTGACAATATTGCCATTATCAATCAGGGAGAGGTAGTACTGGACGGAAGACTGAAGGAGATTAAGAGAGAGTACGGCAGAAACCGTCTGGTGCTGGCAGCCGTTAATTACAACGTAGAACAGTTGGCGGATAAGATTGACAGGGAATTCGAAGGGCTGATAACCGTTTCTGACAGAAAGAAAGAATTTCTGGTTCTGGAGCTGGCAGACGGACGCAGCAGTAAAGAGGTACTGGAGCGTCTCGCCGGTTCTGATATTGAAGTGGAGCGTTTCGGAAGCTACGAACCGTCCCTGAACGATATTTTTGTGGCAAAGGTTGGCGAGGAGGAGAATCATGCGTAAATTTGGTATTGTACTCAAATATGAATTAAAGGAATATTTCAGCAGTAAGGGTTTTATGGTACTTACCTTTGTAATTGCATTTCTCGGTGCGGCACTGCTCTTTTTACCAAGATTTATTGATATGTCGGATTTTACGGGCGTGCAGGTCGTGGGAGAGAAAGAGGAGCCGGAGGAAGTAACGGAAGAGGATATGACAAAGTTTGCCTACATAGACCTGACGGAGAACGGGGTATTGCAGGAGGAATTGTTGCAGCAGATGATTCCCGATGTCAGCTGGCATAAGATGAACAGTCTGGAGGAACTGAAGCAGAGCGTTGAGGAGGAATGTGATGCAGGCTTTGCGGTGACCGGTCCCACGGAATATGACTATTATGTGTTCAATAAGTCAATGATGGACAGTAATACCGCCATGTTTGACGAAGTTATGAAACAGATGTACCGTTTGAATTATTGTGCTGAGAACGGATTGGATTTGGCTGAGATTACAGAAATGTACAATGTGCCCATTACCGTAAATGAGCAGATTATGAATAAGGATTCCGGAAGCAATTACTGGTATTGTTATGTTCTGGTTATCATTGTGTTCATGCTGATTGTTTATTACGGACAGATGATTGCCGTATCTGTTACAAACGAGAAGAGTAATCGTGCCATTGAAGTGCTGGTGACAAGTACCACCCCCAACAGCTTACTGTTCGGAAAGGTGATTGCCGGAGCCATCGGCGGATTGTTCCAGATGGGCTTTATTCTGGGCGCTGTTCTGATTTCCTATAGCGTCAACAGGGAACAGTGGGGTGGCATGCTGGATATGTTCCTGCATGTTCCCGCAGAAGTGTTGCTGGCTTTCGCATTCTTCGGCCTGGGCGGGTATCTGTTCTACGCGTTCCTCTACGGTGCAATGGGAGCATTGGTCAGCAAGACAGAGGATATCAGCAAGACGGTCAGCGGACTGATGATGGTTATCATGGTAGTTTATTTCTTCTCCCTGATGCAGCTGACCAATATAGACGGCACCATTATCAAGGTGTTGTCCTTCCTGCCGGTCAGCTCCTACAGTACCATGTTTGCCAGAATCGCCATGGGAACTGTGGCATCCTGGGAAATTATTGTATCCTTCCTGATTCTGGTGGCTTCCATTTTTGGGGCGGGCGTACTGGGTGCAAAGATTTACCGTATGGGTACTTTGAGATACGGTAATCCCATCAGTCTGACGAAGGCATTGAAGGATTTAAAGAAAAGCGAATAATATCGGCAACGATATCGGCAAAGGCATCTGCTCATTTGGCAGATGCCTTGTTTTGTGTTACAATTATTTTCAGAAGCAGTCTGAACGGGGTGAGTAACGATGAAGATGAAATTGCGGAAAAGGACAGCCGTAGCGGCAGCATTGAGCTTGTGCCTGTGCTGCACTGCCTGCGGTACCTCGGAGGAGGCGGTACCGTCTGTGCCCGAGGAGAATAAACTTGTGGTTTACACCTCCCATAAGGAGGAAGTATACGCACCAATTATCAAGGAGTTTGAGGAGAGAACCGGTATCTGGGTGGAACTGCATACCGGCGGTACTTCGGAACTTCTGGAGGAGATAGCAGCCGGAAACGGAGAGTTTACCTGCGATATCATGTTCGGGGGAGGAATTGAGAGCTACAGCGCTTACAAAGATTGCCTGGAGCCTTACATATGCAGCAGGAATGGAAGCATCAAGGAGCAATACCGGAGTGTGGACGGCAGCTACACGGCATTTACGGAATTGCCCATTGTGTTTATCTATAACAACAAGCTGGTGGACAGCAGTCAGGCTCCGACAAACTGGCAGGAGTTGTTTTATGAGTCTTGGCAGGGAAATATCGCCTTTGGGGACCCGCAGAAATCAGGCAGCAGTTACACGATGCTGGTAACTTTGATTCAGGTCATGGGAATGGAGCCGGAAGTGACTCTGAGGCAGTTTGCGAGAGCTCTGGACTACAATGTGTCTGCCGGTTCCGGGCAGGCAGTGGAGGAGGTCTCAAGCGGTGTCAGGGCCATAGGACTCACTCTGGAGGAGACGGCTTTAAAAGCCATCGACAATGGGGCGGACATCTCTGTTGTGTATCCCAGAGACGGAACCAGCACATTGCCGGACGGGTGCGCTATTGTTGAGGGAGCGGAGCACGAAGAAAACGCAAGATGCTTTATTGAATTCATTGTGGGAGATGACGTGCAGCAGCTGGCGGTAGAAAGGCTGCACAGAAGGTCTGTACTGGAAAATATGCAGGAGACAGGGGACAACGGCATGAAGGTACTGGATTTTGATGTGGAGTGGGCTGGGGAGCACAGAGAGGAAATCCTGAAAATCTGGACGGATATCATGACAGAGCAGGGCAGGTAGCGGACATGGGAAAAGGAAGGAAGAGAACATTCAGGCAGGAACTGCTGATGTGTATGATTACGGCGTCTGTCTTGCCGTTGGCAGTGTGCAGTTTATTCTTGATTCAGCTGTTTCAGATGAAAATCTCCGGAGATTACCGTGTGATGGATATGGAACTTGCAGAGGAGGTCAACGGGCGGCTGGAGCTGCTGTTTTCGAAATTTGAGGAACTGACCGGGAAATTCTGCGGTGACGGCGAAATCGCGGAAGCCCTGCGGCAATCCGATTCCGGAAATTCGGGTGAGGTATACAGGACGCTCTACCGGGAGACGAAGGAACTGAGAGATTATGCCTGGTTTGAACTGTACGGCATGGATGGCACCTGCCGGTACTCTACGGGTACGGGAACCTATCAGAGGAGAATGGAGCCTTACTGGGGCATTTTGAGAAAAGCGGCGGAGGAAGAGGGACGGCTTGTGGTACTGCGGGCGGATGATCCCTCAGGCGATGCCGTTTTGCAGGCGGCCAGGCTGATAAGTGATGAACAGGGAAATGCAGGTTTTTTTGTGATAAATATGGGACTTCAGGAGTTTGAGACGGCATTGAAAGGGACCTACGGCGGGCAGGACGGCATCTGTATTCTGGACAGCTTTCTGGAGACGGTGTATGACGCGGGAAGCGCAGCCGGCGAGAACCTTGGGGAGGTACTCAGGGAGAGGCTTCTGCGGAACGAGCCGATTCAGGCAGATTGTAACGGAAACAGTATCTATATGGATAAATCGGAGAAGACGGGTCTGTATACAGTGCTGCTGAGACCTCAGGTTTTTACCGCGAATACGGTGAATTCCATGTACAGTGTACTTTTTATCATGATTGCGGTGTTATTTGCAGCCTGTACATTGTTGGTGATTAATCTGAGCAACCGTCTTTCCAGACCCATCCATGTGCTGAACCGGACCATGCATGAGGTACAGGTTGGCAATCTGGACACCCGGATGCAGGAGGACTGGCCCACCACGGAGTTTGCGGAGATGTCCGGGAATTTCAATTTCATGACTGCTGACTTAAAGAAATACATGGAAAATCAGGTGGAGCAGCAAAAACAGATGAATGAGATTCAGATAGCCATGATGCAGGCCCAGCTGAATCCCCACTTCCTGTACAATACCCTCGACACGGTAAAATGGGTAGCGAAAGCCAACCATGTGCCGGAGATTGTGACGTTGGTTTCCAAGCTGGCCAAAATATTGAGAGCCGCTATTTCCAAAGAGCAGTTTACTACCCTGCGTGGGGAGATGGAGCTGGTGGAAAGCTATGCAGAAATACAGCGAATCCGCTTTGACGGAAGATTTGAGTGTGTCTGCAACTATGATGAGAAGCTGGCGGACTGCGAACTGCCAAAGCTGGTGATTCAACCCATTGTGGAAAATGCGGTAATTCATGGGCTGTCGGAGTGTGAAGACGGACATATTCAGGTGGATGCCTTTGCCGGAGGGACGGACCGGGATTCCGTGCTGGTGGTGGAGGTAAGAGATGACGGCTGCGGTATCGGACAGGAAGTCATTGACAGGTTGAACAACGGGGGATTGCAAGAACGGACGGGGCATATCGGTCTAGGAAATGTAGACAAAATTATCCGGCTGAATTACGGGGAAGCCTACGGCGTGAAAATATGCAGACCGAAGCAGGGAGGTACTCTTGTCACCCTGACATTCCCTTTGAGGAAGGAGAGAACGGCGGATGCTGAAAATACTGGTGGTAGATGATGAGATGTTCGTGAGGCGCGGTATTGTTATGGAGACGGACTGGGCGGCCATGGACTGTGCCGTGGTGGCAGAGGCTTCCAATGGGGAGGAAGCACTGGAGGCAGTACACAGGTATCGCCCTGATCTGATTATCAGTGACATCCGCATGCCGCGGATGGACGGCATTGAGCTGCTGAAAACCCTGAGACAGGAGGGAAATGAGGTGAGGGTCATCTTTCTGACGGCATACAGTGAGTTTGAGTATGCCAAGCAGGCCCTGCGTTACTTTGCCTTTGACTATCTGCTGAAGCCCTTTGAGGACGGCGAACTGGAGGAGTGTGTGCTTCGGGCAAAGAAGGAAATAGAGGAGCAGCGAGACGACAGAAAGAATCAGGAGCAGCAGACAGTGCTGGCGGCGCCGGAGGAACAGGGTGACAAGAGCCGATATATCAGGGAAGCACTGAACTATATAGCGGAACATTACGGAGACAGCGACATCAGTATCGCAACCGTCTCTGCTGCGGTAGGTATCAGCGAGAGTCATCTGAGTCATCTGTTTAAGAAGGAGACGGATTATACGGTAGCGGCTTACATCACTAGATACCGTATGCGGGCAGCCATGAAGCTGTTGGAGGATTGCCGTAACCGTGTCAGTGAGGTGGCGGAGCAGGTGGGATACAGGGATATCACTTATTTTTCCAGCACCTTTAAAAAAATTGTAGGCATGACCCCTTCCGAGTACCAGAATCGGAGGGAATAGCCGATTCCCATTGTACAAAATGCATACAAAGCATGAAAATCCTGCTATTCTTTTGTGAAGAATAACAGGATTTTTAAAATGATAACAGTTTTGTCGAGTTCATTTTGTTCAGCCCCAACGATATAATATTCTTACAAGGTGTACGAAACATACAAGTACATATTAAGGAGGGTAAAGTATGAAAAAGAAATTAGTATCACTTGTTTTGGCCGGAACCATGTTGGCCATGACACTGTCCGGCTGTGGCGCAAGCGAGTCCCAGTCATCTTCTGAACCTGCTTCGGCGGTTACAGGCGGCGAGACAAAGACAGACAATGAAAAGCCTGAGACGGAAGCACCCAAGGAAGAGGAAAATCTTTCCGAGATTGAGAAGATTATCAAAGAGGCAGAGGGAATGACTCTGGAGGAACTGGCGAAAAAGGCGATTGAGGAATCCAACGGTAAGACCTTTTACGGTGTAGGAAACTCCAGCCGAGGCAAGACTGCACTTCCTCTTTTCATTGAGTATCTGCAGACCATTGACCCGAATTATACCATGGAGTATGAGTGGCAGCAGCCCAAGAACAACAAGATTTTTGAACAGCTGACCGCAGATTCCCTGAAGGAGACAGGTACTTTTGCAATGACCCTGATTCAGGACGGAAACCAGATTGAGTCCAAGATGGTTCAGCCCGGCATCTTAAAGACCTTCATTCCCAAGGAGTGGGCTGAGGCCAACGGAACTACCGCTGATGCTTATGAAGGCTTCCTGCCTTTACAGACACTGAATAAGGTATTTATGTATAACTGCACAGGTAACACAACCTACGACAATTGCTGGGACTTTGTTGCTGAGGGCAATCACTCTCTGTACATGGACATTGATTCCGAAATCGTAGGAAAGAACTTCCTTTACATGCTGACAGAGGATAAGTATGCAGCATGGCTGAAGGAGGCATTTGAGGCTCTGGATGACGCGGATAAGGCATATTTCCAGCCTGTCATTGATGAGATGAAGACCGAAGCAGAGGATTTAGGCTTGGGTGCAGACGGTGCTTATGCGCTGGCTTGGATTAAGCTCTGGGTGGAAAGCTACAATGCTCAGACAGATGACGGACCCATCTGCAACACTCTCGTAACCGATTCCGCAACGGATCAGAGCGGACTGCTGGTATACTCCAAACTCCGTTCCGTAGAGGAATCCGCAGGGGTGTCTCTGAACAATATCAAGGTTGCCGCATATGAAGACGGTTATGTCGGTATCGGCGGATACGGCTACTGCCATTATCTGTTCCTGACAGACAACAGCCCTCTGCCTTGGACTGCATGTGCGTTCATCACATACATGACCTGTACAGAGGACGGCTTCAGCGCATGGGGCAAGGATATGGGCGGTTACTCCTCCAATCCCGAAGTGGCAGCATCTATCGAGACGACTTATCAGCACAGCAGAGGCGGCTACAACGAAGCAGGCGAAAATGTATTCGAGTGCAAGAACGACCGTGGCTATGACTGGTGGACCACAGACGGTGAGTTGGTTCTGGAAGATCCTGAATACTGCGCATCTGTAGCCTTTACCGTAGGAAGCTGGATTGAACTCTTGACCAAATACAGTGCTCAATAACGGCAACTGTCAGGCGGGGTGTCGTACAGACGATGTGCGGCACCCCGCTTTTTCAGGAAAGGAGTAGCTTATGAATAGCAAGCATATGGCGAATAAGGTAAAGACGTACCTTTCTAAACCCCAGAACATCATCCTTCTGTTGTTTGGTATTGTCCTTACCTTCTCCACGGTAGCACCCATAGTGGCTATCGTGAAAGACACCCTGATTATTCATCCGGGTACCATTGACGCTCATCTGACCGGAAAGGCTTCCGGCTATACGATAGTCAATTATGTGGATCTTTTTACCAGCAAGCTGGCAAAGACAAACCTCTGGAAACCCCTGTGGAATACACTGCTTCTGGCGGTGCTCACCTGCACGATTTCCATCCTGTACGGCGGCTTTTTTGCATTTCTGGTAACCAGAACCAACCTGAAATTTAAGAAATATCTCAGTTCCATTTTTATTTTTCCGTATATCATGCCCCAGTGGACGCTGGCTGTCGTATGGCAGAACGTATTTAACAGCAACGCTGTGGTGGGAACCTCCAACGGACTGCTGGCGTCCCTGTTCGGGATTGAAATGCCCAAGTGGTGGTGCCAGGGGTTGTTCCCCAGCGCAGTGGTACTGGGACTGCATTACGCTCCCTTTGCATATATATTGATCGGCGGTATTTTCCGAAATATGGATGCAAACCTGGAGGAGGCGGCAACCATCCTGGATACACCCAAGTGGAAAACCATGTTCCGCGTGACACTTCCCATGATAAAGCCGGCAATTCTCTCCACAATCCTGCTGGTATTCGGAAGTGCCATGGGAAGCTACCCGGTTCCTCATTATCTGGGACTGACAACTCTTTCCACCAAGTATATCTCCCTGAATTCCAAGTACACCGGAGAGGCCAGTATTCTGGCAATTATCATGATGATTTTCGGTGTGGCGATTCTTACCATGAATCAGGTAAGCTTAAAGAGCCGGAAAAATTACACTACGGTCACCGGAAAATCAGGACAATTGTCCAAAATTAATCTGGGTAAAATCGGAAAATATGCGATTGCCGTTATCATGGTAATTCTGACCTTCTTTACCAGTATCTTCCCGATTTTCTCCTTTGCGTTGGAGACCTTCCTTCCAAACCCCGGAGACTACAGCTTCCTCTACACCGGAGATATGAGTAATCTGACCTCAAAGTGGTGGATAACAAATGAGAATATATCGGAGAACGGCATGTACGGTCAGAAGGGTATCCTCTACAACGAGACAATCTGGCATGCCTTTGCGGGAACGCTTCTGGTTGCGGTGTGCTGTGCACTGCTGGCAGGAACCATAGGAACGCTGATAGGTTACGCAGTGGCAAAGAACCGCCGGAGTAAGTGGGCTGCCTATGTGAACGGCGTGGCATTCCTACCCTATTTGATGCCTTCCATCGCCGTGGGCGCTGCATTTTTCATCCTGTTCTCCAATGAGAGAATCAACCTGTTCAATACCTATACACTGTTGATTATCGCAGGTACCGTGAAATACATTCCTTTTGCGAGCCGAAGTGCACTGAACTCCATGCTGCAACTGTCCAACGAGATAGAGGAGGCTGCAATCATACAGAATGTACCATGGTTCAAGAGAATGTTCCGCATCATTGTACCGATTCAGAAGTCGTCCATCATCAGCGGATATATGTTACCGTTTATGACATGCTTAAGAGAGCTGTCTCTGTTTCTGTTGCTTTGTACCCAGGGCTTTATCCTCTCCACAACGCTGGATTACTTCGACGAGATGGGCCTGTATGCATTCTCCAGTGCCATCAACCTGATTCTGATTGTGACTATTTTGATTTTCAACACTCTGGTGAACAAGCTGACCGGCGCCAGTCTGGATGAAGGAATCGGAAGCAATTAGAGGAAAAAAGAAAGGTGAGGTATTATTATGTCAGAGATTACATTGAGAAATATAACAAAACGTTGGGGAAAATACTATGCGGTAGACCATCTGGATCTGGATATCGCGGACAATTCCTTTATCACTCTCCTGGGGCCCTCCGGCTGCGGAAAGACTACCATCCTTCGTATGATTGCCGGATTGGAGACTCCCACTACAGGACAGATTAAAATCGGCGACAGAGTGGTATTTGACAGCGAAGCCGGAATCAATGTTCCTCCCAATAAGAGAAAGGTGGGCTTCCTGTTCCAGAACTATGCACTGTGGCCCAACATGACTGTCTACCAGAATATCTCCTTCGGTCTCAGCAACATTAAGGAACCCATGGCGGTGGTTGACGAGAATGCAAGGACGACAGGGGAGTTAATCAAGGCACTCAGAAGCGGCAAAAAAATCGTAGAGCTGGTGGATGACTGCCGCGATAAGGGCGGCAAGGTGGATACGGATAAGGTGTATTTGAAGTTCATTGATGCCTTTACCCTTTCTGTCTATACCGCAAAAACGCTGTACGGATTCAAGATTCATGAGGCCGCTGACCCGGAAGCTGCCGCAAAGGCAAAGGCGGAGGAACTCATGGGGAAACTGGAGGGCATCAGGGCATCCTATGCTGCCAGAGGGCGGAGCCTGAACGAGAATTGTGAGGTAACCGAAGGCGGCAAGGTAGTCATGGAGACAAGAAAGCTCACGAAGGAAGAAATTGACAAGTCCGTGAGACGCGTGTCCAGAATTGTTAAAATCGGTATGTTCATGAACCGTTATCCCGCAGAGCTTTCCGGCGGACAGCAGCAGCGTGTGGCTATCGCAAGGACCCTGGCTCCCGAGCCGGATGTGTTGTTCATGGATGAGCCGCTGTCCAACCTGGATGCAAAATTGCGTCTGGAGATGAGATATGAGTTGCAGCGACTGCATGTGGAGACGGGCAGTACCTTCGTGTACGTGACTCATGACCAGATGGAGGCAATGACTCTGGCTACCAGAATCTGTCTGATCAACAACGGCGTACTACAGCAGTATGCAGCACCTCTGGAGGTGTACAATCGTCCCAATAATCTGTTTGTAGCGGACTTTGTGGGAAATCCCTCCATCAACTTTATTGATGCAAAGGGAAAACAGGGAGCGGACGGTAAGCTGGAACTGACTGCGCTGGAAGGTGTCAGGCTGAAATTTGTTCCGAAACAGCCTATTGACATTGCAAAATGGCAGACAGACAGAGATCAGGCTGTAGCAGACGCGGCAGCAGCCGTTGAGGAAAGCCTGAAAGACAAGAAAGCTGTTGAAAAGAGCAACAAGGATGAAAAGTTTAAATACCATGTGGCTATGGTGGAAGAAAATGATTACAGCATGGAAGAGGAGCCGGTTATCACCAATGAGGACTTTGTCATCGGTGTGCGTCCCGAGTTCCTGAAGCTGGGCAAAGAAGGCGCATTGAAGACCACCGTATACGGAGCGATGCCCACCGGTATGGAATCCACCGTGAAACTGCGCATCGGCAACTTCCTGTTGACGGGTGTCATTTTCGGCGGTGTCACATTTGATATCGGTACAGAGATGAGTATGGATATACAGGGTGATGATATTCTGCTCTTTGACAGAACCTCCGGCAGATGCATTACCGCCGGAAGTATCGAACTGGCATAAAAAAAGCCTCCCTTTGCGTATACTCTAGTGGAAACAATTTCACGGTGCAGAGTATGTGCAAAAGGGAGGCTTTATTATGCCCGCAAATTGCAGGGAAAAGATACTTTCCAACGATTATTATGATGTGATTACAGACTTTCCGTATCAGTTGTTGGAGGACCCGGCGGAAGATTTGTGTTACGCTGATATTGACGGGCTTTACAATGTGGTATATTTCGACAGAACAATCCTGGCAAATGCACAGGAGTATTTTTTTTCTTACAGGAGTGTGCCGAAATTGTACGGATTGATGCAGGTGGGACGTGTGGCGGAAAACTTTGATCCCGGCAGCCTGATTGCAAGCGGGATTACACAGATTCAGAGACAGCCCCTTTCCCTCACCGGCAGAGGCGTTGTTATCTGTGTAATTGACACGGGAATAGATTACACAAATCCCGTATTTCGGAAAGAGGACGGAACCAGCCGCATTTTGGCCATCTGGGACCAGACGATTCAGACGGGGGAGCCGCCCGCCGGATTTCAGTACGGTACTGAGTACAGAAAAGAAGAAATTAACATGGCACTGCAGGCGGAAAATCCCTTTTTGCTGGTGCCCAGCAGAGACGAAAACGGACACGGTACCGCAATGGCATCGGTAGCAGCAGGCAGCAGGCTAAGCGGAGGATTGGGCTTTATCGGTGCTGCGCCGGACGCGGATATTGTTGTGGTGAAATTGAAGGAATGCAAGCAGTATCTTCGGGATTTTTATTTGGTTCCCGGGGGTGTTCCCGCCTATCAGGAAAATGATATTATGTTGGCGGTTCAGTATGCGGACCGGTTTGCCGAACCTTTGGCAAGACCGGCAGTCATCTGCCTCGGACTGGGAACCAACTACGGCAATCACTCCGGCAGCTCACCGCTTTCCGGGTATCTGGAAAATGTTGCGGTAAGACGGAGCCGTGCTGTGGTTGTGGCGGGAGGAAACGAGGGAAATGCGGCACATCATTATCAGGGCAATCTGGACAATCGGGGAAGCGGTGGAGAAAACAGCAAAGCGGTGGAGATACGGGTAGAAACCGGGAATGCGGGCTTCTTTCTGGAGCTCTGGGGGAGTCTGCCGGATATCTTTACGGTTTCCGTGCGTACACCGGGCGGAGAACCGATTCCGCCGGTACGTCTGGGAATCCGGGGAAGCATAACCTACAGCTTTATATACGAGCGTTCCAGGGTGACCATTGCCGGCTATCTGGTGGAGCCTGCCTCCGGGGAGGAACTGATTTGGATCCGGGTACAGGATCCCACGCCGGGCATCTGGACTTTCCGGGTGGAGGCGGCAGGCGAAATTCATAACGGTGAGTATCACATGTGGCTTCCAATAACGAATTTTATGAGTGCTCCGGCGTACTTTCTGGAACCTTCTCCTTATGTGACGCTGACGGAACCTTCCATGGCAGGAAGTATTATCAGTGTCTCTACTTATGATGCGGCAAATAACAGCTTTTATATCAACTCAGGCAGAGGATTTGCCGGAAACGGGGCTATCCGCCCGGATTTTGCAGCTCCGGGAGTGAGTGTATCTACCGTGAGGGGCAGAGAGACAGGCAGTTCTCTGTCGGCTTCAATTACGGCAGGAGCCGTAGCCCAATTCATGCAGTGGGCTGTGGTAGAAGGAAACAACCCGGTGGTGGAAAGTCAGGAAATTAAAAATTATTTCATCCGGGGAGCCGAACGAAGCTTTGATATGACCTATCCCAACAGGGAGTGGGGTTACGGGAGACTAAATATGGTGGGTACCTTTGATGCGCTGGTAGGGGTGTAAAAAAGTAGTATTTTCAAAACATGGTCGACGAAAACGAAGAGTAGCTATGTACTATATTTATGCCTTTTTTTATTGCAAGAAAATTCAGAAAATACAAAATATAGTGCATAATTTACAGAAATCTGACATAATGATTATGGTAGGAACATACTGCAATGTTAGTGTACAAAAGAGGGGGCATACAATGAAATACAAAGTATTGCTAAGCGGTAGAAACAAGATAATTATGAACGAGTTCTTTTCGTACATGGATTTCAGCTTTGAATGTTTGAGCTGTTCGGAAAGATATGATGACATTGTAAATCATTTGAAGTATATTCATCCGGATGTGTTTGTATATTGTCTTCGCGGAGAAAATCCGGATGATCTTAAGAAGTTTTGTAATATCGGAAGAAAAATTGAAGAGGAAAAAATTCCTCTTGTGGTTATCGGGGATGATGAGGACTGTGAATTGTTCGAGAAGGTTACGGTGGTCAGCAGGGCTACGATTTTAAGAAAGCCGATTACTTCCCAGAATATTGAAGCAGAAGTGCTTAAACTATTGAATGGAAGAAAGATGCAGGAGAATGAAGATACAGAAGCTCCCATTGCAGCGGCACTCAAGGTTTTGGAGCGGATGGAGATACCTGTCACGACGGAAAGTTCTGTCACGGCGGAGAGTTCTGTTATGGCAGAGAGTTCCGATACAGCCAAGCCGTCTGTCAGAAAGCATATTCTTGTGGTGGATGATGACAGCAGTGTACTGAAACTGATTAAAGGGCATCTGGCTGAACAATATGATGTTGCCACGGCAATTAGCGGAAAGGTGGCAATGAAATTTCTGGAGACGAAGAGAACGGATTTAATTCTTCTGGACTATGAGATGCCCGGAGAGAACGGTGTCGATGTGCTTAACAAAATCCGTTGTAATGAGAAACTGAAGAATCTTCCGGTGGTATTTCTGACAGGGGTTTCTGAGCGGGAAAAGATTCAGGAGGTGCTGGCCTTAAGACCCCAGGGATATCTGTTGAAGCCTATTGATATGGAACGGTTGTCGGTTACCATCGAGAGCTTGATGGCGTGACGGAGGGAAGAGGAATGGATATACTCGGAGATGAAATTAATCTGACAGACTTAATAGAAGTTGGAATGCTACAGAAAATACAGGATGCTTTCTCCATGATGACGGGAATTGCATCTTTGACAACGGACAGATACGGTGTCCCGGTGACAAAGGGTTCCTGCTTTTCGGATTTCTGTATGAAGCATACAAGAACATCCGAAGTGGGTAGAAAGAGATGCGAGCAGTGTGACAAGATGGGGGCAGAGCTTGCCTTGAAGGAGGGGGCTTCCTGCGCCTATTACTGTCATGCCGGACTTGTGGACTTTGCAGCTCCCATTATGGCACATGGGCAAATGGTGGGCTGCTTTATCGGAGGGCAGGTACTGATTCAGGAACCGGATGAGGAAAAGCTGCGAAAGGTTGCAGAAGAAATCGGAGTGGATTCGGAAGAGTATATTGCAGCAGCAAAAAGAGTGAGCATTATCAAAAAGGAGAGGGTGGATAATGCCACACGTTCTTTGTATTTGATTGCCAATGTCCTGTCTGAGATTGCTTACAGCAAATATGAACTTTATTTAAAAAATTTGGAGCTGGAAAAGGCATCCAGGATGAAGTCGGATTTTCTGGCAAATATGAGCCATGAGATACGAACTCCCATGAACGCGGTAATCGGTATGGCGGAGATGACATTGAGAGAGGAACTTCCGCCTGTGGCACGGGATTACGTGAGTCAAATAAAGTCATCCGGGCAAACGCTTCTTACAATCATTAATGATATTCTGGATTTTTCCAAGATAGAGTCAGGAAAAATGGACATTAACGAAGCAGAATACAAACCTATGTCAATTATTAATGATATTGTGAACATCATAGGAACGCGTATCGGAAACAAGAATGTGGAATTACTGATGGATGTAAATCCGGAGCTCCCTGAGGAATTGCTGGGAGACAGTATCCGCATCAAGCAGGTTATGGTAAACATTGCAAACAATGCGGTGAAATTCACACAGGAGGGCATGGTACGGCTGGCGGTGGATTTCGCATGGCTGGACGGGAATACTGTTGAGCTCCGGGTAACCGTCACCGATACGGGAAGAGGTATTAAAAAGGAGGATATGGGTAAACTGTTTCAATCCTTCCAACAGCTGGACAGCAAGAGAAACCGAAATATTGAAGGGACGGGTCTGGGGCTTGCAATCTGCAAACAACTGCTTACGCTGATGAAAGGGCAGATTTCTGTGGAGAGTACATATGGAGAGGGAAGTACGTTTTCCTTTTCACTGCCCCAAAAGGTTGTCAATGCAAAGCCTTCCGTCAGTAGGCTGTCGGAGGTAATCGGTACAGCGGGATTGATAGACAGTTCCTTTATAGAAGGACAGTTAAGAAAAGATTTGTTGCGTATGGGCGCAGGATACATCTCACTGAACTCAGAGCAGCATCTGGAGGAATTGAAGGAGCGCAATATCCGATTCCTGTTTGTAAACCAGCCACTCTTTACCGATAAGGTGATGAATTTTGTAAAAGAAAATAAGGACATTACCTGTATCGTGCTGATTACATTTAAGTCTACGCGTAAATATGATATACCCAATGTGAGGGTGTTAAAGAAGCCTGCTTATGCGCTGAGCCTTGCAAGCATCTTGAAAGGAGAAAATTTGCAGGCAGATTTTACAGAACTGTCTGAGGAAGATTTCGATTTTGTTGCGCCGGATGCAGAGGTACTGATAGTAGATGATAACTCTGTCAATTTGACAGTGGCAAGGGGGTTACTGGAACCTCTGAAAATGAAGATTGATACAGCTGTCAGTGGAAAAGAAGCTATCGAAAAGATAGAGAAAAAGCGCTACGATGTAATTTTTATGGATCATATGATGCCGGAGATGGACGGTGTGGAAACGACTCACATTATCAGGCGTATGTTGGGGAAAAACGGAGAGGTGCCGATTATTGCGTTAACAGCAAATGCTGTGGACGGCGTTCGGGAGATGTTCATTCAGGAGGGCATGGATGATTTTGTGGCAAAGCCCATTGAACTGAAGGTAATGTCGGCAAAGTTAAAGAAATGGTTACCGGCTGAAAAGCTTATGAAGAGCATTAAAGAAGAGGGAGAGGAAAAGACAAGTATTCAAATACCGGAGTTGGATACGGAAGCGGCTTTAAAACTGTTGGGAAGCGAAAAGCTGTTCTTTTCCGTTTTAAAGGAATATTACCGCCTGATTGAAAAGAAAGCCGGATTGATTGCTGCGTATGAACAGAAGAAACAATGGAGGGAATATACGATTGAGGTACATGCCCTGAAGAGCGCCTCCAGGCAAATCGGTGCGCTGGAATTGGCAGAACTGGCGGAGTGGATGGAGATAGCCGGAAATGCGTCGGATGCAGAGGCAATTCACCGCTATACACCAAGATTGCTGGAAAAGTATACTGCATATGCCAAAATCCTTGCTCCTTATATGAAGGAGGAGAATTCAGCCTGTGACAGCAAACAGCAGACATCAGAGGATATATTGAAGCGGCAGTTTGAAGCTATGCGCACTGCCATGGATGAGCTGGACTCCGACAAAATGGAAGAAGTCATCAGGGAAATGGAAGGATATTCCTACAATGATGAGCATAAGAGGTTCTTTGAGCAACTGAAAAACGCCGTGGAGGATATTGATACGGAAAAGTCCGAGGAAATCTTGAGACAATGGGAGAAGATTTTGCTGAAATAAATTTTCCTATTGCAATCAAGAACAAATGTTCGTATACTGGAGGTGAAAATGATTTCACAGGACTGCTGTTCGGCAGCCCAAAGGAGAAGGATATGGCATTTGGAACACCGACGAAGGAGCAGCAGGACATCATAGAGGCCACGGAGGGAAATGTCCGCGTCCGGGCGGTTCCGGGCTCCGGAAAAACCTTTGCCCTGACAAACAGAATAGCATATCTGATTACGGAGCTTGGCGTGGAGCCATCCTCCGTGGTAGCCATGACCTTTACCAACAAGGCTGCGGGGGAGATGAAATATCGCCTGAAGCATATGATAGGGGACATGGCTACTTGTTTTGCCGGAACCTTTCACGGCTATTGCAATAATCTGCTGAAGGAAGAAATCTACCGGGTGGCATATCCCAAGACCTTTACCATTTTGGACAAGCAGGATGAGGTAAATCTGCTACGGGAGATTGCAGAGGAGCAGGGGCTTTCCCTGAAGGATTTTACGGCCAGGGACTGCATGGAGAAAATCTGTGGCAAAAAGCAGAATCCGGACTACATTACATATATGATTGGAGCGGACAAGGAATCGCTGCTTAGAGAAATTATCGGGGCAAAGGAGGATTTTGACCGGGTCTATTTCAATTATCTGTTACGTCAGCGTGACAGCTATGCCCTGGATTTTGAAGATATCATTCAGTTTGCCATTTATATTCTGACACATTTTCCGGATGCGCTGGAGAAATGGCAAAGCAGATGCCAGTATCTGCTCTGTGACGAATATCAGGATGTGAACGGCAACCAGGAACTGCTGCTTAAGCTGCTTTCGGGAAAATATCATAACCTTACCGTGGTGGGAGATGACGACCAGTGTATTTACGGCTGGCGGGGCTCCGATGTGGGCTACATGGTGGATTTTGACAAGGTCCATGAGGACGTCAGGGATTTTCAACTGTCGGAGAATTTCAGAAGTACACCGGAGATTGTGGCGGTGGCCAATTCTCTGATTCGTGCAAATCAGAACCGTCTCACAAAAGCCATGTTTACCAATAATTCATCGGGAAGTAAACCAATCTGCGCCTGCATGAAGCAGGAGAGCGATGAATCTGCCTATATTGCGGAGATGATTCAAAAGGGAGTACAGCAGGGCAAAAAATATTCGGACCATACGGTTCTTGTCCGGGCATCTTCCCAGACCCGCTCTCTGGAGGAAGCGTTTATCCGATGTAAAATCCCCTACAAAATTTTAAACGGAGCTCAGTTTTACGCGTCTGAGGAGATACGAACCGTACTCTCTTATCTGCGGATGGTATACTCCATGAACGATTTGGATTTCGCATATACCATGCAAAGACCCCGACGGGGTTTTGGCAAAAAGTCGGTAGAAAATCTGAAAAAGTATGCGGCGGAACATGGCTTAAGCCTGATGCAGGCTCTTGGGGAGATGATTGGAGCGGGGAAGATAACGAAACCGGAAGTCATTTCCTACTATGAGGAAATCTGCAAATTACATACGGTATATCCTGCCTTTTCCTGCAGGGAGCTTGCAAGCCGCGTTCTGGACTTGGGCTATCGAAAGGAACTGGAACAGGATGTTGAGCAGACAAAGCTGGATAACGTAGCGGAACTTTTGGAGACTATTGCAGGACTGGAGGAGGAAAACCAGGAAAAACTGCCGCTGGAGGAACTGCTGACACATTTTGCGCTGTTTACGGCGCAGGATGATGATACGGAAGAAGATAAGGTGAAAGTCATGACCATCCACACTGCCAAGGGATTGGAGTTTGACACGGTCTTTGTCTGCGGTCTGGTGGAGGGGCAGTTTCCCAGCAGAAAGCTGAAAAATGAGGATGAACTGGAGGAGGAACGGCGGTTGTTCTATGTGGCAGTCACCAGGGCCAAAAAACAGCTGTATCTTACGCGTTATGCTCTAAAGGCGGGAAAATTCAATTCCGAAGCCTCCTGCTTCTTGTCAGATATTGACAGCAGCCTCATGGAATTTGTGGGTTTTGAACAGAAGGTACAAAGCTATTCCACACCGGAAATGCTTCCGGAAGCGGACTTTCAGGTGGGAGATATGGTAAAGCATAAGGTGTTCGGAGTAGGCAAGATTTTGCGGGTGGATATGATTACCCGCTCCTACGAGATAGATTTTGAAAAGCTGAACGGGACCCGGAACATCGTGTTCCGTATTCAGATGGAGAGAGTTTAAAAAAGTTAATAGAATTCACGGCAATTTAGCTGAAGTGCAGTTCATAAAAGGACAGCGTTGACAAGGTATGTGTTTTTTTCTGCCCACATATATTTAGGTAAAAAGCGGAAGAAGCATTATGATGAAGACAATCTATGTGAAGGACATGGTAAACAGGCTTTTACATGGGAAGAAGATTGACCGGAAGAAGGTCATTCCAACGGCAGTATTCCTTTTGGCGATGTTTGTGCTGGGTCGAGCTGCAGCAGAGACGCTGGCGGAAACGCGTCGGACAACAGGGCAGGTAGCAGAACAGATTACAGAGCAGACCGCGGAACAGACGGCAGAAGAGCAGGCGGAATACACCGAAAACCGAATAGCCAACGGTACGGTGAGGGAGTATACGATTAATCAAATTGAAAAGGGCGCAGAAACGGAAGATTCCATGAATCAAACGGAGAATGGCGCGGTAACAGAGTATACCGGAAATGAACTGGAAAATTTAGCGTTATCGGAGTACGATGGAATTTCGGAGAAATCGGAGAACTGGGGTCTGGGATTCGGTAAGAGCGGGGAAAAGCCTACAGGAAATGCTACCGTCGCGGAGATGAAAAAGTATAATGCCTATTATATGGCAGAGGGCGACGAGAAGGTAATCTATCTGACCTTCGACTGCGGCTATGAGAACGGCAACACGGAGCCGATTCTGGATGCCCTGAAAAAGCACAATGTCCGGGCTACTTTTTTTGTGGTGGGACATTTTCTGGAATCCGCCCCGGATATTGTAAAACGCATGGTGGAGGACGGACACACCGTGGGCAATCATACATACCATCACCCGGATATGTCTAAGATTTCCGATACGGCTTCCTTTCAAAAGGAAATGAACGACGTAGCAACGCTTTTTAAAGAGACAACCGGGACCGACATGGCCATGTATTACAGGCCGCCTCAGGGTAAGTACAACACAGCAAACCTGCAAATGGCTAAAGATATGGGATATTCCACATTTTTCTGGAGCCTTGCCTATGTGGACTGGAATCAGGATGACCAGCCCAGCCATGAGGAGGCCATGGAAAAGCTGACAAAGCGGGTGCATCCCGGCGCTATTGTTTTGCTGCACAGCACCTCCAAGACAAACGGAGAAATCATGGATGAAATTCTGACCAAGTGGGAGGAGATGGGCTACACCTTCCGTACTCTGGCAGATTTTGTGGAAAAGACAGATACGGGGATTCCAAACAGAAGCTGAAAATAAGGGTACCTCCGTGGTCGGGGAATGACCGGGAGGCACCCTATGATGATACATGAAATTGGAAGTTAATCTCTTATAGATTCAACACAAACGAAAAGCAATCTGTAATACGAACCCGACAATGGAGAGGAAAAGCCCAACCTTTACCGCCCCTTCAGATGTTTTTTTAAGCTGCACACTTGCAGTTACAATTCCTATAACAGAAGATACGATTGGCACAATTATTAGTAAAAGACCCATAACAAAGAGAGTTCCCCATGTCATACCATATGAAACGTCACCAAAAACACCGATACGAATCAATAACAGAATAATCGGCAATAACGCATTGATGATACCGTGAATTAAAACAGCTTTTGCACCTCTACTCATCATTCTTGCCCTCCCGGAAATTCTAAGCTTTCCGAAACCTTCACTCATCTTTCTGACCTTCGGAAAAGAAACGTTCATCGCAATTTCAATTTGTCATCTCGTACATAGTTCATATATTTTATGTTTAGGAATTCCCTCATAATAGAAAATATAATCTACTGGAGGTTGTACTTCCTCAATTAGTTTAGCCCCCAACTTTTCAATGGTTTTGTAGGAAGCTACATTATCAAAATCACATGTTAAATATATGTGGTCCATTCCATGATATTTTGCAACCTTTATCATCATCTGACAAGCAAGTAGCGCATAATGATTGCTTCGATATTCTGCATCAACCTCATATCCGATATTCCCATTGTAATATGAATGATAATTATGACCAATTCTGAAACTTATTTTACCGACAGTTACATTTTGAGATTTCAAAACAATATTCCACCAGTAAAAAGGCAACTCATTATCTGTCCCCTCATATGTGTCAATTAATCGAAGCTCAATATATTCATTTCCCATATTGTAGAAATCTTCATTAAAAATATGATATTGCATATCTAGTTTCTCTTATTTGACAAATCGGAGCGTCCTGTGATAATCCAGGGAGCGGGCTCCTGCTTGAAGGTGTTGTTGCTGCCCAGCTTAGAGACGGAAACCTGTATCGTGTCGATATCCGTAATGCCAAGGGACTGCAAGGTGTTCGGAAGTTCTGCGGCAACCTTGAAATCCAGGGTATAGATAACCACGCTGATATTGGGACTTATCTTTGTCAGGTAAGCCAGTTCCTGATCTGTGCTGGCGGAAGCCACTAAGAATACCAGAGAAGGAACGGGACAATCCTTCATGCTCTCTGCATCCACATGGTCGATAATTTTTACATTATGTAAATCAAAATGAGCCACATTATCCTCCAGAGTAGCCCGGTCAGCTTTGCTGTACTCCACTGCGATAACGGAGCCCTCCGGTGCCATGAGCGCTGCTTCGATGGCAATGCTTTCGCCACCGATTACGCAGATATCGTCCTGAGGCGCAACCATCATTTTATTCAGGATAATAGCGCGAATTTCACTGCCCACATAATGAATGGAGCCACGCTGGAACATCTCGTTGCTCAGACCGATTTTTGTCGTGTTCCGGGCGTTGGGGTTTACAATCAACATACCCGCAGAAGCATTGATACCCCGGTCAATCATATCCTTTACCTTCTGATGCAGTATCTCGCCGGAAGGATCGGAACCTTCATTGTACCAGACCTCACAATCCCCCAGCCCTGCATTCCAAAGACGATAAAAAATATCATCAATGCCTGCATTGGTGAACACCATGGTAGTTTTGTGGGCTTCCACCGTAGGAATGACATTTTTGTTCTTTCGTGTAATGTCAATTATCTTTACATGCTCCAAATCCAACGTGGTATTCTTTGCATAATACTGTAGCCAGGATATAATCACTTCGTTGGTAAAAATCTGCTGTTCCATTGGTAAGTCCCCCTTGTTGTTATATGTGACGGATATTCGCAGCCACTTGTTTTTCTTTTGTGTTTATTATAGCATCTCGGATACAGTTTGTAAAAAACTTCTTGTAATGCGCAAAAGGGTAATTTATAATGAAGTGAACAATAGATGAAGGAGGAAATTTTTTCGATGGAAAATACACTTTCCCAGGAAAAAGTAATCGTCATTGATTTTGGCGGTCAGTACAACCAACTGGTTGCAAGACGCGTCAGAGAGTGTAATGTTTATTGTGAAATATATTCCTACAAGACGGATTTAGAGCAGATTAAAGCTATGAATCCCAAGGGAATTATTCTTACCGGCGGCCCCAACAGCTGTTACGAGGAGGGGGCACCCACATATCGCAAAGAACTCTTTGAACTGGGAATTCCGGTTTTGGGACTTTGCTACGGTGCGCAGCTGATGATGCATGTGCTGGGCGGAAAGGTAGAGAAGGCTCCCGTCAGAGAGTACGGTAAGACGGAGGTTATGGTGGAGACAAGCTCTCCTCTGTTCGGAAATGTCGAACCTACCACAATCTGCTGGATGAGCCATTTCGACTATATTTCAAAGGTAGCACCCGGATTTGAAATTGTGGCACATACTGCCGATTGCCCTGTGGCAGCAGCACAATGCCTTGAAAAGAATTTATACGCTATCCAGTTTCATCCGGAGGTGCTTCATACCAGAGAGGGAAGCAAGATGCTGTACAACTTTGTGCGCGGTGTCTGCGGCTGTACCGGAACCTGGAGAATGGACTCCTTTGTAGAAAATACAATCAAGGAAATCAGAGAAAAGGTTGGAAACGGCAAGGTGCTTCTGGCATTGTCCGGAGGCGTGGACTCCTCCGTGGCGGCAGGACTTTTGTCAAGAGCCATCGGAAAGCAGCTGACCTGCGTATTCGTGGATCACGGCCTTCTCAGAAAGAACGAAGGTGACGAGGTAGAAGCGGTGTTTGGTCCTCAGGGGCAGTTCGACCTGAATTTTATCCGTGTCAACGCACAGGAGCGCTACTATAGCAAGCTGGCCGGTGTGACAGAGCCTGAGAGAAAACGTAAGATTATCGGCGAGGAATTTATCCGTGTATTTGAGGAAGAAGCCAAGAAAATCGGTGCGGTGGACTTCCTGGCACAGGGAACCATTTATCCTGACGTAGTGGAGAGCGGTTTGGGCGGTGAATCTGCTGTCATCAAATCCCACCACAACGTAGGCGGTCTTCCCGATTATGTAGATTTCAAGGAGATTATTGAGCCCCTGCGTAATTTGTTTAAGGATGAAGTGCGCAAGGCCGGTCTGGAACTCGGCATTCCCGAGAAGCTGGTGTTCCGTCAGCCTTTCCCCGGACCGGGTCTGGGTATCCGCATTATCGGTGAAGTGACCGCTGAAAAGGTCAGAATCGTTCAGGATGCCGATGCCATCTACCGTGAGGAAATTGCCAACGCAGGACTGGACCGTTCCATCGGCCAGTACTTCGCAGCCCTGACCAATATGCGTTCCGTAGGCGTCATGGGCGACGAGAGAACCTACGATTATGCCGTTGCATTGCGTGCTGTGAATACAGTTGACTTTATGACCGCAGAGGCAGCGGAGATTCCTTTTGAAGTGCTGCAGAAGGTCATGAGCAGAATCATCAACGAGGTGAAAGGGGTTAACCGCGTATTCTATGATTTGACCAGCAAGCCACCCGGGACGATAGAGTTTGAATAAGGAGAAGGACCAAAAAAGTCCAGTATTTATGCGGTTTCCGAACAAATTTGTTTAAGTATTGGCAACGATTTGGCAACAGATTTTCCTTATTCAATGAATGAGATTACTTTATGAGCATAAGAAAACCTTACTGATTTTCAGAAATGACAACTGAAAATTGGTAAGGTTTTTTTGATGTCTATTTTTTCTTTTTGCGTTTCGCTTCTTTGTTTTCTTCTTTTTCTGCTTCTTTGGCACATTCGTCTATAAAATCAAAAAGCTCTTGTGGATAGACCTTAGCCCAGTTCTGGTGGGTATCCAGTTCCGGATATTTGTAACGCCAGTCATCATACTGCTCTTTTGTGCTTTCGCCACTTTCTAGCTTCTTGGCTTCAGCGAGCCATGCACGGAGCATCTTATCCATAGAGGTATAGGTGGAGTAGTCGGACTTATCCAAACGCAGACACACTTCTCCATCCACTTCATCAATTTTCAGT
>JALEIR010000087.1 GCA_022769665.1 Lachnospiraceae bacterium | reverse complement strand
CCTGATTCCGATATATAATTATCCAGTTCTTCGTAAACCTGCATCATATCAAGAATATTTCCGGGCATGACGATCAGACTTCCCTCTTTCATAAACTCGTCATATTTAATTCGTAAAGCTGTCGGAAGTTTATTGAGAGTTAGTTCTGTTATGTAATTTCTGGTCTTTATACCGAAAGCACCATTAGCTAGCGGAAATAGGAATACGAAAGAACAGAAGTCATCGCCCTGGGACATATCAGCACCCAACGCACAAGGTAACTGCCAGTATTCTCTTTTCCTATGAGGAAGCGTTTCTTCATATGTGAAATAATAAGTAAATCCCTCCATTGGAATACCAAATCTTTTGGCAAGAATATCATTTCTTGCTGCCGGATTATTTTCAGCTCTTTCCACATCCAACTGATAAGTTTCATAGCTGACGGTCTTTCCTAAGTTCGGATTGGCTTTGAGCCACATATCCGGATTTCCTATTTCGTCAATGGAATCCAATTTATACCACCAGATAGATGTGTGCGGATCGTTATACTCGCCTTTCAGAATCTTCATCAATTCCATTTTGATTGTATCTCCCGATCCATTACGAACAGTACCTTCCGAACTTATAGCAACAATAAGGTAATCATCATTCTTACCACCGCCCTGCTCTTTTGCAGCACCCTGTTCAAGAGCACCTATAACATCTTCTCGAATATCACCTGATAGCCATTCATCGACAGTCGCAATCTTAACTCGCAGTCCCTGAAGCTTATCGATAGCCATAGGACGCACTTCGAGCAAAGAACCAGTCAAGAAGTTCTGTATTCCTTTTTTCGTACTGGCGAGTTTCACCCTGTCAGCTTTGGAACCTGTGGTGTTTTGGAGAGAGCCCTCCGTAAGAAATTGATATAATGGACCGCGCGCTCTTGTTATAGCCGTCCTGATTGGAGACATAACTTCATCAGCCTGTGCCATTGTTGGAGCTGTTGTAACCTGATGAGTTGTCTGAGTGTTTACATTTAAGAAATAATTCTGTATACATGAAGCATACATTGATTTAGCAGCACCTCTGGCCACTATTAAATATTGCTTATGAATAAGACGCTTCTTAATTCGCCTCGTTTCATAGTGACCTCTTCCGGAATGTCCATTCTGTGAAGGAATGTAGATACTCCTATCAACAAAGTAATACCAACCGAAGATTTCTTCAGCCCATAGTTTGAATGAATCGAGTAAGTGGAGATCATCACCATCTGTAAGAGTCAATTCATTCTCACAATATTTGATGAATCCTTCCACTGCTCTATCATCATAGTATTTCGTTGGATCAGATATGAGCTTGTCAATTCGATTCATCTCCATTGAGATTTCTTCATTAACTGGAATTTCACCACTTATAACGGCATCTCGAAACATGCCGTAATATTTTGGTACAGCTGTGTTCGATAATGCCATTTAATTATCACCCGTTATTTCTGTTATTATTGTTATTGTTGTTATTGTTGCCGTTATCGGTTCCGTTGTTATTTCCGTTGTTGTTTCCGTTGTCGGCCGTTCCCGCTTTTTCATAGGTAGCATAAATAATTTCATCACGGGTAATATTTGTCAGGGTACCGAGCCAACCTTTAAAGGTATACCCTTCCTTTGTGGGATTTTGAGGAATCACCGCATTACCGCCGTCTGCGACCTGCTGTGTAGACAAAACAGTATGATTTTCATCGTCGTCCACAAAAGTTACTGTATGCATAACAGCATCATTCTTTTCATAATATGCGTATACCGTTTCATCCTGGGTAATACCGGTTAGATTACCCTTCCATCCCTTGAAGGTATATCCCGTCTTTACAGGATCCGGAGGCAGAATGACATCTTCACCATGCTGTACGGTTCTGGTATATAACACTGTACCTGCCTCATCATCATCCAGGAACGTCACAGTATGTACCACGATATCATTTTTTTCATATTGCGCCTGACAATAAGGGATATCCTCCAAAACACACAGGTATGTATTCGGCTGCCAACCCGTAAAGGTATAGCCTTCAACCTCCGGAGGCGTAGGCGGTGTTGCCGCTTCCCCCTGCTTTACTGTGACAGACTCCAAAAAGTTTGAATCCTTGTCATAAAAGCTGACAGTATACTCAATTATCGGTTCTTCATTGGAATAAGGTATACCGTATGTCTTTGCATAGTCCTCCGCCATACTTCCTTCCTCACAGATGAAGAGCAGCTTATTCAGGTTTGTTGCTTTATCGGCCGAATCCTGTGTATGGGAATCACCTGATGAATCATACAGTCCGTCGCCAAATGCCTGCGTAGCAATATTCTGGAATTGACCCGGGATTCTCAGGATTCGGATATTGCTGTTCTTAAATGCATTGTCCCGGATATTGCGTACCGTTTTTGGCAATGTCACCTGGGTAAGGCTTGGTGTATAGGCAAATGCGTATTCCGGTACAGATTCAATGGCAGCATCCACCAAATCAACATTCACCACATCGGTGTTCATAAAGGCTTCCTGATACAACTCCTTGATTCCGGCAGTCTCCGCTGCGGTCACATAAGAATTGGTTCTGCCCTCCAGGCATTCCACAATTTTTTCTTTTACGCCGTTGTCATCCAGCTCATATATAACGGAATTCTCACAAAGGAAATAGGGACCTCCTGAAAATTCAACATTACTCAGGTCCTTACATCCTTTGAAGGGTCGCAGCCCCAGTTCCCGTACGGTTGCCGGAAGATTTACGGCAGTAAGATTTACACAGTCTTCAAATGCATAATTGCCGATTTCCGTTGTCGCATCGGAAAGTGTCACTCCGGTCAGATATTTGCATCCCTTGAAAGCACTTTCCTCAACCTCCTGCAAACTGTACGCGGTAATGGTCTTCTTTAAATCCGTTCTTGTCTCATTGGATTCATTTTCAATAAACAGATTACTCTTTATGCTTTCCACACCCTCCGGAAGCACCAGATTCAATGCAGAATTGATAATCTGTCTTTCATAGTCGGTGAGCGGATCACCGTTATTATACTTTGTCACCGCAGTAGACATACTGGCAATATGTTCAGTGCTCATATAAGGGTACTTTGCGGTAGTATACTTTGCCCCCTCACTTCCTGTTCCGGCGATGGCGGCAAAGGTAGGATAATCAATCAGCTCATTCTTGTCCGTCTCCTCATTGTACCGTATCTCCAGATGAGTGGGCCAGCCGCTGTAATATGTAATATAGGTTCTCTCCTGACTGCCGTTGTTGATGTACTCATTTGGATTCATGGCATAGTCAAAAGGAGTGGAACTGTAGGAAACCGGACCCACAAAATACAATTCCGGCGTGTCCGACATATCCGGGTGATTACAGTTCGAAGTGCTGTTATGTGTGACACCTTCCTGTGTCTTAAATGCTCCGCTTCCGATAGAAGTAAGTGTAGCCGGGTCTGTAAAAATCACATATTTCAGATTATGACATCCTCTGAAGGCGTTGGGTGCTATCTCATTGATAGAGGCCGGAATAGTAATCTTTGTCAGATAGTGATTTCCCTGGAAGGTATTGGAGTCAATAATCCGAATCTTGTTCGGTCCGATAGTTGTGGGCAATGTTACAGTCTCCATGCCTCTTTCCATATCGCAGTAAACAAGATTATCACTTGAGTCCACACGGTAAACAACCTTTTTGCCATCCTCAACCACCGTCAGTTCATATACATCTTTGTTTAAATCCGTGTCGTAGAAGCTGAAGGCCACTTCCTTCTCTGTTGCTGTCCTGTGTGTAGCGGAATCCTTCACACCCTTAAAGTAAAATGTGCCGGGAACCGTGGCTTTAAAATCAGCAAATGTAAAGCTGTTTCCCGAAACTGTCCCTTCCACAAAATTAATGGTATTGTTATCCGGAACAGCTATATATTTCAATGACTTACATCCCTCGAAAGTAGAAATATCTACTGCCTGGGTAAATTGTCTGGGGAAAGTAAGACTTTCCAGATGCTCACATCCCCGGAACACATTGGTTCCCAAATTGCTCAGCAATACATTTTCACCATTTCCGGCAAGTTCTATGGAAGTGATGGCGAAGCAATCCTCAAACGCAGAATTTCCCAAGGTTCTAACAGAGTTAGGCACGGTAAAGGTACTCAATGCCTGACAGTTGTAAAACGCATAATCTCCGATTACGGATACCGAAGAATGCTGGTCAATGCTGGTCTCAGACATATTGATACAGTTTGCGAAAGCACCCACTCCAATGGTATTCAAACCATTGCTTAACGCAATGCTTCTTAAGTTTGCACAATCATAAAAAGCATAATCGCCGATACCGCTGAGCTTCTCTCCCACAATCAGGGTGACAATATTGGATTCTCCCGCGAAAACTCCCTTATCTCTGGTACTGAAATCAACAGTTCCGCCGATGGTCCATGTGCCGTCGGAAGCACCCGTTCCCGCCGTCAGATATTGATTACCGATATACCACACCTCAGCATTCATGATTCTCTGTACGTCAGAGGTACTGGTCAGGGCAGGGTCTCCGTTTTGCGGGTTACTTTCCGTTGCGTTCGGATAATAATAAAACTTGTCCAGGTCCAAATCCTGCCATTTGGAACGGTCCTCATAATAACAGGGATTGTATACGGTATCTGTATACTTTACGGTATCAAATATCGGCTCCCCGTTTTCATCCACGGCCTGAACTTCATTACCCAATTCGTCCCTGGTCATTCTGGGCTCCTGCTCATAACGGTCGGTGTCTACCCTGTAAAACAGGAAATTACCCTTCTTTCCCACTGCCGTTCTACCGCCTTCGGTACCCAGGTTATCCGACAGCTTGGCATACGCATCTACCGTATTGGGAATCTGCAGTGTATTGTTCAACAGTTGCCCTCCTGCATACCCCAAAATAACTGCCACACGGTCTCCCGAACTTGCTCCCTTGGGATAAACATAGGCAAATTGAAATTTGCCGTCTCCCGTCGTATATATTCTGTCTGTACTTTTCACTTCAGGTATATTTCCGGTATCACCCCAGTTGCTGTCCAGAGTTCCCCAGTCGCTCTCCGTAGCCGCAGCCCTGGAACTGAAATTATTTGTGGGAATTGCAGCCACGACAAGTGCTGATACCAGGAACAAAGTTCCCAGCGTTCTGCGAACCGTTCTCTTTAACCTTCTGGTTTTCTTTCCGATAACATCAGCCATTTTCCCTACTCCTTTATCTTCTTGGCAACTACAACAAAACGTCCGTTTTTCTCCTGATAGTCACATGTCGACAGGGTCAGCAGCTGATCTCCGTATTCCGCCCGCACGCCCGTGTCATATAACGACATGGATTCCATCTCGCTCATGTAGGAGTTAAACTCCTGTTCACTGTTTGCATCTATAAACTGATAGTATTTAAATACAATTTCTTCTTCACTGTATACTCTGGAACGGAAAACATACATCACCTCATATGTACCCTTCTCGTATATGGTATCAAACTGAATGTACGGATGTTCCCTGCAGTAATCCTCATCCTCATACAAATCCAGCTTACCGAACATATTTCCGCTTTTCATGTGATGTCCGTAAATAATATAGTTCGTGCTGGGTTTCAGCACATTGCAATCCTTGTCCATGAAAATGGAACCGTTTTTGTCATATTCCTGGTTCAGATTATGTTCCAGATAATAAACGTTATCCGTTGTCTGCATTACAGGGTAATCTATATTTGTATCGTCAATTTTCAGCCATCCGATTAGCTTTTTGTTCTTATTTAATAAATTTTTATATTCGTCCAATACTTCTTTTGGTTCCGGCTGCTCGTCCAAAGTAAAAAGCGGCTCCGGTGTAACTTCGGCACGCACAGGTTGCTCTCTTAATCGGCTTAACTCCCGGTAGGTGTCATCTGTTCTTTGATTGAACCACAAATATACGCCAAAATATCCCAAGCAGAACACCGCACCGACACTGCACAGAACAATGGTGAGCTTTCTTCTCTTCTCCCTGCGTTTCAGCTCATCCTTAACATATTCATCCAATTCGGCGGAAACCGGCACATTTCTCTTTCCGGCCTTTCCCGACATGCTTCTCTTTCCGGCTTTTCCCGGTTTGTTTCTCTTTCCGGATGCACTTTTTGCCGTCAGAATTGCTTCATTGACTTCATCCTTGAAATCCTCACCCAGCATGGTCATAAAAGAATAATTGCCGTTTTCCAACTCTTTTCGCAACTTTTCCAATGCCACAATGTCATTAAAATCCGTACTTTTTCGCAGTTCTTCTATTATTCTCCTGTCACGCAGAGCTCTGGCATAATCACTCTCCGTGCGAAACTGACGTCCCTCTACTATATATTCCTTCTGATTCATAATGTCCCTTTTAAATATACTTACTCTATTTTCTATTTTAACTACATATAGAAATTAATGCAAGCACTTTGTCAAGATATTGTGCAACAGTTCAACTTCTTTTATTTGTATCCAGCAAATCATATTGTGCGAAACATTGACATGCCGTAACGCATACAATAAACCATAAAAATAAACCTATTGGAGGCAATACAATGAGTGATTTAACTGCTGCAAACTGCGGTTGCAACGACAACTGCGGATGTGCGCGCAATAACAACTGTGGATTCGGTAGCTGGATTTGGATTATCCTGTTACTCTTCTGCTGCAACGGAAACGGCATGGGCGGATGCAGGGAAAACTGCGGATGCAACAATGACTGCGGATGCGGAAACGGTATGTGGGGCGGCAATAACAACTGCTGCGAATGGATTATCTGGATTCTTCTGATTTCCTGCTTCTGCGGAAATAATAACGGTTGCGGTTGCTGCTAAAAAATCCGGTTATTCCGAAAAACAGGCTCCTGCGGGAGCCTGTTTTCAAGTGTACACATAACCGAATCGCCACTTACATAGGATAGAAATAGAATTATGATGGGGAAAGGCGGTACATGCAATGGAGGATAAAGGAACCGATCTGATTACAGCTTTTGATTCCTTGTTTACCACAAACAAAATCCAAATGCTGAAGGTACTGCTCACCCGTTTCCCGACTTCACAGCAGGGCAGCTTTGCAATCTATATTAAATTCCTGGAGTTACAGTATACCCTGCAGTTCCTCCGCCTTCGTCCGCAGCCCCGGATTCCGTTCAGCAAGCCACTTTCTGCAGATTTATTTTCCGGCGATAATTCCGATACCATTGAGCTATTGGATGAACTTCTTCCCTTCAGCGGTCCTGAGGAACGCACTCGTATTGAAAACATGAAAAATATGCTGCAGAATATCGCAAAAATGAAAGAAATGATGGAGATGATGGAAATGATGAAAGAAATGTTTCCCGAAGGTTTTGGCAGCGCAGGTGAAAATTCCATGGATTTCTTCTCCGGAATGGCAGGAATGCCCGATATGTCCTCTGTATTTGAAATGTTTGGAAAGGAGGTTTAACATATATGGAAAACAGACCACAATGGATGTCCGACCCTCTCGTAAAAGAAATCCCCGAAACAAAGCTGGAATTTTTGGGAGAAATGTTTGCGGAAGGGCACGGAAAAAGCCAAAAGGAAATGATGGCTTTTTTGATGCCTATGATGAAAAAGGCAAGAGCCGAAAATCTCACCTTCACTCCTCAGGAGATGAATGCTGCGATTGCCGCCATAAAAAAACACAGTTCCGAGGAAGAATTAAAACAAATTGACAAAATTCTGGATAAAGCAGGAAAAGAAAAGCAAATCGAATGAGAATATCTAAAAAAGCCATCGATTGTTTTATTTGGCAGGTCTGCATAAAGCAATCGGTGGCTTTTTTCTATTTTACTTTACTACAATGTTTACGATTCTACCGGGAACATAAATCTCTTTTACAATGTTTCCGGTCAGTTTATCGCCCAACGCTTCCTTCGCAGCGGCAATGACAGTATCCTTATCCATATCCTTCGGAACAGAGATTGTGGTACGCATCTTTCCGTTAATCTGAACGCCAATCTCCACTTCCGCTTCAACGGTTTTCTTCTCATCATGCTCAGGCCAGCTTGTCTGGTACAATCTTCCCTCGTAACCGGCTGTCTGCCAGAGTTCCTCTGTAATATGAGGCGCAACGGGATTCAGCAAAATGAGCAATGTTTTATATTCCCCTTTTGTCACTGCATTCTTCTTATAAAACTCATTAATCAGAGACATCATTGCAGCGATTGCGGTATTGTATTTCATGCTCTCATAGTCGGAGGATACCTTTTTGATGGTCTGATGCATCTTTGTCTCCAAATCCGCACTATAACCGTCTCCATCCACCAGAATATCCTGTAACTTCCATACTCTCTCCAGAAATCTGCGGCATCCCTTCACGCCGTCTTCGCTCCAGGAAGCGCTCAAATCGAAGGCTCCTATGAACATCTCATAGGTACGCAGCGTATCCGCGCCGTACTCTCTTACGATATCATCCGGATTTACCACATTTCCTCTGGACTTGGACATCTTCTCACCGTTGGAGCCCAGAATCATACCATGGCTGGTTCTCTTCTGATAAGGCTCGGGGCAGGGAACCACACCCTGGTCATAAAGGAATCTGTGCCAGAATCTGGAGTAGAGAAGGTGCAGGGTTGTATGCTCCATACCGCCGTTGTACCAGTCTACCGGCATCCAGTACTCCAATGCTTCCTTGCTTGCCAACGCTTCTTTATTGTGAGGATCCGTATATCTTAAGAAGTACCATGAAGAACCTGCCCATTGAGGCATCGTGTCTGTCTCACGTTTTGCCGGGCCGCCGCAGCAAGGACAAGTCGTATTAACCCAATCTGTCATTGCTGCCAGCGGGGATTCTCCGTTGTCCGTAGGTTCATAAGATTCCACCTCAGGAAGCATCAGCGGCAATTCACTCTCATCCAACGGAACATAGCCACACTTCTCACATTTTACGATAGGAATAGGCTCACCCCAGTAACGCTGTCTTGAGAATACCCAGTCGCGGAGCTTGTAATTGGTTTTGCTGTGGCCGATTCCTTTCTCCTCCAGGTAAGCGATAATCTCTTTCTTTGCATCCGCAACAGATAATCCGTTCAGGAAATCGGAGTTCACCAGAGTTCCCGTTGCAACATCCGTATAAACCTGTTCCTGTACACTGACAGGGCTTCCGGCAACCACTTCAATAATCGGAAGATTAAACTTCTTCGCAAAATCCCAGTCTCTCTCATCATGGGCCGGAACCGCCATAATCGCACCGGTTCCGTAAGTCATAAGAACATAGTCAGAAACCCAGATAGGTATCTCCTTACCATTTACCGGATTTGTAGCGGTAAGACCCTTAATCTGTACACCGGTCTTTTCCTTTGCCAGTTCTGTACGCTCAAAATCCGATTTCTTCGCCGCCTGCTCCCTGTAAGAAACAAGCTCATCATAGTTCTCGATTTCATCCTTATATTTCTCAATCAGGGGATGCTCCGGAGATACTACCATATAAGTAGCACCAAACAGTGTATCGGGTCTTGTAGTATAAATCCGAAGCTTCTCATCCTTTCCGGTCAGCGTAAAGTCTACTTCGGCACCGGTGGATTTACCAATCCAGTTCTTCTGGGAAACCTTGACACGCTCAATATAATCCACCGTATCAAGCCCTTCAAGCAGCTTTTCGGCATAATCGGTAATCTTCAACATCCACTGGCTCTTCACCTTACGGACAACCTCAGAGCCGCAACGTTCGCATACACCGTTTACAACCTCCTCATTTGCAAGTCCAACCTTACAAGAGGTACACCAGTTAATCGGCATCTCTGTTTTGTACGCAAGACCTGCTTTGAACAGTTTTAAGAAAATCCACTGTGTCCACTTATAATAATCCGTATCCGTTGTATTAATTTCTCTGTCCCAGTCAAAGGAATAACCAAGAGAATGAAGCTGTGCCTTAAAGCGGGCCACATTGTTTTTCGTTACAATCTTTGGATGAATGTGGTTCTTGATTGCGTAGTTTTCCGTAGGCAGGCCAAATGCATCCCAACCCATGGGATACAGTACGTTGTAGCCCTGCATTCTTCTCTTTCTCGCAACAATATCAAGAGCCGTGTAGGGTCTCGGATGACCTACATGAAGTCCCTGTCCCGAAGGATAAGGGAATTCTACCAATGCATAATATTTAGGCTTGGAATAATCATCGGATGTCTTGAATGCCTTTTCATCGTCCCAGACCTTCTGCCATTTTGCTTCCACTTCGTGGTGGTTATAAGGTATTGCCATTGTTTTTCCTCCTAACAAAAATTTAAGCCCTCTCGTCTGCATAGAGACGAAAGGGCTTTGTTCCGTGGTACCACTCTACTTCATATGTGTTTCAGTCACACCGGCATCTGTTAACCTGCCGTATGCCTGAAAGCTGCACATGCACTTTGGGATGGATAACGGTATCTGCCGCCTTTCCATACGCACGCGGCTGCGCTTCCGGAAAGGAACTCCGAGGCCAGTTGGGAATATCTCGCTGCCGTCTCGCACCGACCGACGGCTCTCTGAAAGTCCGATACTCTTAATACTCCTCTTCAACGTCATGACTATTCAAAAACTATAGGTTATATTAGCCTTTTTTTGAAATATTGTCAAGACTTATTCCTCTACATTGTTTTCAGCAACTTTAGCAGCTCTTGCCGCAATCTCCTTCTCCTGTACATCGGAAGGTGCCTGCTCATAGCGCGCAAACTCATAAGCATATTCACCGCGTCCTCCGGTCATGGACCGCAAATCCGTACAATAACCGAAAAGACCGCTTACAGGAATATCTGCCTCGATAATCTGCTTTCCGCCGGGAGCCGGATTCATTCCCAGTACTCTTCCGCGTCTCTTGTTCAAATCACCCATGATATCGCCGGTATAGGCATCGGGAACCGTTACCTTCAGATTGGCAATGGGCTCCAGCAATACGGGACCTGCCTCCATGAATCCCTTTTTGAAAGCCTGTATGGTTGCCATCTTGAATGCCTGTTCGGAAGAATCCACCGGATGATAGGAGCCGTCATACAAAACTGCTTTAACGCCAACGACAGGGTATGCAGCCATAGGTCCCTTCTGTACAGATTCCTGCAATCCCTTTTCCACTGCGGGATAGAAGTTCTTGGGAACGGCACCGCCCACAACCTCCTGTTCAAACACATATGGCTTTTCCAAATCACCGGAAGGGCTGAAACGCATCTTTACATGTCCGTACTGTCCGTGTCCGCCGGACTGCTTTTTATACTTGTATTCCACATCGGACTGCTTTTTAATGGTCTCCCTGTATGCAACCTTGGGCTGGGACAGTTCCACCTCAACTTTGTATTCGTTGAGCAGTCTGCTGACAATGATTTCAAGATGCTGTTCGCCCATACCGTAAATCAAAGTCTGGCGGTTCTCTGCATCATTCACCGTCTTGATGGTCAAATCCTCATGACCGATTTTCTGAAGCGCCTGGGATATCTTATCCACATCCGCCTTATTTTTGGGCTTATACCGCATATATGTATAAGGCGTGGATATCTCAAATTTTCCGAACTTGATTGTAGTCGCCTTTGTGGACAGACTGTTACCTGTTCTGGCGGCGGTCAGCTTTGCAAGCGCACCGATATCACCTGCATGAAGCTCGGGAACCTCAATGGGCTTATTTCCCTGCAATACATACAGTTTACCAACCTTTTCCTCAATATCGCGGTCCACATTATAAATCAAATCATCCGTCTTAAGCACACCGGAATTTATCTTAATCAATGAATACTTACCAATAAAAGGATCTACGATGGTCTTCCAGATATATGCTGATTTCGCCTTGGAGAAGTCATAATCCGCATGGTAAATTTCACTGGTTTTCATATTGATACCCGCGCAGGTACGGTTCTCAGGGCTGGGGAAGTACTTCACAATATCATCCAACAGTGTATATACACCCTGGCAAAGGATATTGGAGCCCATTGTCATCGGGAAAATGCTGCAGTCGCAGACATTTGTCCTTAAGGCTGCTCTGATTTCTGCTTCCGAGAAGGTTTCGCCGCCAAAATAACGCTCCATCATCTCTTCACTTGTCTCCGCTACAGCTTCCATCAGGGTATCACGACATATCTGCAAATTTGCCTTATTATATTCAGGAATATCGCAGGGAACAACTTCCTTGCCCTGCCAGCGGTTTCCTGTCTCTGCAATGACATTGACATATCCTACAAACTTTTCATTCTCACGGATGGGCAGGTTGAAGGGGGCCATCTTCTTACCGTAAAGATTTGTCATATCCTCCACAACCTGACGGAAAGAAGCATTGTCAACGTCCATATTGGAAACATAGACGATTCTGGGCAGCTTATATTTCTCACAGAGCTCCCATGCTTTCTGTGTGCCGACTTCGATTCCGGCTTTTCCGTTTACTACAATAATAGCAGCACCGGCTGCGCTGACGGCTTCCTCGACCTCACCGACGAAATCAAAATAACCCGGGGTATCCAAAATATTAATCTTGTATCCGTCCCACTCAATCGGAACAACTGATGTATTGATGGAAAACTGGCGCTTTTGTTCTTCCTTGCTGTAATCGCTGATTGTATTTCCGTCTGCTACTTTTCCCATTCTCGACGTAATACCGGACAGATAGGCCATGGACTCAACCAGACTTGTCTTTCCGCTTCCGCCGTGACCCAGCAGTACCACATTGCGAATTTTGTCAGTTGTGTAAACTTTCATATGTCGTTCCTCCAATTAGATGTTAATTTGGGTATTTTGATGTATCCAAAATCGGATTTTTAAACTCCCATATGGTTATTTTACTAAACAATTCTTCATTTTACAAGGAAATGTTGTATTCTTTCTCCAAATCTTTACAAATTTCAGTAACCGTCTTTTCTCCGCCTCACAAAATGCAATATTTCTGTTGTTTTTCGTGCGGTGAAGTGCTATAGTGTAACGGTAACAGTTTTGTTGCGTATTCCATGAAAACGAGGTGACAAACAGATATGTCTGACCTGACCTGTGGCTTTATCGGTCTGGGACTGATTGGCGGCTCCATTGCCCGGGCCTTGAAAGAGCATAACCACCGAATCAAAATCGTAGCTTATGATGTGAACCCCGATACCCTTCGTCTGGCAAGACAGGATGCCGTTGCAGATGTCATTACGGATTCCATTGACGATCATTTTTCCGAATGTGACTATCTATTTTTATGCGCTCCGGTTCAAAAGAATGATGACAATCTGGCTGCCGTCAAAAAAATAATAGGGCCCAACTGCCTTCTTACCGATGTCGGAAGCGTCAAGACCACCATACACGAAGCCATCCATGAGGCCGGTTTGGAACACTGCTTTATCGGAGGGCATCCCATGGCAGGCAGCGAACGCACCGGATTTGTCAATTCCAAGGCTGCCCTTTTGGAAAATGCATACTATATTCTTACCCCGACGCCTTCCGTTCCCGTTGAACGTCTGGAACAATACAGGGACCTTGTTTCCCGGATGGGAGCAATCCCGCTGATTCTCGATTACGCAAAGCACGACTATGTCACTGCCGCCATCAGTCATCTTCCCCATGTCATTGCCGCTTCCCTTGTCAATCTTGTCAAGGACAGTGATTCAGAGGACGGCATCATGAAAATGGTTGCTGCGGGAGGCTTTAAAGATATCACCAGAATCGCCTCCTCTTCCGCCGTCATGTGGCAGCAGATTTGTCTGACAAATACAGAAAACATTTCCTGTCTTCTGCAGAATTACATAGACTCATTGAACAGCATCCGCGATAACATGGAAGCCGGGAACGCGGAAGCACTTTACAATCTGTTTGACAGTGCCCGTATATACAGGGACTCCTTCATCAACGCA
Source organism: Lachnospiraceae bacterium (assembly GCA_022769665.1). Taxonomy (GTDB): domain Bacteria; phylum Bacillota; class Clostridia; order Lachnospirales; family Lachnospiraceae; genus Acetatifactor. Next base: position 12,313 of record JALEIR010000087.1, on the reverse strand, counting down.
TCCAGCGGTCCCATCAAACGTTCCTTCAGCTTTCATGTTGATATTGCAGACAAAACAGGCGCCCTTGCTCATATCGCCACTCTGCTTGCAAACCACGATATCAGCATCAAAAATATCGGCATTACACATAACAGGGAATCCGAGGACGGTGTACTGAGAATTGAGCTTTACGATGAGGCAGCAATGAATACCGCAATTTCGATTCTTCAAACAGTCGGCTACACCGTTCATATCCGAAATTGATTCTACTTAAGAAAGCCTGTACGTTCAACGACGCACAGGCTTTCTTTCACGATTCTTCACATTCCTTCACGATTCTTCACGCTTCTGCCATTTTTTCTCTTCCGGTTTCCGACAATCAAACATGCGAACATGCCGAATGCTCCGCCGCAGGTATCCAAGAGCACATCCGCAATGCTGCCGTACCGGCCCGGCACAAACAACTGATGAAATTCATCTGCCGAGGCAGAGGCAAACACCCAGACCACAGTCAGCAAATACAGCTTTTTCCCTTTCCTAAGCCACTGGCTCCATATCACATACACCAAAACTCCCATGCATGCATACTCCGAAAAATGCGCCAGCTTCCTGACAGGATGTTCGAAATACTCAGCCATGTTCTCCATAAACAGAGCACTCCAACGTTTGCCGGAAAGGCTGTTGAAGAATTCCACACATTTTTCGGAAATCACTCTGCTGATATTTCCGGACTGTTCTCCGTCCTGCGCCGAAAAACCAAATATAACGATATAAAGTGCCAGCAACAGAATTGCTGCCGGCACCGTAATTAAAATCTTCTTTCTTGTCACTTTTTTATTCCATTTCACTGATAGTCTGGTAGGTCTCGATTCTCGCGGAATCCATCTCAGGCATGCCGATAAAAATCGCACCGTAAGCATATGTACCGGATTTCAGCTCTATTCTCACAATCTGGAGAAATGCGTGAATTACTTCCCTTGTCCAGATGGTAAGATAAGATTCATATACCTCACCGATTTGCAGTACTTCCGCACATTCAAATCCGATTCCGTCCTTGGATACATCCACAATATTGATAAGTACCTCGTGGTTGCTGTTTCCGTCCAATCTCTTCATAATCAGCCTGGACTCGAGGTTGGTTCTTTTGCTTTTTCTTCTCTCGTTCATTATCCTTCTCTCCTTATATCAACGCGCCCCAAAAATCTCTGCCAAAGCATCAACTGCTCCGGCTGTTACCTACCTTGAATAAAGTCATTGTAACATAGAACTGTCAACATCACAAGAAAAATCAGGAAATAAACATGGCATCCCCGAAGCTGAAGAAACGATATCGCTCCTTAATTGCCTCCTCATAGGCATTCAACACATTTTCTCTTCCCGCCAGTGCGCTGACCAGCATTACCAGTGTGGACTCCGGCAGGTGAAAGTTTGTAATCAATGCATCCAGAACCTTAAAGTGATAACCCGGATAAATGAAGATCTCCGTGTTGTCACTTCCGGGATGTACCACACCGTTTTCATCCGCCGCGCTTTCAATGGTTCTGCAGCTGGTAGTCCCGACACAGATAATACGTCCACCGGCTTTCTTGGTATCATTGATTTTTTTGGCCGCTTCCTCCGTAATCTGATAAAACTCGGAATGCATATGATGCTCCAGAACATTCTCCTCTTTTACGGGGCGAAACGTTCCAAGGCCTACATGCAGCGTCACATAAGCAATGTTTACGCCCATTTCCTCTATCTGATTAAGCAGCTTCTCTGTAAAATGCAAGCCTGCCGTTGGTGCAGCAGCGGAACCCTCGTACTTTGCATAGACAGTCTGATAACGGTTTTTATCCTGCAGTTTATGGGTGATATAGGGAGGAAGAGGCATTTCTCCCAATCTGTCCAAAACCTCCTCCCAGATTCCCTCATATTCAAAGTGAATCAGCCGGTTTCCCTCCTCCACCGTCTCCAGAACTTCCGCCTTTAAAAGACCTTCTCCGAAGGAGAGTCTTGTCCCGGGCTTACACTTTTTGCCGGGCTTTACAAGCGTTTCCCATATATCTTTCTCTCTGCGCTTTAAGAGTAGCACCTCCACATGGGCCCCTGTTCCCTCTCTCTCCCCCAGAAGTCTTGCGGGGATTACTTTTGTGTTGTTTAATACCAGACAATCTCCGGGATTTAAGTAATTCACAATCTCCCGGAACACATGATGAGACACCGCCCCGGTTTCCTTGTCCAGGACCAGGAGTCTGGAGGAGGAACGGTCCTCCAGCGGATCCTGGGCAATTAACTCCTGAGGCAGATCAAAATAAAAATCTTTCTTCTTTAATTCCATTTTTCAAATCCTTACATAGACGCATTTTCCGCAAAAGCCTTATATCCGCGATAAGCCTCATAAATATCAGCCTTGCTGGTTGCTTCCCAAGGTGCATGCATATTCAGAACCGGAACTCCGCTGTCAATAACATTCATACCGTATAAAGCAAGAATATATGCAATGGTTCCGCCGCCGCCAACGTCAACCTTACCAAGCTCCGCTGTCTGATAAACTACCTTCTTGTCATCCATAATCTTGCGCAGATGTGCAATATACTCTGCGTTTGCATCGTTGGAACCTGACTTTCCTCTGGAACCCGTAAATTTATTGAATACCATTCCGCCGCCCAGCCATGCTGCATTCTTCAGTTCAAAGCAGGAACGGTAATTCGGATCAAAGCCGGCGCTGACATCGGATGAAAGCATACAGCTGTGTGCCAGACAACGCCTTACGTTCAGTTCGCTGTACTCTCCCGTAAGATTCATCAATTCCGCAACCGCATTCTCAAAGAACCTGGACTGCATACCGGTAGCACCAACCGAGCCGATTTCCTCTTTATCTACCAAAATACAGCAAACGGTTCTCTCGGATTCCTTGATATCCAGCATAGCCTTCAAAGAAGTAAAAGCACATACTCTGTCATCCTGGCCGTAAGCCAAAATCATACTGCGGTCAAAGCCTGCCTCCCTCGCCTTACCTGCCGGAACAACCTCCAGCTCTGCGGAAAGGAAATCATCCTCCTCAATGTCATAAGTCTTCTTTAAGATGTCCAGCACACCTGATTTTACGATGTTTTTTGCCTTCTCCTTCGCTTCTTCGGTTTCCTTCTCATCCTCACCGATAATGAACGGCTTCGAACCCACAATCAAGTCAAGCGCTTCACCTTCAATCACCTTCGCTGCCTTCTTCTCCATCTGTTCTGCAGCAAGATGAACCAGCAAATCGGAAACGAAGAACACCGGGTCGTCCTCGTTCTCACCAATATTCAATTCCACAGTGGTTCCGTCCTTCTTCACAACAACACCGTGGATGGCCAGCGGCATTGTCACCCACTGATATTTCTTCACACCACCGTAATAATGGGTATCCAGATATGCAAATGCATGGTCTCCGTCCTCAAACAACGGATTCTGCTTGATATCCAGTCTGGGGCTGTCGATATGGGCGCCCAGAATATTAATTCCATCCGCCAGCGGCTTGCTCCCAAGGCGGAACATGGCGATGGACTTGTTCATCCATACGCTGTAAACCTTGTCACCCTTTTGAAGTGCTTTCCCGTCCTTCATCAGACTCTCAAGCTCCTTGTATCCTTCTGCTTCAATAGTATTGACAATAGTATCGATACATTCTCTCTCTGTCTTTCCGTTGTCCAGAAAATCTCTGTATTCTTTACTGAGCTTTTCCAGCTTTTTCAAATGCTTTTCATCATAGGTTTCCCATGCACATTTTTTTAACATTTCTCTTCTCCTTCTAGCTTCTCAAATCAATATCCAACTGATTTTTCAGGTTCTTTAAAATCTTCTTCACAAATCTGTCCACAGAATCCGCCTCAAAGGCCTCCTCTCCGGGAACAAAGTGTAACGTAAATGCCATGCTGCGCTTATTCTCAGGAATCTGTCCGCCCTCATACACATCAAACAGCTTGATGCCCCGCACATAAGCACAGGATTTTCTGATGACATCTTCCACCTGTCCGCAGGTAATTGCCTTATCCATCACCAGTGCAAGATCTCTACTCTCCTCGGGATACTTAGACAAAGGAGTAAAGCTTGCTCTTCTATCATATTTAGACTCCAGTTTCTTCAAATCAATCTCAAGAATGTAAGCATCCGTTCTGAAATCAAGCTTTTCAGCCACTTCATATGCTGCCTTTCCGAGATAGCCGACCTCTTCACCCTCGCACAATATGGCAGCGGTCTGATATGGATGCAGGAAAGTCTTCTTTGCAGGAGCATAATCAAATTTTACAAACAGTGTTTCCGCAATCTTTTCCGCCATACCCTTCAGGGTAAAGAAGCTTTCCTTTTCTCCGAATACGCCGATACACAATGTTTCTCTCTCATCCGGATAATCGGTCAAAGGCAACTCCTTCGGGATAAAAGTCTTTCCAAGTTCAAACAACCTTCCCTCCAGATTACCCTTCTTCTGATTTCTGGCAACAGCATTCAGCATAGAAGCTGCCAGCGTTGTCCGCATCAGAGAAAGTTCCTCGTTTATAGGATTTAAAATCCGGATGGTTCTGCGCTCCGGCGCATCCTCAGGGAGCTTTAACAAATCCAAATCCGAAGGGGAGAAGAAGGAATAGTGAATACACTCATATGCCCCTGCACTGCAAAGTGCTCTCTTTAACTTCAGCTCTTTACTCTGCTTGCGGTTCAAACCTCCCATGGTAACCTTTGCATCCGGCATAAAGGTTGGCACCACATGGTCATAGCCGTACATACGGATTACCTCCTCCGCAACATCCGGATAAGAATCCATGTCTTCACGGTATGCGGGAACCTGTATGGTCAGTTCATCCCCGTCTATGGAAGGTGCAAACTGCAGATTCTTCATAATATGAAGAATTACCTCGTTGGGCACCTCAATACCCAGTACATCATTTACACGCTTGATGCTTACCTTCATCTCTCTGGGTTCTACAGAGTTTCCGCTGTTTACATCAACATGCGTGGAAGAAACCTTACCGCATCCCAGCTCCTCAATCAGGTGCAACGCACGCTTCATGGCATGAATGGTTGAATATTCGTCCACACCTTTCTCATACTTGGCACTTGCATCGGTACGCTTTCCCAGAGCACGTGAAGTTTTACGAATATTGTCCCTGGCAAATTTTGCAGATTCAAACATCACTTCTGTCGTGGTGTCACGGATTTCGGAGTTCAGACCTCCCATCACGCCTGCTAAAGCCACCGGTTTCACACCGTCGCAAATAACCAGATTGTTGGAATTTAAAGTATACTCCTGAGCGTCAAGCGTGGTGATTTTTTCTCCCTCGCCCGCACGTCTCACACAGATGGCATTGCCCTCCAGATAATTACAGTCAAAAGCATGCATGGGCTGACCCATCTCCAACATAACATAGTTAGTGATGTCTACAATATTGGAAATAGCATCCTGTCCCACCAGCGCCAGTCTGCGCTTCATCCAAAGCGGAGATTCCCCGATTTTTACATCATAAACGTAATGCCCGATATATCTGGGGCAAATATCCTGTGCGTCTACAGTGACGGTAAAGCCCTCTTTTTTCACTTCCGTCTCTGTGTAATCCATTGCAGGCATCTTCAATTCCTTATCCAGTACTGCAGCAACCTCTCTTGCAATACCCAGAATACTCTGGCAGTCCGGCCTGTTTGCTGTGATGGATATATCGAAAATCCAGTCATCCAACCCCAAAATGGGTTTCACATCAGCTCCGGTTTCCGCATCCTCCGGCAGTACTAACAAGCCGTTGTAACCTGCTCCGGGGAACATATTTTCCGTTACACCCAGTTCTACGCCGGAACAAAGCATCCCCTCGGACTCGTATCCTCTCAGCTTTCCCTTCTTTATTGTCATGGTTCCTTCTACAGTCTTATGGTCCTTTGCGGTCATGTAAACCGTCGCACCTACCAATGCCACAGGGAACTTTCCTCCCGCCTTCACATTATCGGCACCACAGCATACCTGGAAGGTTCCGTGAGAACCGGCATTCACCTTGCACACATGCAGATGTGTCTCCGGAATCGGTTCACACTCCTCAACCAATCCTACCACAACATTGCTGATTTCTTTTCCGACTTCCGTCAGCTCCTCCACCTCAAAACCGCAGGAAAACAGCTTTTTCTCCAGCTCCCGGGGAGTAATATCAATATCAACATACTCTTTTAACCAACTCAACGGTACTAACATATTTTTTCCTCCATTTCCGATGCCTAGTTGTCATCAATCTGCTTCAGTACACGCAAATCGGATTCAAACAAAAGCTTGATATTATTGATGCCGTATTTCAGCATGGCAGTTCTCTCTATTCCGATACCGAATGCCAGTCCGCTGTACTCATCGGAATTGATACCGCAATTTTCCAATACTTTCTTATTTACAATTCCGCCGCCGAGAATTTCAATCCATCCCGTACCCTTACAAAGCTTACAACCCTTACCGCCGCACTCAAAACAGCTTACATCGACTTCAACAGAAGGCTCCGTAAAAGGGAAATAAGAAGGACGAAGTCTGGTAGTTGCACCTTCTCCGTAAATTTTCTGTACAAACACATCCAGCATACCCTTCAGATCGCAGAGCGTAATCTTTTTATCAACAACCAGTCCTTCCATCTGATGAAACATAGGAGAATGCGTTGCATCATCATCCGAACGGAATACCTTTCCGGGTGCCAGCATCTTGATTGGAATATTCTTTGTCTCCATGGCATGAATCTGCGCTGCTGAAGTCTGGGTTGCCAAAAGGAACTCGGTCGACAGATAAAACGTATCCTGCATATCACGGGCCGGGTGATCCTTTGGGGTATTTAACGCCGTAAAATTATAGTAATCGTTTTCAATCTCCTTCGGTTCAAATACTTCAAAGCCCATTCCGGCGAACACATCGATAATCTGGTTGCGCACCTGCGTGATGGGATGTAGATTTCCGGTTTCCTTTTCTTCGGCAGGCATTGTCACATCAATTTTTTCCCGCTCATAACGAAGCTCCAATTCCTTCGCTTTCATTTTCTCATCCAGCTCGGCAAACTGCTGCATAGCCCATTCTTTCAGCTCATTGACACTTTTTCCGAAAGCAGCTCTCTCCTCCGGTGCAATACTCTTCATTTCCTTCATCAGCTGTCCGATTTTTCCGGTTTTGGAATCCATAAATTGCTTACGAAGTTCAAATGCCGTAGCTCTGGAAGTAGCACGCTCTTCGATTCCGTTCATGATTTCCTGTCTGATGGCAGCAAGTCTTTCATTCATTCTATTCTCCTCCATTTCCTTTTTACATGTGGCTTTTCGGCATATGATACCGATGCTTCATATTCGCGTTTGGCTCATTGTACACATAAAAAATCCCATGCACTTTATGTGCATGGGACGAATTCACCGCGGTACCACCCTGCTTCCGTTATCCGCAACAAGCAGACAAACGACTCTCATTTGCGCATAACGCGCGCTACACGGCTCAGAATACTTTTCCTGCGTCAATCTGCTACGCACTCAGTTCCTCCAAGCAGCTCCGGTGGGAAATTCGGGATTTCATCTGAACTTAAGGAAGCTTGCAGCCGATGACTTCCTCTCTCTGAAAGAAAATGAACCTCTACTGTACACCCTCAACGCTTTTCATGTCTTACTAATTTCTTATCTTATCGACTTCCCCGCAGAATGTCAAGCAGTTTTTATCTACCTGTTCCTTGCATTTACCAGCACTTCATTCACCGGCTTGAAGTAACGGTTCAGGTAAGCCCCCACCATAATGATATACATACAGAAATACAGCCACAACAGCACAATGATAATAATGGAAAGGCTGCCGTAAATACCGTAGGAATTACCGTAATCCACATAGATGGAAAATCCCCAGGAAAAGATACTCCAGACCACTGATGCAAAAGCTGCACCGGGAATCTGTTCCTTAAACTTCAGCCGCTCGTCCGGCACATATGCATAAATTGCCGCAAACAAAATCGTCAATACCGCCCAAACCACCAGGAAACGGAAATTCATGAAAAAATTTACCAAATCCTGCAGCACCGGAAATCTGTGTAACGCAAGATTCACAAGCTGGTTGCCGAACACATTCAAAAACAGCGACAGAACGACAACAAGCAGCATTACCACCGTATACACGCACGCAATTCCCCGAACCACGAAATAATTCCGCTTCTCCTCCACTCCGTTGACTGCATTCAACCCATGCATCAACGCCATAACACCTTTGGCTGCAGACCAGATGGTTGCGATAATTGCAACGGACATGATTCCCGCAGATTTGTCATAGACATCGGAAATCAGACTCTCTGCCAGCGAATCCACCTTATCCGGCACCACCTCCGTCACTGCCTGAACCAGATTCTCTTCCGTCAGAGGGGTATACGGTATGATGGTACAAATCATAATCAGCATAGGGACAATTGACAAGAAAAAGAAAAAAGCAATACTCGCCGCGTATGCGCTGATATTCTGTTTCTTCATCTGCATGGAAAAATTCTTCCATATCAGGTATGCTTTGCGCATCCGATTTTCTCTCCTACTCATAAATACTTTTTATATAACAATCTTCATAAAAGAACAACAAGATATCTTCTGCCCGGAAACCGCATTTTGCCATTTCTTTTGCGCCGTTCTGACTCATACCGACACCATGCCCGTATCCGCCACCGGTCAAGGTATATCCTACCACATTCCCTTCCTTTTTTCCAGTCGTTATCACAAAAAAGCCGCTGGGAAGCAGATTAGGACCGGTGACCTCACTTCCGTCCATACGATATATCTTGCTTTCACCGTTGTTTAATACATATCGAATGTTGTGCTCTGAAATGACTTTATAGGTTCCCTCATCCCCAACAATCACAAGTTCATCGGCCACGCCTCCGGCTCCCCGCTTTTCGATACAGATATCCTTTATCTTACCCAATTCTCCGATATCACGGCTGACATACTCCCCATCCTCCAATGTCAATATCAATCTGCTGTTTACGGCATATCGCTTTTTCAGACGCTCCAGGAGATACTCCGGGTCAAGACTTTTCACTTCGTAGCTCCACCGGTACCAGCTTTCTTTTGCCTCAAAATCATCCTCATTCACCGAAGAAATAAACTCCTTAAATGCTTCTTCCTCCCGCAGCTTCTCCCCGATATTATCGATATTATCCTCTGTACTATTTGCAAAAGTTTGCGCCATGGCAGTTTTGCTTAAGGACTTCGCACGCAGATAAGTGATAAGCGGTGCCTCTTTCGTCTTCCAGACGTTTGCATCGCTTCCCACTCCGCAGGAAGTAGAATAATAGTAGGTTTCCGCCAAATTGTTGTCCTCAGTATAAAGGAGCTGCCCATAAGTCTCCTTCACTGCTGTTGTAGTGCTCTCCTGTTCCGCTATGTTGTTGTACACCTGATAGGAGGTACTGTCGTCCACATGTGCACCGTACTGCGGGTAACCTGCGTGTTGCATATGTCCGTACGCGTATGTTCTCGCACAGACAGCCTGTGCCTTCAGTGCTTCTTCCGGATATCTAGCCGGCATCTCACTGGGAACCACGCTGTACAGATACTCTTCCAGCAATACCTCATTGATTACCGCAATCCCCTCCTGCGTCCGTACCAATTCCATTCTTCCCCGATAGGAAGGAATCCCCTGATTTTTGTTCACGCTTTTCAATATCACCCGTCCCGTCAGCACTTCCGGAATAATCAAAACCCGTTCTCCTTCAAAATAAGGACTGTCATAGGAGAATGAAATTTCTTCTCCGGCTGAATGGGTCTCACTCTTTCTGTCCCCAAAGTTCCCGTAAACCACCGTAAAATCCGTGTCTGCGGTTATGACAGGCTGAGCGTGGAGAACAGATGCATCATCCGAGTTCTTAATCAGGACACGGATATACTCCATAGCTTCTTCCTTTACCATGAGAATACCGCAAATTTCTCCGTTTTCGATACACAAATCCGTAAAATTATAGCCAAAACATATATCGCGGGCCGTACACATCTGCAGACTGTCATAAAGCCGATATCCTTTGTAATCCTCTGCCAAAGGCAGCTTCCCGTATCCCTCCACCTCAAGGCAGTTCTCTTCCGCACTCAGAATACGACCGTTTATTTTTTCGGATTTCACGACAATTTCCGTCACATATCCGTCTGTAAGAGTAACATCGGCCAACTGTTCCCGTACATTTATCTCCGGACGATACCGTTTCCGTTCTTCAGCCTCTCCAACATCTTCTCCTTTCATTTCTGCAGTCATTCCCCAAGGATAATTCTCTCTTTCTCCATCCCGAAAAACCAGTATTCCGTTTTCGTCCTCCTCCAAAATCCAAACATTATTTAGCACCTGCATAATCGGAACATAAGGTTCGACAGGTTGTTCCTCCTTAGCTTCTTTATGTAGAAAACCTATGATAATTTTTGCAACCAATAAAATGATAATGAACAAAATACCCAGGACGCAGACAAATGCCTTTAGCTGCATTCTCTGGGAGCGATTCAACCGAAATCCGTCCCTGCCCAACTTATCCTCCCTTTCTTCCGGTCTAAGACCACTATGAAATATCCGGCCAACAATTCATCAGCAACCGAACACTATAAAAGAGCAGTCCGCATGGGCTGCTCTTTTCTTTCGTAATGCAAATATATTTGCTGTTTCCCCAAAATGCCGCCTCCTGTTTTTTGACTCCTAGCAAAGCTAGGTGGGTGACCGCAACCGAAGCTTTTGCCTTCCCTTCCGATCCTCTGTAAAGAGTGAGGGCCTGACAGCCACTTGGCAATATAGGAATCCCGTTTAAAGTAAATGTAGGTTCAAAAATGAACAAGAGTTATCGGGCATCTCAGGTTACTTTTATTATAGCTGATTACACACCTGTTTACAATAGAAATATTTGACAAATCTATTCGAATGTTTTGTCAACCAGCTTGTCGATTCCGGGAACAGGAACTGTTCCCTGGTTCAACGCCTTCAAGCCCAACAGCAGGAACAATACTTTCTCAACAATGTCCAGTCCGTCTCTGAGCATGTAAACAATATTGGTCAGGAAGGAAATATGGAAACTTCCGCCAAAGATGTTGAAGATGCTGTCAACAAACCCGATAATGTCCGGAATAAATCCCAGAACAGCGCTGATTAACGCGAATACAATCCAAAGAGTCACAGCCTTAACTGCTGATTTTTTCAGCCAACTGTTCTCCTCCATCAGCAGGATGTATGCAGCAATCAATATCGTTGCCACAGAGCCACCAAAAAATCCGAAAAAGTATACTGCTGCACCCAGCAGGCCAACCGAAATTCCCAACTTTGTCTTCTGCATGATTCACTAATCTCCTTTTTCCCCGTTTTTACTCAGTTTTCTGTTCTTCCTGTGCAGGCTCCTCCACAGATGCTACCTCCTGTGCAGGTGCATCAACTGTCTCTGCGGGTACTGTCTCAGCAGGCTTAACCACAGGCATCGGTGCTCCGCAGGAACTGCAGAATGCAGAATCTCCGGAAACTTCCGCACCACACTTCTCACATTTCACAACCCCTTTGATGTCGCTGATTTGCTGCTTCAGTTCCTTAATCTTGTCCTCAGATTCATGGATTGCAGAAATCAGGCTGTCAAAATCCTGTTCATGATCAGCGTCATGAAGCGAAACATAAAGCTTACCGATTTCCAGATAATTGTTGTCAATTTTCTTTTCCTCGTCATACACAGAAGAATTCAGCTTCGCAATATCAGCTAACTCCTTTGTCTTCTGAACAGCCGACTGGCCGGCCTTAGAAAGTTTCTTCCCTAAATCATCAAAAAATGCCATAAATTTTTCCTCCTTGGATTCATATCGCAATTGATATTTTATTTTCAATTATTGTACCACAGTATACCTTATGAAATCAATGCAAAGGCTGAATTGTTACTCAAATTTTACAAATCAGCCCTAATTAATTTAAGATTAATCTAAATCAAAGAGTTCACAATTTACATACCTGACAGACTGATAGCCCCATGGTGTTACGCTTGTTACCGTATCTCCCGCTGTCTTTTTGACCATGGTAGTCTGCGCATAAATGTAAAATTCGGAATCGTATCCGTTATCCGCCGTATTGAAGTAGGAAACGGGTACCTCAACATAATAGATGTTTTCCGTATCTAACCTTGTGATACCGGTGTCCTTGTCAGCTACCGGAGTTCCTGCTTCCGTATATGTATGCGCAGCAAGCTCTCCGGTCACATCACGCAGTTTTATACTGCTGTTAATCAATTTGCCATCTTCGTCCTTCAAATTCTCGGAACCGTTTTTTTCATCCTCCACATAATACTTGATGTTTACTGTCTTGGTACCTTGTGTCATGTTCAAATCCTTTACGGAGAAATATACCTTA
>JALEIR010000093.1 GCA_022769665.1 Lachnospiraceae bacterium | reverse complement strand
TTTCTTATCCCTCCACAATTTACTTCTCTTCTTCATCAGTTCCCGCTATATGCGTAAATAAGTACTCCAGTACATCCGGTGTGAACTTCCTTGCGGCAATTCCTATCTCGAAGCTGCCGTCCTCGTTTTGAACCTGCCTCTTGACATCGGCATACATAATCAATGTCTCGGCCACGATGATGATATCCTTTCCCACAATCTGTGGGGAACCGGCCGGCATCGTGATTCCCATGCCCAGCGGACTTACGTTTTTGGTATCCACATAAAACTTTTCGCCTGTCTCACATACCACAATTACGCTTCTTGCCTGGTATTTAACCCTGTCGATTTTTCTTCTCTCTTCCATATTATCTTCCCCTTTTCCCTTCTTACCTGTAAAGACTGCTGTTTCCCTCAAAAAGGTTCAGCTTTCTTCAAAATTTTCTTCAACTTTTTTTGCCTCCAGCTCGGCGACCGTCTCTTTCAGTCTGGAAAGTGACCACCCGAGGTAACTTGTCCCCTCTGAGTCCAACTCCCGAATCCTCTTGCGGAATCCGTTACATCGTATCAGGTATACCGCAAGCAGTACGGCAAGTGCCAGAAGCACCATGACCACCACGGTAGTCCAGAAGTAATCGCTACCAGACGGTGCCAGAGGTACTCTCTCATCTTCCAGCACGACCAGGTCGTAATTTACCTGCATAAGGGAAATAGTCTGTAATATACTCATAAGCGTTGCCCCTTTATCCTTTTCTAACTGTAAAGACTGTCCCATTCTGCGAAAAGGTTCAAAAAAATACAAAAAAGTTGAAAAAAAATAAAATCTTTTACATTTTATTCATAATGCTTTATAATAATGAAAGGTTCAAATATTGTATGATCAATATCGAATAAGGAGAATCGCCATGCAGGGAAAAAAATTTGTGAAATCCTTCCGCCTTGCCAAAATAATTCAGTTCGGCATATTATTGGCAATTGAGATTGTTTTCTTTCTTATTTTATTATGCAATCCTTCCGTAACCCGGGCTCTCTACAGCAATCTGCCGCTCTTTTTACTGTGTGCGATTGTCTGGATTCTGATGATTTTCCAGCTTATCTGTCTGATATATGATTTTTGTAAGCTTCGTTCCTTTGCACTGGAGTCACACGAGCTGAACAAGGTTGCCTATCTGGACGAGCTTACCGGGATACCGAACCGGCACGGACTGGATGTCATTTTCCGGACCTACGATACCCCGCAGTCCATGGATCACGTGGGCTGCTGCATGATTACCATTGACAATCTCACGGAAATCAACGAACGTCTGGGCCGTCAGGCGGGAGACAATCTGATACATGATTTCGGCTCCATTCTGGAAAAGGCAGGCGATGCCTTCGGCACCGTCGGTCGAAACGGCGGAAATGATTTTCTTTGCATCATCAATCAATGCACCGCAGAAACGCTCAAACAGTTTGACGATGACTTAATCGCCGGAACTGACGCATACAACCGGGAACATCCCGACACGCCCATCCGGCTGCGCAGCGCCTCGATTATGAACTCCGAGGCTCACATTACCGCTTTCCCCGAGCTTTTGATTGCTACCTATAATAAACTGTACGAAGAAGCTTAACTGTCGACCTGTTCCACCCAGAGAGAAGGGTAATATATGAAGGAATTGAACATCCAGTATATAGCCGGTCTGGTTCTCCGTGCAAGGCAGAATGACTCTGACGCATTCGCTGAACTGTATGCCCTCACCTACAGCAAGGTGTACAATTACGCCAGGCATTATCTGCGGGATGACTTTCTCGCCCAGGATGCCATGCAGGAGGTTTACATACTGGCTCTTAAGAATCTTTCAAAACTGAATGACCCCACCCTCTTCATTGCATGGTTGAACCGCATCTCCTTCAATGTCTGCTTTGATATGTCAAAGAAGCTGAAGAATTCCGACGCTCCCACATTGGAACCGGAATTTCTGGACAATGTGGAAGATGAATATCCCGATTCCAATCCGGAGGAGTTGTATCGGAAGAAAGAGGAACACAGGCATCTCATGGAAGCTCTGGAACAGCTTCCCTTCCAGGAGCATCAGGTTATTGTTATGCGCTACTTTAACAATATGAAACTGGAAGACATTGCCGACGCCTGTGACATCAGCCGCAGCAGCGTCAAACGCTATCTGGCTCACGGGCAAGAAACGCTCAGAAAGAAATTAAAAGGATAAGGAGGTGGGCAAATGCTTTTTCGAAAAAAGAAGAATTATGAAATGAATATCGATACGGCAAATACCATTCTCCAGAATGTTTTCGCCGCCGAGTCAAAAGCGCCCAACACGATTCCTTTTGACAAGCTGATACTGCGTGAGAAGGCAAATACCCGCTTCTACGACCGGGGGTTGATCCTGCTTCTTCTGGTGCTGCTTTTGACATTTATTTATCCTCTGACCTTTATTCCCATAGTTGGAATTTCAAGTACCGGTTTTACTGCCGATTCCGCCAAACTGAAGGACGATTATGTGGAAGACGGCATTCTGTATCTTCAGCTGGAGGGTATTAACATTCAATATGAGGAGGCTTTTCTGGAAACAACGGACGGGGTAAAACATCCGCCTGTTTCCTTTGACAAATCGAAGGGAATCAACTGTTTCCCCTATATTGACAGCATGGAATCCAATATTTACATTCCCATAGCGGACGAGCAGTCCCTGCATCTGCTTTTGACACCGCACTAAGAGGAGCATTATGCGAAAATACCGTTATCTTTCTCTGACAATTGCATATGTTCTGGCAGTCTTTAGTCTCACGGGCTGTGGTCAGGAAGACCGGACGATTCCCGATACGCCTGTCTCCTCTCCCTCCAAGATAGAGATTTCCCAGGATGGTTCTGCAGGCGAAGCTGACATTTCCTCTGAAAAAACTCCCACCTCTCCCGGCAGCCGGGACAATACGCCGGTCTGTCTGGTTCCGGAGGCATCCGGGACGAATGAAACCCGCAATGATGTGGCTGTGATAGATGTTTCCCATGCGGACTGCGGGTATATCATGGCCGACTACACCGGCTCGGTATCCAAGGTAAAAATCAGAATTACCGCTCCTGACTCAGTAGAATATACATATGATTTACACGGAAACGGCTACGAAACCTTTCCGTTGTCCTCCGGCGATGGCAGCTACAAGATTGTCATCTACGAAAATATCTCCGGTACAAGTTACACTACATGCCTGTACACTACCGTTTCTGTGGCACTTTCAGATGAATTCGGACCGTTCCTCTACCCAAACCAGTATGTTAATTTCAATGCGGAGAGCGAAACCGTCAGGAAGGGTGCAGAGCTTAGTCTGGGGGCCGATACGGATATGGATGTCATAACCGCCGTTTATGACTATATCGTAAGCTCCATCACCTATGACTACGAAAAGGCTTCCGACCCTCCCACCGGCTACACTACCAACGTGGATGAGATTTTAAACTCGGGTACCGGTATTTGTCTCGATTACGCCGCACTCATGGCGGCCATGCTGCGAAGCCAGCAGATTCCCACCAGACTTGAGGTAGGATACGCTAAGGATGCTTATCACGCCTGGATCAGTATCTATACGGAAGAGACGGGATGGCTGAACGGATTGATTGAATTTGACGGAAACACCTGGACGCTTGTAGACCCCACTTTTGGCGCCAACAGCTCAGAGAGAGCATTGAAAAAGTTTATCGGGGACGGCAGTAACTATACGCTGCAAAAACTTTATTAAAGGGAGAAAGGCAGAATGCTAGGAAAAATGAAAGACCAGAAACTTTTATCAAATGAAGAAATTGCTTCCTTTTGCAGTCAGGCGGCAATGCTTTTTCAAGCGGGTATTCCGCCTGTTGAGAGCATGGGCATTATGTTGAGCGATACAAAATCCGCTTCCGGCAAGGCTTTGATTAACTCCATACTGGAGGTGTGCAGGACGGGAGAACCTTTCTGGAAGGCACTGGAAAGCACCGGGGTATTTCCCGACTATGTCATTCATATGCTGACACTCGGAGAGGAATCCGGCAATCTGGATGTCTGTATGTCAAGCCTCGCAAATTACTATGAGAAAGAGGATAATATTGCCTCCGGTATTAAAAGTGCCATCACGTATCCCTTTATCATGATTGCCATGATGGCAGTCATCATCTTTGTTTTAATCAGCAAGGTAATGCCCATCTTCAATCAGGTATTCATCGAGCTGGGCAGCGAAATGAACGGTTTCTCCGCTTCCCTTCTGAAACTGGGGACCAATTTGAACCGTTACTCCGTTGTCTTTCTGGCACTGGTTGCCCTTTTGATTCTGGTGTACCTGTTTGCCACAAAAACGCAGTCCGGCAAGCGCATGACCACCCGCTTTTTCAATGTCTTTCCTCTGACGAAGCGCTTCTACGAAAGCGTTGCCTGCGAACGGTTTGCCAGCGGAATGGCATTGACCATGAGCAGCGGTATGGACACCTTTTCCGGTCTCGACATGGTTTCCGGTCTGGTCGGAAATAAGGCGATGCAGGAAAAAATTGCCCGGTGTAAAGAAGCACTTGAAAAGGGCGACAGCTTCTCCGAGGCCCTGTCCTCAACTGAAATTTTCAGCAACCTTCATTGTCAGATGGTGGCCGTCGGCTTCAAAAGCGGTAACATTGACACTGTCTTAAGCAAGATTGCAGACAGCTACGAAAAGGAGACAGACCGGAGAATCCAGTCCATTATCTCCATTCTGG
>JALEIR010000011.1 GCA_022769665.1 Lachnospiraceae bacterium | reverse complement strand
ATGAAAAGTCCGTTCGACTTGCATGTGTTAAGCACGCCGCCAGCGTTCATCCTGAGCCAGGATCAAACTCTCATGTTAAAATGTTCATAACTTGAGTCTTTGTCCTGCCAGAAATTATCTGGCATTACTGTTGTTTTGAGTGGTCCGATTTCTCGAACCTCGTTCTCTGAATTTTTTCATTGTGATTCGTTTCTGCTGATGCAGACCTCTTCACTATGGAATCTTCAGGGTTGCATTACTGTTTATTTGTCAAGGAACATTTGTTGACGCTTTCTGAATCAGCGACAGCTTATTTAAAATATCACATCATCATTCATTTGTCAACAACTTTTTTGAAACTTTAAAATTTCTTTTTTCGGTTTCTCAGCTGCATCGGTTTCCCTCAGCAACGAAATTGAGTATATCACTCGTTCTCTAGAATGTCAACACCCAAATTCGATTTTTTTCTAATTTTTTGAACAATTTAACTCAAAAGCCGGAAAAGCCTTATTTACAGGCATTTCCGGCAATTTTAGCACTTTATTGTTCTAAACATTTAACTGTATATAGTATCAAAACAGTTGAATTGTATATGTTTTTGATTCATTTTTCAGATTAAGTCTAATTTCAGAGATATCAGTCTCAGTCATCTCGTTAACCTCAAACACTAAAACCACTTGTTCACTATCTCCGTCTGATATGTCATCTGCATAAGTAGACATATCATTTAGCAGCATCGTCATTAATGCCTGGCGGGTATCTTTTCCGTTTAAGGTCATTCGATAAGTCACCCCGTTCGAAAGTAAATCAATCTTCTGCTCTTGTCCGGAATGGTTTTCGATGGAAAATTGTATAATCAAAAGTTGTTTTCCCTGTACTGCAGAGAGGGCAAAGAAATCATTCCCCGCATCATGAGGATAAGAATCACATAACTCATACCCCAGATAGTTTACGCTGACACCTTCCGGTAATTCCATCACTTCTTCCATAGTATAGGAATTATCTATACCTTCTCCGCCGGGATTCACTATCGGCGTATCATCAACCGGTCCCATTCCGGAAGGCTTCTCCTGTTCCGAATCAGGCTCGCTGACCTCAGGCGCTGTCGGAGTACTTTCCTCCGGCAATTCCACCAGTCGGCTTCTGTTGCTTGCATCATACTTCATTAACGTGATAGCCGCATATTCCCCTACTGCCTGCAGTTCTTCATCTGTCATTTCCGGTATTTGATTTTCTCCGCATCCCGTCAATCCAAAGCAAAACACCAATGCCAAGATTACCGCAACCAATTTTTCTCTCATACTCATCCTCGCATCATCATATCCGTTGTTTATGTCTTTACATACACGCTTTATAACTGCTACTGCCTTTTTCTATGATACAATACAATTTATCCGTACACAAGTCCAAAGTCCGTAACATCAACCGCATCGGTAAGCACTATACTTCTCCGCATCACTTTTATGACAGCTGACTTTCAACCGTGTTCCGTCCTCGCAATATTCTTGGTCAAGTATTGTTGCATTCTCCATCAAATAAGACACAACCGCACCTTTATCAAACGGTAGTAAAAATTCTGCATCCACACGGTCCCCGTACACTGCTTCCTGAATCATTTTCACCAGTTCTTCCAGTCCACATTCCTGTCCGGCAGCCATGTAGATTTGATGTTCTCTTATTCTTGGAATATCATCCAGCCCGGCTTTGTCCGCCTTATTGTACACAACAATTCTTGGAATGTCCCCCGCTTCCAGCTCTTTTAATGTTTCGGCAGTAACATCCATCTGCTGTTTATAATGTTCATCTGAAAGATCTACCACCTGAACAAGCAAATCCGCATACTTTACTTCCTCTAAAGTGGATTGAAATGCCTTAACCAGTCCATGGGGAAGCTTATGAATAAACCCAACCGTATCTACCAGAAAAAAGGGCTTGTTATCAGTAGTGCGGATATTTCGCACCGAGGTATCCAAGGTTGCAAAAAGCATATCTTTTTCCAATACGGTCTTTTCCCCGCTCTCTCCGTATCTATCCACCAGTCTGTTCATGATGGTAGACTTTCCTGCATTGGTATATCCTACCAAGGCTACCTGAGGCGTTCTGGATTGACCTCTCTTTTTGCGCATGGTATTCCGGTTTTTTGCTACCGCTTCCAGTTCTTTCTTCAGTTCGCTGATTCGATGCTCTATCTTTCGACGGTCCAACTCAAGCTTCGTTTCTCCGGCGCCCTTGTTACTCATGCTTCCTCCGGTACCGCCCTGTCTGCTTAGGTTCTCCCGCATGCCCACCAATCTGGGCAGCATGTAATGTAGCCTTGCAGTTTCCACCTGCAGCTTTGCTTCTTTTGTTTTTGCCCGAATTGCAAAAATGTCCAGAATTAGATTGGTTCTGTCTAAAATAGGCAATTCCAATTCTCTGCCTAGATTGCGCACCTGAGAAGGAGAAAGCGCATTGTCGAACACTATCTCCTCCGCTTCTGTCATTTTTGCATACTCTTTTACCTCAGTCACCTTTCCGGTTCCGATATATAGCGCTCTATTTACAGCCTCCATGCGCTGAATCACAATCCCGACTACCTTTTTATAGGCAGCTTCAGCCAAACTGGCAAGTTCATCCATGGAATGCTCGAAATCCTGCTCCTCGCCGGTATCCACTCCCACCAGAATTACTTTCGTATAGGTAATTTCATCTTCCCTCATAAATACTCCCACTAAAAACTTTACTCTTTTTCACACACTTCCAGTTCAAACCAGAACAAAACACCGTTTTGGTAATTCTCCACTCCATACTGTCTGTTTAAGGATTCCATAATTGCCCTGACAATAGAAAGTCCTACACCGCTTCCGCCATACTCTCTGGTTCTTGCCTTGTCCACCTTATAGAATTTCTCCCAAAGATGCGGCAATGCCTCCTCCGGAATCGGCTCACCTGTGTTAAATACTCCCACCCGTACCAAATTGTCCTTCTGTTCCAACGTCACTACAATTCTCTTATCACCGCTGCAATGATTCACTGCATTAGAAAAGTAATTTGTAAAGACTTCTTCAATCTTAAATTCATCACCCCATACATATATGGAAGGTTTCTCCTCCATACACACCTGTATTTCATGTTGCTTTGTCAGTATTGCCGCGGACTGAAGGTAATTTCGAATCAAAGCTGTAATATCAAAACGCTCCATCGTTACTACATCATTGCCGAACTCCAACTGATTCAGCGTCAAAAGCTTCTGAACCATATTATTCATCTTGGCAGCCTCATCCATAATAACTTCGCAATAGAAGCTGCGGCTTTCAGGATCATCGTTGACGCTTTCTGCCAGTCCTTCCGCGTATCCTTGAATCAGGGCAATGGGAGTCTTCAGCTCATGAGACACATTGGCCAGAAATTCCTTGCGCATCTCATCGATTTCTTCCTTTTTTTCAATATCCTTCTGTAATTCATTGTTTGCTGTCTTCAACTCCGAGATAGACTTTTCCAACGACTCAGACAATTTATTGATATTTTCCCCGAGCATCCCGATTTCATTTTTCGATTTACCCTCATATTTAGCCTCAAAGTTCAGATGTACCATCTGCTCCGAAATACGATTCAGGCTCATGATAGGCTTTGTAATTCTTCCCGACACAAACCAGATGATGATGCCACCCGTCAAAGTACACAATACTCCCACATAAGCAAAGAAACGATTCGCAACCTGTGCACTCTCCCGGATACTCTCTAACGGAGTCCTCATGATAAAGGAAATACCGGAACTCAATCTACCAAGCATCATCAAAAACTCTTCATTATTGCTTTTTATCACCTGGATAATATAATCTTCACCCTCTTCGATTACTCTTGTAGGCGGCTGTTCAAAACCGAAGATATATCCAATCAACTGTGCTTCCAGCTCTCTTCCGCCGTTTGTGGAAACATATTTCGTCTGAGAGTTGGAATCCATGATGCAGACCGTCAGATTTGAAACGCTGCACACATTGTTCAGTTCCTGCGTAAAATCATCCGTACCGTAGGTATCGCTGTTTGCCGCTTGACTGATTGTCTCATAAGCCTCTTGAATGATTCTCGTCTTGCTTCGAACATAATATTCTTCCAGAAAAATATTATTAATAAACCAATACACCAACATTGTGCCGGCCATCAGCCCAATAAATATTCCGGCAAATTGTCTTTTTATGGAATGCTTTCTCATCTAATTACTAAACCTTTCCGGTGTCTGCAGATTCTCCTTATTCATATGAGCCTTAATCTGATTTCCGTAAATCTGCCTTGCTTCCGTTATCTTCATAATAATACCACATCCTTATGATTTTGATAACTACATCCTTGTACATATATGTTATCGGCAGATTAAAGTAAGAATTAACAAAAGCGAAAGAACATCATACCACTAAACAAGAATATACACTTAGCCTTGTCTTCTGCAATTTTATAGTATTGATTATATCATATTTTGCGTAACAGTACATGCATGGCAGTGAAAATCTTCCTTTATTCAATTTATCACTAACATAACAAAAACCTTCCCTGTACTTTGGCCGGTGCGGGAAGGCTTTTGTCTCTCTATTGGTCAACCACTCTGTGGCGATTGCCTGTTTACAACTATAAATAGCAAGAATCTCATCCCTTTCAGAAAATAACTCGTTCCTCCACGCGCAGACCGACCGCTCCGTGCTTCGCACTCCCGCGGTCGCGTCCATTCATAACTCCGCTCTGCGAGCGCCGTTATTTCATATCCGTACGTTCGTAAAATAAATGCGACCTTTCAAATAAATTTGCAGGTCGCATTACTTTACTCACTGTCTTCGCTTAATTTGTAGCCCATGCCCCAGATGGTTTTTATCATTTCGCCTTTTTCGCCCATCTTGCTTCGGAGCTTCTTAACGTGAGTATCAATGGTTCTGGCATCGCCGAAATAATCGTAATTCCAGACGTTGTTTAAAATCTTTTCCCTGGACAGGGCGATGCCCTTATTTTCCACGAAATAAGTCAGCAGTTCAAACTCCTTGTAACTTAAGTCGATAGGTTCCCCATCAATAAAGACTTGGTGTGCTGCCTTGTCAATTTCAATACCGTTACAGCTCAGCTTCTCGTCACCTGATATCTGATTGGTGCGGCGCAAAATGGCTTCTATTCGAGCTACCAGAATCTTGGGGCTGAAGGGCTTTGAGATGTACTCGTCCACACCCAGTTTGAAGCCCTGTAGCTCATCCTGTTCATCCCCTCTTGCCGTCAGCATGATAACCGGCACCTTTGAATTATTCCGGATTTCCCGACAGACCTGCCAGCCGTCCATCTTGGGCATCATTACATCCAGTACAATCAGAGCAATATCTTTCTGATTATAAAAGCAGTCCAGTGCCTCTTCACCGTCTCCGGCTTCCACCACGTCATAACCGGCTTTTACCAGGAAATCCCGAACCAGCTTTCTCATTCTGCTTTCATCATCCACAACCAAAATTTTTAGTTTGTCCATATTTTCTCACACCGCTTATCCTTCAATTCATGAAATCTATTTTACACACACATTATGTCTTTTCTGTGAAAAATCTCAATTTTCTTCTGTCACGTTACTCTCAATATGAAGTTCTCTTTCTTTATCCCGAATTCGCTGCTCTCTCTCCGTCAGTTCCTGTTCCCATGCAGCATATTTGTTTGTGATTGCCTTCTCATAATTGAGTATATTCGGATTATCACTTTTTAAGGTAATGGTAAACATGGCAATAATCGCCAATACAAGCAACACATTGAGGATAACGGAAATCCGAAAGAACTGCTTCTGTTTTTCTGTTTTCTCCCGTGAAGGTTTTATTCTGTTCTTGGCCGGATTGCCCTGACTGCGCAGTTCTCCGCCAAAGGTGCTGTAGAGGGGAATATCCGGTACGTCCTCCGGATTGATTTCAGGCTGTTCCAACAGAAAATCCCGTAAACCTTTTAAGTATTGTAATCCCACAGGGGTTCGGAAAATTCTCTCATGAATCGTCTTTTCGTAAACCATCAGAATGCTCTCCGGTCTGGAATAATCGATACGGGCTTCCAGGTATTCAATTTTCTGTAACTCAGCTTCAGCTATTTTGGCATCCCTATCCGTATAAAAGAGGTAGCCTCCCACCGAGCGTTCTTCATTGTCCGCCATGTTGTTTCCTCCCGAAAATGATGTCTGTCTTTGTATTATTTTGTGTCAAATGAATATAAATGTATTCTACTACATTTTAGGGTGTTGATACAACTATTGAAATAAACACATCTACAGAATGACATCCTCTTTTAAAGCATCTACAAAAGAATGAACAAGCTGTGTTTTCCTATCCCACAGTTGTCTTCCGACAGCAGTCACCATGGGATTGTCCTGCTGAATGCGATAAGTATACCTTTCAATATGGTCAAGGCAATCTGTAAAGCATGCCTCCGGATTACGCTTCTCGGTAATCATACAGTCCATGACAATACCCAATGCACCCATATCATCCAGAAGATCTGCTTCCATCAAAAGCAGAAGGTTCTGATCAATATCTTTATCCTTCATCCGGTGTTTATCCGAATGACCTCCCACAAGCGAACATATATCCTCTACCCGTTCAGGTTCAAACCCTTGCTCAAGTAGATATTTCCGTGTAATAGGTACTCCGGCCTGTGCATGGGGAATGCCTGTATCCTGTGACACGTTACGACCTACATCATGAAAAATTGTTGCTATTATAATATTTTCATAGTCCAATTCGTCCTTGTTGTCAGTCATATCGTACAAACGCTTAGCCCAACCGAGGACACGCTTCGTGTGTTCAAATCTGCTATAGGCAATATCTGTTTTGGCTCCAATATTCTCTGAACAGGACTTCTTAAGTGTCCTCTCCACAAAGGAAAGCATGTCCGCATAATCAAGCCTGCCAAGTGACGCAATTGTAGCCTTCTCATGTGCTTTCCGCTCACGTTTCCGGATTTCCAGGTCTACAAGATCAAGCACCTTTTCCTCCCGCTGAATCATGTACTGATCTGCACCTTTATTTCGGCTGTAATGATTATGATTTGAGGCTGCAAAGGGCTCCATCCATACAGCTGTAAAACCTTCTTCATCTTCATAATCGTCCAAGTGAGTCTCTCCCCGAAGTTCCTCAATATCACAAAAATAGTAGAAATTTTCCTGCTCGAAAATATCGTCTTCGCAGAAGCTATCCTTCTGGCGTCTGCACACTCTTCCGAATTCCTCTATGGTATCCGGAATAATACGATAACCGCTTTCTTCCTCCACCTCCCGAAGCAATGCCGCAGCATGGTCTTCGTCCTTTTCGATTCCTCCGCCCGGAAACTTATAGTAGTCATATTTTTTCGAGTAAATTAACAGTACTTTCCCATCCTTTATGATGACTGCTCTTACCGACGGTCTGCTAAACACCTTCCCGTTTGGACAATAATCCTTTTGATCCATCAGAAACAAATCACGCATTATTATTCCCTCCCCTTAGCACTCACATCTTTGAATCTAATAATTATGATTAACCACACGAATATTACTTGACATTACCTCTATAAGACTGTAAATTTAATCACACAAGGATTTTTCCCATTACTATCCAATGGAGAAGACACAATTTCTAAAGTTTTCAATTGTACTCCCAACATGATTTCATAATGATGTTTAAAGTGCCCCGCACAGCAAAAGCAATAATTTTTTGATACATCATAGTCATATTTAAGTCTGTTAAAATTGGAACATGCACATAAATACTTTTCCCCGTCAGAATAGCTTACTGCGTTTACAGTGATTGTCCCGTCTTCATTCCTGAAAGGTATTCCCATATTGGGAACTCCCTTTATTCTCTCAAGCTTTTCATCCATGGAAAGCTGTGCATTTTCTTTGGCAAAGGCTTTTGATGCTTTTTCTCTTGCTCCGCCTTTACAACAGGCATTCCATTCATTGATTTTTATTATGATATCATCATCAACACCAAAATTTACTAATGATTTCTAAAATTTTTCCGGACTCGGCATACTCTATCCCTCCATCAAAATTCCTACTGATTTTCTTCCCGCTCATATTTCCCAAAATGATATGTTTACTGCATATACCTTTGTATTATACATTATTTGGTTCAGGAAAAAAAGCGTATTCTGACAGCCGGTACTCTCAAGTAAGCATTTCCGGAGTGCATATTGCCCGTAACCTGACAAAAAAAGAAGACAACCGCCAAACGATTGCCTTCCTTTCCCGGATGGAGTAGACGGGAGTCGAACCCGTGTCCAAAAGCCCATTCCCTGTCCTTCTACTATCATAGTTCGTTTTTGGGGGCGGCCTTGCCCGCCCTGTTCCCTACCGCCACAGAAAACAAACAATCTGCAGCTTAAGGTAGCTTCATATTACGCCCGCGCGCGCAAAGCTTAACGCGTGTCGTTTCTCACATAGTCGACGCCCGGATTCCGAAGTGTGAGTGCCCCGGAACGGACGAGCGCCATAAGGCGCGTCACTCACAGCGAGCCGAACAAGTTCGGTTTACGCTGCAAATGCTAACTGATTATTATCTTCAGCGTTTAGTTTAATTGTGCGATTAACGTGTCGCAACGGATAGCTTCTCCAGCTGCAAGACCCCTGTCGAAACCTTTACTACCCCGAATTCTCAGGTGTTGTTCCACCTGCTACTAAAGTATATGGAATTTCTCTCAGGCTGTCAACAAATCAGCTAAAATTTAGAGATTTTTAATTTTAAACTCTCTTTCCGTCTCTCTCCTGACATCCTTCTTTGCGATGTCTTCTCTCTTGTCATAGAGCTTTTTACCTCTTGCCAAGCCTACCTCTACCTTTACTTTTCCTTCTTTAAAGTATACCTGTAAGGGCACCAAAGTATAACCTTTCTCTGCAATTTTCCCCGCCAGCTTGTTGATTTCGTATTTGTGCATCAATAGCTTTTTTACCCTCAGCGGGTCTTTGTTAAAGATATTTCCTTTCTCATAAGGACTGACATGCATACCATAAACAAAGACTTCCCCGTTTTCAATACGGATAAAGGACTCTTTGATACTGCACTTTCCCATGCGCATGGACTTTACCTCTGTGCCGTGCAGAGCAACCCCCGCCTCATAGGTTTCGTCGATAAAATAATCGTGAAAGGCCTTTTTATTGTTGGCAATCAGCTTCTGTGCTTCTTTTTGCTTTGCCATCTGTCTCACCTCCTGCCTTTATATACATCCTATCCATTTTAATTGAAAAAAGCAATAAACCTGCAGTTTAATTGTTATAGCGTTTTTACACCAGTGACATATCGATTGTCCTTGTAAACCTGTCGCACCCGTCAATACATACAGTAACCGGCATACCCAGCTTAAAAGTACGCCCCGTTGCTTCCCCTACCATCTCGCAGGCTTTCTCGTTATAGTAAAAATAATCTCCGGACAGCTTTGACACATGCACCAACCCTTCCACAGTATTGGGAAGTTCCACATAGATGCCCCAGCCTGTAATGCCGGAGATAACTCCGTCAAAGTTCTCCCCGATTCTGTCTTCCATGTATTCCACTTTTTTCAGCTTGTCGGTTTCCCGCTCCGCCTCATCGGCCCTTCGCTCCGTCTCCGAAGAATGCTTTGCCACCTCCGGCAGAATCTCCCGATAATGGGCGATGCGCTCCTCATTCATTCTTCCCCGAAGCTGTTCCTTGATAATCCGGTGAATCTGTAAATCCGGATATCGGCGAATGGGCGAGGTAAAATGGCAGTAATAGGGACAGGCCAGACCAAAATGCCCGGTGCACTCCGTGCTGTACTTTGCCTGTTTCATGCTGCGCAGAGCCAGACGGCTGATCATAGCCTCCTCCGGTGTTCCCGCAATCTTGGCCAACAGCTTCTGTATCTCCTTGGGGTGAATTTCCTCGCTGCTCACCTTGGCTCCGGCTCTTCCTATGGACTTCATATAATAGCCGAAATTATTAATAATGGCAGAAAGCTTCTGTATTCTTTCCCCATCCGGCACATCATGAATTCGATACACAAAGGGAAGCTCCATCCAGTAAAAATGCTGTGCCACAGTCTCATTGGCGGCAAGCATGAAATCCTCAATAATATCCGTAGCCACATTTCGTTCATAGGGCTTTATATCCAGCGGATGTCCGTCCCTATCCAGGTAGATTTTACATTCCGGAAAATCAAAGTCGATAGAGCCCCTTTTTCTTCTCTTCTCACGAAGAATTCCGGCCAGTTTTTCCATCTCCTTGAACATGGGAAGTAATTCCTTATACTCTTCCTGCAAAGCTGCAATTTCTCGCATCTTGGAAGCTATCTTTTCTGACTCTTTTGTCACAGCTTTCCCACTTCCCTGTGCAGGCTCTGCTGATACATTCTCTCCCTCCAACAGCTTCTTTACCACTGTGTAAGACATCCTGCGATTGACGCGGATAACAGACTCACAGATTTCATAATCTGTTATTTCACCCTTTAAATCTATGGTCATCAGACAGCTCAAAGCAAGGCGGTCTACCCCTTCATTCAAGGAGCAAATACCGTTTGAAAGCGCATGAGGCAGCATAGGAATCACACGGTCGACCAGATAGACACTAGTTCCTCTTTTTAAAGCCTCTCTGTCCAAAGCGGAATTTTCCTGCACATAATTGGTTACATCAGCAATGTGTACTCCCAGATGATATTTCTCACCCTCAAAAGAAACGCTGACCGCATCGTCCAAGTCTTTTGCGTCCTCTCCGTCTATTGTCACCATGGTCACATCTCTCAAATCCCTGCGCCCTGCCCTGTCAGCATCGGAGACTTCCTGAGAGACGCGCTCCACCTGATTCATAATCTTTTCCGAAAACTCTACCGGAAGCTCGTAGCCTCTGACAATGGACATGATATCCACTCCCGGATCGTTGATATGTCCCAGGATTTCAACAATTTTACCCTCGGGGCTTCGTTGGTCGGTCCCGTAGTCCGTGATTTCGACCACAACCTTATGCCCGCTCATTGCACCTTTAGAACGCTCTTTCGGTACAAAA
This sequence comes from Lachnospiraceae bacterium, assembly GCA_022769665.1. Classification (GTDB taxonomy): domain Bacteria; phylum Bacillota; class Clostridia; order Lachnospirales; family Lachnospiraceae; genus Acetatifactor. Next base: position 9,355 of record JALEIR010000011.1, on the reverse strand, counting down.
ATATCCTGGGGAAGCTTGGCATTATCCGGCACTACAAACCCGTAATTATCTCTGGAACGTTCAAAGGTGCCTACTATCTGTGTCATCCCTCTGGCAATAATTTTTATTACCTGAGCTTCCTGACGCTTCCCGCTACCCGCCGGCAAAAGTGCCACCTGTACAATATCCTTATGAAAGGCGCCGTTTGTCTTATCCTCAGGGATAAACAAATCTTCCTCACGCCCTTCCACTTCAACAAACCCATAGCCTTTGGAATTACTGATATAAGTTCCTGTCAGTACCTTTCCGTTGGACTTCATATATTTTCCTTTCAGCGTCAGCATCAGACTGCCTTCCGCTAAAAGCTCCTGCAATATGCTCCGAAACTCCTCCCTGTCCTCCTTAGCCACCTGCAAAAACATGGCAAGCTCCTTTTCTTTCATGGGGACATACATGGAGTCATTCACCAAATCACAAATAACCTTTTTTCTCTTTTCTCTCATATCGCTGTTTGTCATAGCTCTCCTGTCCGACACCGGCACACCTGAGCGTTATTCCCGGTATGCGATTTTGTGTCTTACGAAAAAACACTCTTGTGAGTATCACAAGAGTGTTTCAGACGGTAACTTAAAATACATTCAAATTCAGTATAACCGCAATGACCATAAACAAAACAGCCAGCCACTTGGTAATTTTTACAAGGCGTCCCTCCATGGAACGTCCCTTGTTCTTTCCCCAATAAGTTTCTGCCGCTCCGCTGATGGAACCAAGACCTGCAGATTTACCTTCCTGCATCAGTACCAACACAACCAGTGCCGCACAAATCAATATAAAAACAATTGTCAGCGCAATCCTTAATGCTCCCATTTATATTACACCTCCCAAGGGTACTTGCATTTTCCTGTGCGCTCTTGGCATAAAAACAGACTATGCACGCACACAATAATGATTATAGCACAGTCCGTTTCACAATTCAACTACTTTTTTTGGCTTAATTCAAATCGGATAGCTTCAACTCCGTTCGCTAAAAGCCTGCAAACAGCAGATAACAGAGTCCGGCGAAAAGAAGCAAAATTAAGAGAACAGGCAGGAAAACAGAAATAAGCGATGCAAACAGCATAGCCGGTATGTCTTTCTTTTCCAATGGTTCCTGCTTCAGTTGTTCCTCTTTATCAAAATCTGTTTCTTTCGGTATTCTCTTCCAAAAGTTTCTCATATTTCCTCTCACTTCACCGTTCCTGCCAAACTCAAAAATGAATCGCTTCTGTTGGTTCTATCTCTGATTTGTTGTAATTTTTACATCAAACAGATACTTTCCGTCTTCATCCACCTTTTTTTGCTCCGCAAAATGGCATGCCACATAATGTCCCGGTGCAACCTCCTGAAGCGTGGGGGGAACGCGCTTACACTTATCGCAAGCCATAAAGCAACGCGTGTGGAACTTACATCCGGAGGGCGGTTTGATAGGGCTTGGTATATTACCTTCCAAAATAATACGTTCCTTTGTCAGGCTGTCCGGATCCGTGGTAGGTATAGAAGACAACAGCGCAATCGTATAAGGATGACGCGGGTCTTTGAAAATATCGTCTGTTTTTGCCACTTCAACCATATTGCCCAGATACATCACTCCGATACGATCCGAAATATAACGGACAACAGAGAGATTATGAGAGATAAAGAGATAGGTAAGCCCTTCCTTCTCCTTCAATTCCTGAAGCAAATTGATAATCTGCGACTGGATAGAAACATCCAGAGCAGAAACACACTCATCACAAACCACAAATTTAGGCTTTACAGCCAGAGAACGGGCAATACATATCCTCTGTCTCTGTCCGCCTGAAAACTGATGAGGATAACGATTATACATATAATTCTGCAAACCACAGGAATTCATAATGTCAAAGACATACTTCTGCATCTTTTTGGATCCGGGTTTGAAAAATTTGTGAGTTACCAGTCCTTCTTCAATGATACGTCCCACTGTCATACGAGGATTCAACGATGAATACGGATCTTGGAAAATAATCTGCAAATCCTTCCGCAAAAAACGCATCTCCTTGTACTTCAATCGTTTTAAGTCCACACCGTTATCCAGCATGGCTTCATACTTCGCAAATTCCTCATCTTCAGCATAAGGTGCTTTCAATTGAGTCAATTCTTTTTCAAATTTTTCAGCGGTAGCCAGATACTTTTCCTGTTCTGCAAGCAAGTTCTTTTTCTTCGCCTCAAGCTTTGCAATTTTCCGCTGAATCTGCTGGGTCTTTGAAGGGTTATCCTCCATCATGCTTTCCTGAACATCTATCTCGAGAGAGATATCATCCAGTCTTGCGGAAATTGCAGCTGCCTGAAAGCTGTTTTTATACTTTTCATGGAGCAGGGAGGCACCCTTTCGTGTCTCACGAACCATGAATCCACCTAAAATTTTTGCGCAATAATCCAGAGCAGTCTGGGCATCACACAATGCCAGATTCTTGTTCTGTAAGTCAAAAAAGGTTGCTTCCTCGCCTAATTCGTCACACTTTTTGGATAACTCCTCCGCATGCTTTTCAGCCTTAAGGTATTTTTCGATATATTTTTCAGCCTTCGAAAGAGTATCCAGCACATATGCCGGAGCCACACTTTCAAGAGTTCTTCCGTAATACATTGTACTGCCGGCAGTCTGTTCATAAAGCTGAAGCAACACACGTCCCAGTGTGGACTTACCACATCCGGATTCTCCTACCAGACCAAATGTCTCACCCCGATATATGTCAATAGAAATATCTTCATTCGCACGGACATACATCTGTTTTGCAAAAATAGAGGACTTAGCCACAGGAAAATACTTTTTTAAATTAGTTATTGACAGTAATTTTTCCATGGGATTCACTCCTCCTTTCTTCCTTATCAGGATAGAAGCAACGGATCCACTGTTCCTCCGCTACCTGTACAAGCTCCGGTTCCTGGTCGATGCATTTCTGCGTACAATACTTACAACGGGGCGCAAACTTACATCCCTTGGGCAAATCCAACGGATGAGGTACAGTTCCCGGAATAGGATCAAGCTTTTTACGGTTGTCGTTCAAACGTGGAATAGAAAACATTAATCCCTCCGTGTAAGGATGACTTTGTTTACAATCCGTAAAAATAGCTCTTGCAGGGGCCTGCTCCACTACCTGTCCACAATACATGACTACCACATCATCTGCCATCTCATTGATGACACCCAAATCATGGGTAATAAACATAATTGCAGTTCCGTTTTCCTTCTGCAGTTCATTCATCAGTCTTAATATCTGGGCCTGAATTGTTACATCGAGTGCGGTAGTCGGCTCATCCGCAATCAGAATGTCCGGCTTACATGCTAAAGCCATGGCAATCATCACACGTTGCCGCATACCTCCCGAAAGCTGATGAGGATACTGGCGGGCTACGGCCTCAGGATTTGGAATTTGAACGGCACGCAGCATTTCAATACACTTTGCTGCAGCCTCCTTTTTGCTCATATTCTGGTGAATCATAAAGGGCTCTGACAGCTGACGCTTTATGGTAAAAACAGGATTTAAACTTGTCATGGGCTCTTGGAAAATTACAGAAATCCGATTCCCCCTAATATGACACATTTTCTGTGTTGACACTTTAGCAAGATCCTGACCGTCAAAAGTAACAGTACCACCTGCGATATAGCCGTTAGCATCCAAAAGTCGCAGAACACTCATGGCACTGACGCTTTTCCCGGATCCCGACTCGCCTACAATACCCAGAGTACGTCCCGGATAAATGGAATAGGAAACATCGTTTACGGCCTTCACAATACCATTTCTTGTTTTAAAAAAAGTACGAAGGTTTTTTACTTCAAGCAATGGTTTAGACATTATTTTTCCACCTCCGATTTCGGGTCAAATACATCGCGCAAAGTATCGCCGATGATATTGATACAAATTACAACAATAGAAAGGAACAAGGCAGGGAACAGCCATCTCCACCAATAAGACTGAATTACCAACGCATTACGGGAGCCGTCCAACATATTACCCCATGTAGGGCGAGGAAGCTGCACACCGAATCCCAAATAAGAAAGTGAAGATTCTGTCAACATACATCCGGCAAAGTCCAGTGTCACCGTAACGAGTAACACTGAGATGATATTGGGAAGAATATGCCGGAAGGCAATTCTTTTCTCCTTCACACCCATGGCACGAGCTGCTGTTACAAACTCCTTCTCACGTTCTGCCAGAATCTGACCTCTGACCAGTCTTGCCAGTCCTGTCCATGATAATACACCCAAAATAAGCATAATAATAAATATACGGGTATTTTCACGAATATTTGACGATTTAAAAATTGCTGACAGGCATAGGGCAAATGGCAGGAACGGAATTGCGCCGAATATTTCAGTAACACGCATCAGCAACATATCAACCGCACCACCAAAGTAGCCCGAAATACAACCTACAATAATACCGATAATCGTGGAGACAATAACTGCCACAGCACCTACCGTCATCGTCATCTTACCGCCGTTCATGATACGGTTAAACACATCTCGTCCCATATCATCCGTGCCCATGATATATCCCTTCAAGCCCCAATTGTCTACAAACTTGCCATCCTTGAAGGCATAATTCTGGAAGCCGCTGGCAAATACCTTATCCACTACACCGGCTTCGGAAAAATCATTCGGCACTTCACACTGTTTACGGTAATTTTGTCCCCATGCATAAACTCTTCCCTGATCGGTAACCAAAACAAAATGTCTTGTACCTCCGGAAACAGATACTGCCTTCTCACCTTCTCTGAGTTCCGGAAGCGGCTCTTTCATTCCTGATACAATGATCTCACCGTCGTCTGCCACCAATGCAATCGCGTTGCCGGTTGCGGCAATATCGACAATCTTACGGTCTCCGATATATTCATATATATCTACAGAAACACTTCTCCCGTTTTCATCCTTCACAGTAACAAGATTAAACTTTGTACTCTTACCACTGACAAAAGCGCCATTTTCATCGATTCCATATAAGCCATCATTGGTAAAAGCCAATTTCACAAGTTTGCTATCCTGTTTGCCATGCTTAATCACGGAAGATAAGTTTGTAGCGCACAAACCGTCATTTCCCCATGCATAAATAGTACCATCCTCCATGAGTATTGCTGTAACCTGATTTCCACATATCAGTTGTTTTACAGCGGACGCATCAATCGTCCCCTCCAAAAGTTCGTCCGGCTCCTTACGAGCAGAGGCAATCATACTACCGTTCAGACCATACTGACCGTTGTCATATTCACCCCAGGCATACACATGACCGTCCTCAGAGATAGCAACACAATGGTCAGAGCCTGCCGCCACATGGGCAATCTTGCTGTTTTTCACTTCCTCAGGAATGGTCATGACATTCCTTGCCTCATCACCTGAAACATTGAAATAGTATCCCCACATGTAGACCTGTCCTTCGGTATCCAGACCGATGGTAAAGGTACCTCTGGAGGAGATATCCACCGCTCCATCCTTCATCTGTTTGGGAAGCTTCATGAGACTCTGGGTCGGCGCCATATTGGTGTGAAGCATCTCACTCCCGGTCTCCGTCAAATCCGCAGGTGAAATTGCCGAACCAATGAATACAAACAAAAACATACCCAATAACACAACTACCGCACCAGTTGCAAGAGGCCTACGAAAAAAACGCTTAACAGCCAGTTTGGACGGGCTATCGTAACGTTCATCAGCCATTGTCAGTTCCTTGGATGCGCCAAAAAACATTCTGCGCAGCCATCGAAACAAAACAAATTCTTTGCGGGAGGATTTTTTATCTTTTTTCATGTTCTTTTCCTCCTTTACTTATTTACACGAACTCTGGGATCTGCAATTCCATATGCAATATCAATAATCAGATTACCCAAAAGACCAATGATGACATAGAACATTTGAAGCAACAATACCACTTCAAAATCCTTGTTATTTAAGCTTAATATATAAATACGACCCACTCCGTTCAGGCCGAAGATATTTTCAATTACAATTGAACCAGAGAAAATACCGGTAAACCAACCAATTACAAGAGTAATAATAGGTATCAGGGCATTTCTAAAAGCATGGCTGTAAATGACTGTTTTTTCCACCAAACCTTTTGCTCTGGCAGTACGTATGCAGTCCAATGAAAGTGCCTCCGACATGGAAGCCCGGACATAACGTGTCATGCCACCCAGAGATGAGAAAGTCATGACAATCAGTGGCAAAGCCATATAATAAAGTTCATCCTTCAGTTTAGCAAAGCCGGTAAAATTGCTTCCCGGAGTCTTCATACCTGAAACCGGAAACCAACCCAGTGTAATAGCAAATAGCCAGATAAAAACGATTGCTGTAATAAAAGTCGGGATACTATAACCCACAATCGTACCTACCTGAACAGCAGTATCCCTTCTGCTACCTCTGTGTACAGCGCAAAAAATACCTAAAGGTATCGTAATTCCTAAGCCAAAAGCAGTTGCAAAGATATTTATAAAAATGGTATTCCTCATCGGTTCCGCCAGTACATCCCGCGCCGGACGGTCATACTGATAGCTATAACCTAAATTCCCCTGAAGAATTCCCTTGTATTCACCGTTAATCGGTGCTAATCCAATCCATCCCAAATAACGCACGACCACATTTTGATCTGTTCCCAGCTCACGGCGTAGTTCCTCAATCTTGGCATCATAGAGTTCTCCTGCTCTTGGATTGTTTTTCAGACTCTGTTTATACTGCTCTGCTTCTGCCACCGCCCGGTCAAAGGGAATGATGGAGTATACAAGAAACATTATAAAAGAGAGAATCAGCAGTACTACAATCATATAGCCGAGTCTTTTCAATATATACTTACCCATATTGTACTTCCTTTTTTATATATTGATATGGGAATGGGGCAGTACATCACGTCTGCCCCATTCCTGTTTTCTTTTACTGGTTTGAAACAAAAACTAAATCTTAGTGGCCCTTTACGTTTGCATAAATGATAGCTCTGCGCTGATCAAAGAACGGGCTTGTATTGAAGTTTTCAATCTTGGAATTATATACATCATAGTAGTAGTTGGAGTACAAAGGAATATCGGGCATCAGCTGATTCCATCTCTCGATGTAAGCCATCCACCACTGGTTGTACTCATCCTCGGTGGTTGCATTATATACCATTGCCATAGACAGATAATCCATACCCAACTTACCGCCGGATGCCTCCATTGCCTGCTCGTAAGTCAGCTTTTCTGCCGTCAGGTCATAAGGGAATGCCTTGTCATACTCGTCATACAGCTTGTTAGCAGAGTAATCAAAATACATAGGATCCAGAGACCAGTTATAAGAATAATCATAAATTGCATTATTCCAACCGGTTGCCAGGTTGAACATACCAAAGGTAGGTGTTCCGCCGTAACCGTAAGTAGGCTCACGATAAATCTCACCAAGCATCTGGTTGAAGTCACCTGTAGTGGAACGGATTACCATACCGGCAGCAGCCAAATCGGAGCTGTTAGCCAAAGTTGTGGAAATCAAATCTGTTACAGGGTTGGGAGTGGAACCAAACCAGTTGATTACCAAAGGCATATAGTACTCACCGTTTACCTCAACAGTCTGATAAGTTACACCATCTGTGTTTGCAACAGAAGCGTAGGTCTTATTTACTCCGTCCAAAACTTCAGCTTCTTCTGCGGTCAGTTTCTTATAACGTACTGCGTCAACGCCGGTAGCGCCTTCCACAAAAGCTTCACCCTTGGAATTATAAATCCAGCCGCCATCTTCCAATACTTTCTTTGCATTCTCGGGAGAGAAGGAGTAGTCAATCAGTTCGATATCATCTCTTACTGCCTGCCACATAGTAAAGTCAGGGCTGTAAGGGCCATCTACAACCACACCGTAACCACCGGTAAATGCCTGACAGAATTCGGTACGGTTCAACAGATAAGTAATTGCCTGACGAACCTCGGGGAACATGGTAGGACCAAAGTCACATTCAAACTCAATCTTACCATATCCGGCTCTCTGATAGTGAACCTCGGAGAAGTTCACGTCATCAACAACTGCCAGTGCTGCTGCTGTTGCTTCGCCGCCGGTAATACCGCTCAAAACATCAACGCCGCCGCTGGTCAGCTGTGCCAACTGAGTTTCTTCAATAACCTTTACATATACGATTGTCTCGATAGAAGGCACCTGACCCTCAAAGTTACCCTTGAACTCAGGGTTCTTGGTCAGTGTAGCCTGCTTTGTGGAAGCATCCCACTCGCTGATTACATAAGGACCGGAATAAGGATACTTTGTAACATCGTAACGGTTTCCTGCAATCTCAGTAGCCTTTACATAGCTGTCGCCATCCTTCTCATAGAAAGAATCGCTCAGGTATACACCGTTTCCATCGTCAAAAATGTCTACGCCTTCGCCAAGGAACAATCCCAGGGGTTCAGGAGACAGTCCTGCATAAGTAAATGCAAAATAGTAAGGCAGATAGTCAGCAGAAACAGTTAATGAATAGGTGTAATCGTCTAACATGCGGACACCGGAAAACTCCTTGGTAGCACCCTCTGCTTCCTCTCCGGTATAAGCATTAAAGGAACTATAACCAACATATGTCTGTCCAGCTGTGCCGGGATGACCGGACTCCATACCTACAGGGCTGGAGAAAACCAACAGCTTTGCAAGATAGTTCTTTACGGTAATGGGAGAACCGTCACTGAATGTCAGTCCCTCATTAATAGTAACGGTATAGGTAACGGTACCGTCCTCGTTTTCAACCTCGCTGTGATCCTTTACAACAGTTTGATTCCAGACAGTGGCACCGCCCTGATCGGTTTCCTGAGTAGCATAACCTGCCGTCAGATACCAGATAGCCTGATCTGCTGCGCCGGCGCTGCTTCCACCCCAAGCGGGATAACGGAAATCACCGCTCAATTCGGTAGAGTCTCCCAGAATAACCTTGTTCTCATACACAACTTCATCTGCTCCGGTATCGGTACTGGAAGATTCGACAGTTTCCGTACTGCTTGAAGAAGGTGTGCTGTTGTCTGTCTGCTGTTCATTACCGCCACATGCTGCCAAGCTTGCAACCATTGCAGCAGCCAGCATCAAGCTTAAAACTTTCTTTTTCATAATCTTTCTCCTCTCGATAGATTTTGTGCAATTGACTTTCAGCATGTACCTTTTGATACGTTTGTGCAATTTGGTTCAGGCTCTGCAATTTGTTTTGGTATCCGTTTAGCTTGCTATCACGCTGCCGCTTCACCTTGCTAAATTTCCCCTAAAATAAAAAAAGCGCCTTGAACCCCTTTGTCCAACGCAATATCAAAAAAACACAACTGTCTGCCTTTCGCGTACAACAAAATTTATTATACATATATAGGAGAATTTGTCAAGAAAAAAATTTCGGCGCTATTC
>JALEIR010000075.1 GCA_022769665.1 Lachnospiraceae bacterium | reverse complement strand
GAGAAAAAATATATGATAAAATAACGCTACACAAATGTTTATTGGAGGCGGGCATATGGAACAAGATTATATTACATTGACAATCGGGAAACAGAAAAACATTGCGCTGATTGCACATGACGGAAAAAAGAGTGAGCTGATTCAGTGGTGCAAGGATAATGAGGACATTTTGAGAAGACATTTTCTTTGCGGAACCGGTACTACGGCACGGATGATTACGGAAAATACGGGGTTGCCGGTAAAAGGCTACAACAGTGGTCCCTTGGGAGGAGACCAGCAGATTGGAGCAAAAATTGTGGAGGGAAAGATTGACTTTGTTATCTTTTTTTCCGACCCGTTGACGGCTGCGCCTCATGACCCGGATGTAAAGGCGTTGCTCCGCATTGCCCAGGTTTATGATATTCCGATCGCCAACAACAAGGCTACGGCAGACTTTTTGATACACTCCTCGCTGATGAATGAGAGTTATGATCATAATGTAATCAATTTTAATAAATCCATAGCGGAAAGAGCACAGAATCTACCTCACTGAAAAAACGGGCGAAAGGAATCATAAATCATGAGCAAGAAATCTTATTCAATAGAAAAATATGCTGAGACAGCAAGGCAGGCGGTGGCAGAGGGAATCGTGATGCTGAGAAACGAGGACAGCGTTCTTCCTCTTCCTGCGGGAAGCAGAATTGCTTTGTTCGGGCGGAGCCAGTTTTGCTATTACAAGAGTGGTACGGGTTCCGGCGGCCTGGTAAATACTGCTTATGTGACAGGCATTAAAGAAGCATTGGAGAGTGACAGCCGGTTTCAGTTAAATGAAATGTTGTTGAAAACCTATGAAGCATGGCTGCAAAGCCATCCTTTTGATACGGGAAACGGCTGGGCACAGGAGCCCTGGTTTCAGGAGGAAATGTTTGTTTCCGTAGAATTGGTTAAGAAGGTTAAAGAGACCTCTGATACGGCAGTTATTGTCATTGGACGTACCGCCGGTGAGGACAAGGATAACCGGGCAACAGAGGGAAGCTTTCTTCTGACGGAGACGGAAGATGAGATGCTCCGGACTGTGTGCGGTGTGTTTGAACGTACGGTGGTACTGTTAAATGTGGGAAACATCATTGATATGAAGTGGGTGGATCAATATGCTCCGTCCGCTGTATTGTATGTCTGGCAGGGCGGTCAGGAGGGCGGAAACGGCGTACTGGACGTTCTCAGCGGAGATACCTGTCCCTCGGGGCGACTTTCCGACACCATTGCTTATGATATTGAGGATTATCCTTCCACAAAAAATTATGGAGATACCAAGAGAAATCTGTATGCAGAGGATATTTATGTAGGGTATCGCTATTTTTCAACTTTTGCGCCGGAAAAGGTATTGTATCCTTTCGGTTTCGGACTGTCCTACACGGAATTTGAGATAAAGGCACAGCTTAAAGGAAGCCTTGCGGAGGGAATCACCGTTTTGGTACAAGTAAAAAATACCGGTACATTTGCGGGAAAAGAAGTGATTCAGGTATATTGTCAGGCACCACAGGGCGCTTTGGGAAAAGCGGAGAGAGTGCTCTGCGGCTTTGCCAAGACAGAGAAGTTGGCACCCGGAGAGTGCCGGGAATTGACGATGGAGATTCCGGCGTACATTTTGGCTTCCTACGATGACAGCGGTGTGACGGGACATAAATCCTGCTATGTATTGGAGGCAGGAGAATATGCTTTTTATGTGGGCGAAAATGTAAGAGATGCAAAAAAGACGGATACCGTAACTTGCCGGGAACTGACTGTTTTACAGCAGCTGGAGGAGGCAATGGCTCCCGTAACTGCCTTTAAACGGATGAAACCCGGTAACAGGCAGACAGACGGTACCTTTGCGCTTGAATGGCAGGAGGTGCCTCTCCGCACAGCAGACCCGAAGCAGAGAAGGCTGGAGAGATTGCCCCGGGAACATGCATTTACGGGAAATCGTGGATATAAATTATCTGATGTTGAGTCAGGGAAAGTTTCCATGGAAGATTTCCTGGCACAGCTGACAGATGAAGAGCTTTGCTGTATGGTGCGGGGCGAGGGTATGTGTTCTCCCAAGGTAACACCCGGAACGGCAGCTGCTTTCGGAGGGGTGACGGAAAGTTTATTGAATTACGGGATTCCCGTGGGATGCTGTGCCGATGGCCCCAGCGGAATTCGTATGGATTGCGGGACAATTGCGTTTGCCATGCCCAACGGAACATGCCTTGCATGCACTTTTAACGAAGCGCTGGTAGGAGAACTGTACGAATGGGAAGGAATGGAGCTTCGTAAGAACAAAGTTGATACACTGCTTGGCCCCGGTATGAATATTCACAGGAATCCCTTGAACGGCCGGAATTTTGAGTATTTTTCCGAAGATCCTCTGCTGACGGGCAGAATGGCCGCAGCACAGCTTTTGGGTATGCAGAAATATGATGTGACGGGAACCATCAAGCATTTTGCCTGCAACAATCAGGAACACAGCCGTAATTTTGCGGATGCGGTTGTTTCCGAGAGAGCGCTTCGGGAAATCTATCTGAAAGGCTTTGAAATTGCGGTGAAAGAGGGCAAAGCACGCTCTGTTATGTCTACATACGGCCCCGTAAACAGTCTTTGGACAGCGGGAAGCTATGATTTGCTGACAACGATTCTCCGGAAAGAATGGGGTTATATGGGAATTGTAATGACAGACTGGTGGGCAAAGGCAAATGATGAGGGGAAGGAAGCAACTCTACAGAACACTGCGGCCATGGTGCGCAGCCAGAACGATTTGTACATGGTGACCGGAGATGCACTCAATAATACTAACGATGATAACTCTATGCAAGAACTGAAAAAGGGTACTGTTACCAGAGGTGAATTTCAGCGGAGTGCAGCAAATATATGCCGGTTCCTTTTGGCTTCTCCCGCCTATTCCAGAATGATGGGGAAGGAGTCGGAGTTGGACAGAGAACTGCAGAAATATGCCGAACAGGAAAATGAAGCCACAGGCCCTATTCTGAAGGTGGAGATGCTGGATGAGGCAGAAATTGACCCTGCTTTGATTGATACTGCCAGAGGGAAGAGTACAACCATTCAAGTCGCAGTAAAGGAGAGAGGCACGTTCCGTCTGGAGTTTGATTGCCGGGCTTCCGCAGAAACTGCCGATTTGGCGCAACTTCCGCTTTCTGTATTTCAGGATAAACAGCTGAAGGAGACAATAACGCTGGCAGGTTCCGACAAACAGTGGCAGACAAGAGTGGTTCATTTCCCGGAGCCGCTGTTCCACTACACTTTCTTTGTTAAGCTGTTCTTCGGTATGAGCGGTATGGAATTAAAGAATGTGAAGGTCATTATGGAAGAGTCCATGGAAGAACAGATTCAACGAAAAAATAAAGAACACAGGGAGAATATCGAATAAGGGAAAACGAAAATAGCCGCCACTACTGCAATAGTGACGGCTATCCTATCTTCAGGGCGGATTCAAGCTATTTTTTTCTAATAATTCTTTTTATCAGTTTCGCAATCAGTACAAGCAGAAGAACGACGATTACAAAAACTACAATGACTGCCAGTACAATGATTACGGCATATTTGTTAGGATTCTTAATCAAATCGAAAAGATTTGTGCTGTCCTCCACTACCTTGCGCCCCTGAAATTCACTGTAGTAAGCAGGCACATTTGCGATTCCGTCTCCGTCGGTGTCTTCAAGGGATTCCAGATACATTGCTATGGCTGCCCAGGCTTTTATCTCCTGTCCGTCGGAATGGATAATGACATCTTCAATATTCTCGATTGGTGTTCCGTCGGCAAACTTGGGCTGAATGGATAAAAGACCAAAGGAGACGTCTGTTGTCGCACCCAACATTTGACCGCTGTACAAATCGCAGACGACACGGTAGAGCTTGTCATCTTGGATTTCTTCACGACTGCCGTCGGACATCGGAATGTAACAGTCTGTAGTTTTGTTCAATATAATACGGTGAGGATTAAAGGAGTAGTTTATGCCGGAAATATATAGCCTTGCAGACGGCATAAGGTCCGACACGGAAGCATCAATTTCCGCAACCGTCTTTACCTCTTCTCCTGTCAGATAAACACTGATCAGCGGATAACCGGGAATGCCATCCGACCCGATTCCAAGAGAATAGGCGTTGAATACATCCTCCACGGTAATGTCACCTGTCGGTAAAGTATCTCTTACACAGCCGGAGGGAACGACAGCAAAGGACACAGGATGATTGTCTCCGGTTTCTGCATTGGAGACAGCGTATAAAAATGCATCCGACAAAATATTACCCAGATTGTGTTCCGTGTGAATATTATACAAATCGGCGGAAGTGGCGAACTCTACATCGTTTTGTGCCAGTATCCGGTCTCTGGTATAGCCGAAGGACGAAAGATAAGCAGAGTCTACGATTTCCATAAAACTGTCGATTTTCTTCTGGGTCGAGTCGTCGGAGGCAATTGCAGGTGTAATGGGGATCAAACGGTAAGAATCCATTTCCCAACGGCCGTCTTCTTTTCGGGTCAGGGACAACGAGCCCAGATTTTTTCCGTATTCTCCGCAGGAAACAATATAGGTATCTCCGTGTCGGATGGGTTCTGTCAGAGTCGTGTGGGTATGACCGCTGATAATCAAATCAATTTCCGGTACTTTATTTGCCAAAATCTCATCTTCGGACTTGCTTTCGTCATTATCCGTTCCGCTGTGGGAGACGCAGACAATCATGTCTACATTTTCATTTGCCTTAATTTCCGCAACAGTTTCCGCAGCAGCTTCGGAAGCATCCCGGAATTTCAGAACGCAGGTGGGCGCACAGGCAAGGGAGTCCACACCAAATACACCCAGCACTGCTATCCGCACATCTCCCTTATCCAGCACAACGTAATCTTTCATGCCGTAGCTTTCAAAGGCATCCTTTAACAACTGCTGATCTTCGGTAAGACCTTCAGCCTCCATAGTCTCCCAGTCTATATTGCAGAGTACCATGGCAGGGACAGGATCATTGCTCTCCTTTGCAGCATTCAGAGTCCCTGCCAACCCGGCGGAGCGATAGTCAAATTCATGGTTGCCAAGAGTAGTAACATCACACTCCAAAGCGCCCAACATACGAAGCTCGGCAGCTTCGGTGTCATAGATAGTCTGTACAAGAGTTCCCATGGAGAAATCTCCGGCATCCAGAACAAGCGTGTCGGGATTCCCGGCTTTTGCCTCCTGAATCAGGGTTTTGATTTTAGCAAAGCCGCCAACGGTGGCAGTTTCACCGTTTTCCATTGTGATGAAGCTGTCCAGATGGGAATGGGTATCGTGCAGAAACAATATGTCTGTCTTTTGACTGCCGGAAGTGTCAGAGGCAGCCATGCTTTGGAAAGAGCCGAAGAACGAGAAAAATATCACAGATATCAGAATCGGTATTGTCAGCTTGAATGAGCGTTTCATAAATATCTCCCTTTGGTATTTACATTTTCATCAGATACATTATAGGATGATTTTACTTTTTGGGCAAGAGTTTATGTATACTTGAACAATAAAACACATTGCTATATTGTCTGAAATCTAGGATAATAAATACAGTTATATTTTTCTGAAAGGAAGGTTTTTTAAATGGAGAGATGGGCAAGAGCAAAGTATCAGCCGGTACTTCCGCTGGGGGAAGACGGACGTCGTATTACGGGAAGCAGAGAACATATTACTCTTTCCAAGGAAGCTGCCAAAGAAGGAATGGTGCTTTTAAAGAATGAGGAAAATGTGCTGCCTTTGAAAAAAGGAAGTAAAGTTGCTTTGTTTGGCAAAGCAACCTTTGACTATGTAAAAGGCGGCGGAGGCAGCGGCGATGTGACTGTTGCGTATACGCGGAATTTGTATGAGGGATTGAAAGAAAAGTCCGGATTTGTTGAGGTTTTTGAGGAACTTGCGGACTTTTACAGAAAAGATGTAAAAGAGCAGTATGCCCTGGGAAGAGAACCCGGAATGACCGTAGAGCCTGCCGTGCCGGAGGAGCTTTTGAAAAAGGCAACAGCCTTTACCGATACAGCTGTTATCAGTATTTGCCGCTTTTCCGGAGAAGGCTGGGACAGAAAGAGTATTTATGATAAAAAGGGAAAAGAGGACAAGGTTGTCATTGCCGGGCAGGAAGAGAAGCAGGACTCCAAGGATGAACTTTTCGAGGACGGAGATTTTTATTTAAGCCTCGGTGAGAAAGCCATGGTGGAGACAGTAAAAAGTCATTTTGCAAAAGTGATTGTTGTGTTGAACGTAGGCGGTATGGTGGATACGAACTGGTTCGCTGAGGATGAAAGAGTTCAGTCTGTGCTTATGGCATGGCAGGGAGGCATTGAAGGCGGGCTGGCTGCTGCAGAACTTTTGATCGGTGACGGAAATCCCAGCGGTAAGCTTACAGATACCTTTGCAAAACGATTGGAGGATTATCCCTCCACATACAATTTCCATGAATCGGAAGATTATGTGGAATATACGGATGACATCTATGTGGGATATCGGTATTTCGAAACAATACCCGGGGCGGCTGAGAAGGTGAATTACCCCTTTGGTTTCGGATTGTCCTACACGAAATTTTCTCTGTCTGCGCCGGTGGTGGAAAAGAGAGGACATCATCTCCGGGTTATGGTGGATGTCTGCAATATGGGCGATATGGCAGGAAAAGAAGTGGTACAGGTCTATTACAGTGCACCTCAGGGAAAGCTGGGAAAGCCCTCGAGAGAGCTTGTGGCTTTCCGCAAAACAAGACTGCTACAGCCCGGAGAGAGTCAGACAGTGGTGTTACGGTTTAAAATAAATGATATGGCTTCTTATGATGATTTGGGCAAAGTGGCAAAATCCGCTTATGTCCTGGAAAAGGGAGAATATCATTTCTATGTGGGTACCTCCGTGCGAGATACTGTGGAAGATAATTTTGTGATGGTGCTGGAGGAGGATGTCATAACAGAACAGCTTTCTCCCAAGATGGTTCCTACCCAATTGAAAAAGCGTATGCTTGCAGACGGAGAGTATGAGGAGCTTCCCCAGGGAGAGCCGGTAGATACGGATGCCAGCATATTCCCATCAAGATTGACAGACGATGAGTCAAACGGCTTGACTCCCGTAGTAAGACGAAGAGAGAGCTGTCATTTGTGGGGAGTTGTGGATAACAGACCTAAGCTTATAGATGTTGCAGAGGGCAGGATGAGTCTGGATGAATTTGTGGCGCAGCTGCCTGACAGAGAACTGGCGGAGCTCCTTGGCGGCCAGCCCAATATGGGAGTAGCCAACACCTTCGGTTACGGCAATTTACCGGACTATGGGGTACCCAATATTATGACTGCAGACGGACCTGCAGGCGTGAGAATTGCACCCCAGTGCGGCGTTTGTACAACAGCTTGGCCCTGCTCTACCATGCTGGCATGTACCTGGAACCCGGAGCTGGTGGAACAGGTAGGTGCAGCAGGCGGTGCGGAAGCTAAGGAAAACAATATCGGTGCATGGCTGACACCCGCTGTCAACATTCACAGGAGTCCGCTTTGCGGCAGAAACTTTGAGTACTATTCCGAAGATCCTTTTCTGACAGGAAAAATGGCAGGCGCCATGGTGACCGGTATTCAGAGCAATCATGTAGCGGCTACAGTAAAGCATTTTGCGTTGAACAATAAGGAGACAAATCGTTATAACAGCGATTCCAGAGCCTCAGAGCGCGCTATCAGAGAGATTTATCTGAAGGGCTTTGAGATGATTGTTCAGGAAGCAAAGCCCTGGAGCGTTATGTCTTCCTATAATATTATCAACGGACACAGAGCCTCGGAAAACAGAGAAATGCTGGAGGATATCTTGAGAGGTGAGTGGGGCTTTGACGGAATGGTAACCACAGACTGGTGGACAAAGGGAGAGCATTATAAGGAAGTAAAAGCCGGAAATGACGTAAAGATGGGACTGGGATTCCCGGAGAGACTGCTGGAAGCGATGGAAAAAGGCGCCTTGACCAGAGAAGAGATGGAGATTTGCGCCAAGAGAATACTGAGGCTCATTCTCAAAATAGATTAAGGCTGATTCTTTATCAAAATTTAATCTTTCATTTCGTGATTTCACAAAAGATATGTGGTAAAGTGTAACGTGAATTGCGAAAGGAATGAAAATATGAGTAAAAACACAGATAATGAAATGGCCCGGATTCAGAGAGGACTTGAAGAATTTCTGGAACAGGAAATGGCATCAGGAAACGAAGGCAGAAAGAAAAGCAACAGCAGGAGAGAACCGCAGCTTTATGATTTGGAAGAGGATTGGGACAGTAAAGAGAATTTGAAGACAAGAAAACAGACTGGCAGGGCAAACTCCGGAGCAAGACAAACCGGTAAAACGCAATACTATAAGGAGAAGCCGGAAAAGAAGCAGAACAGAAAAGTACAATCCGGAAGAAAAAGCGCCAAGAAGTCCGAACCGAACGGAGACAAAAAAGTAAAGAACGACAAGCGGCACGCAGGAAAAAAGAAATCAGCAGGAAAAAGACTTAAGAGATTTCTGGTTGTGGTCGTCCTTATTATTGCTTTGCTTGGAGCAGGCTTGTATTCATTTGCGGGTTCGTTGTATCAGAAAATGAATTATGTAGAGGTAGAGTCCGTGGCTGATCTTCCGATGAAGGAGGACGGAGTGGTGAATGTGCTTCTCATAGGAAATGATTCCCGCGAAAACGGGGATGACGGACGTTCCGATGCCATGATTTTGCTTTCAGTCAGCAATAGGACAAAGACCATTTATATGACTTCGCTGCTCAGGGATATGTATGTGGAAATTCCGGGACATGACAATAACCGTCTGAATGCGGCTTATTCCTTCGGAGGTGCAGAGCTGCTGATGGAGACTGTGGAAAAAAATTTTGAAATTCCCGTAAACCGCTATGTTCAGGTTAATTTTGAAGCATTTGTGGGATTGGTGGACTCTGTAGGCGGGGTTGACCTGGAATTGACAACAGAGGAATTGGAATATGTAAACGGATATCTGGTGGAATATAATATGCTGACGGACAGACCCCAGGGAACAGACAATATGGATACGCAGGCTGCGGGAATGGTGCATCTGAACGGTCCTCAGGCGCTTGCCTATTGTCGTAACCGGTATATCGGAACCGACTTTGGCCGGACAGAACGCCAGAGAAAGGTACTGACAGAGGTTATCAAGAAGATTCCGGGGGCATTGGTTACCAACGGTTCTCAGCTTTTTGACACATTGTTGCCTAACCTGACAACCAATTTGACCAAAAATGAATGTATCAGTCTGGGACTGATGGCGGGGAAAGCATTGACCTACGATATCATTGCGGACAGTATTCCTCAAACAGGTACCTTCCGGAATGCTACCATTCGAAAGATGTCTGTGCTGGAGGTAGATTTTGAGGCCAATCGAAAATATCTACAGGAAAAATTGTACGGAGGACAAAAGTGATGGATGTAATTATCATTGTCTTTGTGGGCGTTATGTGTGCAATGGCAGCAACAAAGATATTGAACTCGAAAGAGAGAAATACGATATTTAATGAGCGCCCTATTGAGGTTGAGGATGTCAAAAAATATAACCGGTTTTGTGGGGGATTGGTAATCGGCTTCGGCATTGTTGCTGAAATCACGATTTTCATTGCCTGCGCTTTCGGCGGAATAGTTACAATTATCTGTACCATTGCCATTGCAGTGGAAGCATTTATTGTAATGAAGATATATAATAAGAATGAAATAAAAATGCTAAAAAAGAGATAACGGAGAGCCGGATATGAGAAAAAAGATTGTCATGTCTGTTGCTATGGGCGCAATCTGTTTTTTAACCGCCTGCGGAGACGATTTAAGCATTACGGTTCCTGCAACAGCGGAGAGTTTGCCGATATATACCGACGAACAGACAGAGGACGGAGAAATGTCCGGGGTAGAGACAGAGAATAACGAGACGCAGGAAGAAAGCAGCGAAGCGCAGGAGGAACTGCGGTCCGAGGGAAGTACAGAACCTGAGGAAAGTACAGAACCGGAAGAGGTTACCATAACAATTTCCGCAGCAGGAGATGCATCTCTGGGAAATTATTACGGACAGGGATATTCTCTTTCTTTTCGCGAAACATGGGAAAAAGAACAGGATGCTTCCTACTTCCTGGAGAATGTCTACGATATTTTCAGCAACGATGATATGACCATTGTCAATCTGGAAGGCTCCTTTACAAATGCACAGGAAAGAAACAAAGAACAGGAGTTTTGCATCAGCGGTGATCCGGAATTTGTTGAAATACTGACTGTAGGAAGCGTGGAAGCAGTGACTATGGCGAACAACCACCGGACTGATTTTTTTGATCAGGGAACAGCAGACACCGTAGAAACCTTGGAAAATGCAGGAATACCATATGCCTATAGCCAGTATACAGGTGTTTATGAGACAAAGGGAATCCGTATCGGCTTTGTGGCGGTCAATGAAGTAAGACAACCCGGTACGGAGGTGGAAAAATATCTTCAGGAGGGAATTGATAAACTGAAGGAAGAAGAAGCGGACTTGATTCTCGCCTGTTGTCACTGGGGAATTGAGAGGGATTATTACCCCAACGATTATCAGCAGGAGTTGGGGAAAAAATGCATAGATTGGGGTGCGGACCTGGTGCTTGGACACCATCCTCATGTGGTTCAGGGAATAGAGGAATACAAGGGGAAATATATTGTTTACAGTCTGGGCAATTTTTGTTTCGGAGCCAATCGTAATCCGAAGGATAAGGACTGCTTTATTTATCAACAGACTTTTACCTTTTTGGACGGAGAGCTGCAGGCGGACAGTTCGGCAAGAATCATTCCCTGTTCCGTAAGCTCGGTGTCAAACCGAAACGATTATAAGCCGACTCCCGCAGAGGGCGATGAAGCACAGCGTATTTTAGACAAGATGAATGAATGCAGTATACAGTTTCATGTACAGTTTGATGAAGAGGGAAATATAATCAGATGAGAGGGATTTACTTTGACGGAAAGAAGGCGGTTTACCGCCGGGATTTACCAAAGCCGGTACCGGGAGGAAAGGAAAGCCTGATTCGGGTATTGATGGCAGCCGTGTGCAACACGGACAAAGAGATACTGAAGGGTTACAGACCGGATTTCCGGGGAGTCATGGGCCATGAATTTGTGGGAGTGGTGGAGGAATCTTCCGATGCTTCCCTGATTGGAAAAAGGGTTGTGGGAGAACTGAATGCCACCTGCGGAAAATGTATTTATTGCCGGACCGGACGACCTACCCATTGTACTTATAGGCGGGTTTTGGGGATGCATGACAAAGATGGCTGCTTTGCGGAGTATATGACCATTGACACCAATCTTTTGCACGTAGTTCCTGAGGAACTGCCTACGGAAAAAGCCATATATACGGAACCCCTGGCAGCCGCTTTTGAAATTATGACACAAGTGTCTTTAACGGAAGATAAAAATATTGCTGTTCTCGGAGACGGAAGGCTTGCCTACTGTGTTGTTCAGGCAATGCATGCAGAGGGACACAGAGTGACCGTGGTGGGAAAACATCCTGAAAAGCTGGAGCTCTTTCAGCCTTATGCAGATGTGACCCTGGACAGGGAAAAGGAAGGCTATGAGGTAGTTGTGGAAGCGACGGGTTCTCCCTCCGGTATACTACAGGCATTGGAGATGGTGAGAAAAAAGGGTACCATTGTATTGAAAAGTACATATGCCGGTGAAGTCTCGCTGCCGCTTAGTCAGGTGGCAGTGAATGAAATCAGTATCGTTGGCAGCAGGTGCGGTCCCTTTGTCCCTGCGTTGGAGGCATTGGCATCGGGAAAGGCGCAGTTCCCCGATATCAAACTTTTTGACATGGAGAATTTTGAGGAGGCTTTTGCATTTTCAGGATTTAAGGCAGGCTTTTTTACAGAATAATCCATTTCCGGATCAGAAAAAACAAGATATAGTTTATGTATAGGTTATATTGGATGTATACGAAGAAAGGTATGGTATCAAAATGGAAAAGAGAAAGATGGAAAAACTAGGGGTAGAAACCTCTCTCTTGGGGTTCGGATGTATGCGTTTTCCCGTGACAAAAGACGGAAAAATCAATGAACCGGAAGCAGAAAAAATGCTGGATAAGGCCATTGCTTCCGGAGTCAACTATATTGATACCGCTTATCCTTACCATAACGGGGAAAGTGAGCCCTTTGTGGGAAGGGCTCTGAAGAAATATGAAAGAAGCAGCTTCTATCTGGCTACCAAGCTGCCCTGTTGGAATGTACATACAATAGAAGATGTAGACAGACTGTTTCAGGAACAGCTGGACAGACTTCAGACACAGTACATAGATTTTTACCTGATGCACGCTCTTAACAGAGAACGCTTTCAGGAAATGGTAAAGCTGGGCGTTGTGGAGCATCTTGAGCAGTTACAGGCTGAGGGAAAGATAAAGCATCTTGGATTCTCCTTCCACGACAGCTTTGAGGCGTTTGAGGAAATCATCAATTACAGGGACTGGGACTTCTGCCAGATTCAGCTGAATTATATGGATACCAAGGACGGTCCCGGTATGAGAGGCTATGAACTGGCAGAGAAGAAGGGCGTTCCCCTGATTATCATGGAACCCATTAAGGGCGGTTCCCTGGCCTGCTTTGCGGAGGACATTACAAGCATGTTCCGTAAACTGGAGCCGAATGCCTCTACTGCCAGCTTCGCCCTGCGCTGGGTGGGAACGCTGCCCAACGTAAAGGTTATCCTAAGCGGCATGTCTACCATGGAACAGGTGGAGGATAATCTGAAAACCTTTGAAAATTTCAAGCCTTTGTCTTCCACAGAAACAAAAGCAATCGAGGACATTGTGGCCTTGATAAACAGCCGTGTGCAAAACGGCTGTACCGGATGCCGCTATTGCATGCCTTGTCCTGCGGGAGTAGATATCCCCGGAAATTTCCGTGCATGGAATACCTATCACATGTACCAGAATTACAATGTGGTTAGCTGGCAGTGGGAAAAGGAAATCGGCGAGAGTAAACAGGCGAAGAACTGTATTAAATGCGGCAAATGTGAACAGTTATGTCCCCAGAAGCTTTCCATTCGCAAGGATTTGGAGAAGGTTCAGGCGGATTTGGAGAAGAAAGAGTTTATTTTATAATGGAAAAAGCATTTAAGCTGGATTTTGAAAACGATAAAAACGGAAGCCTCTATGTAAACTGCTGCGGCTGTTCCCGGACGGAAAGCCTGCACAGCTTCGGACCTGCCTCCAAGCCCCATTACCTGATTCATTATGTCTTAAGCGGTAAGGGAATCTTCCGATTCCATGACAAAGAGTACAAACTGGAAGCAGGCTATGGGTTTCTGATTCAGCCAAACGAGCTGGCTTTTTATCAGGCGGATGAAAAAGAGCCCTGGAGCTACCTTTGGGTGGGCTTCGGGGGAAGCCGCGCGGAAGAATACCTGACATCCATGGGGCTGTCGGCGCGACATCCCATTTTTGCCTGTGACAGGGACGAGGAGCTTTATGCCATTGTGCGGGATATGATGGAGCATAACACCTTCGGCATGGCAAACGATTTGCGCAGGAACGGACAGATGAGCGTATTTCTGTCGGTGCTGGCGGAGAGCGCAGGAGTTGTGGAAAGGGAAGAGGAGGATAAAGGGAACCAGTATGTCAAAAAGGCGGTTTCTTTTATTCAGAGCAATTACTGTAATCCCATCAAGGTGACGGATGTGGCAGATTATGTGTGCATCAACAGAAGCTATCTGTATACCCTGTTTCAGAATTATCTGGGAATGTCTCCCCAGCAGTTTCTGACTACCTTCCGCATTACAAAAGCCAGAGAACTGCTTGATTCCACATCCTATCCTATTGAAAGCATCGCCCTTTCCTGCGGATACAGCGATGCGTTGGTATTTACCAAGGCGTTTCATGCCATGAAGGGCATGTCTCCCTCCCAGTACCGCAAGCAGAGCCATCGGGAGAGCACCAGAGAACAGCTGCGGGAGGTAGAGGACTTAATTACGCTATTGATAAAGAGGAATGGTTCAGATTGATTCTGAAGCATCAGGCGTTAACATGCACCATGGTTTATGCAGCACCCGGGCGCTAACATGCACATTTCGCCCTATAATATAAACCGTGGGATGAACGGTCCGGGTAAGAAAATTATCTTGCAATTTAGATAATATTATGCTATCGTCAATACAAGCAAAGATTAAACTTCTGATGATCTGATTTCAATTATCTGTGAATACATCGTAATATTTCGGATCCTTGCTAAATCACATGAAAAGAGCAAGAACAAAGCACTATTTTGAGAGAAAGAAGAGGGACAGACTATGACAGATAGCGAAAAACTGGATATTCTCTTACAGAAGACGGAAAAGCTGGATACAAAACTGAATGCAATAGAGCAGGAAGTATCCAATATTAATTTAGTTCTGGAGAATGAAATTCGTGTAAATATACAACGTGTCGCAGAAGGACATCTTGACCTTGCAAGGAATCTGCATGAAGCAGTGAAGCCAAGTAATGAACTGGAAATGCTGTCGCTAAAAGTGACAATGCATGATTCGGAAATTCGGGAAATAAAGCAGAAGATTTCTTAAACGTAAAGAAAGAATAAAAAATAGAGAAATCAACATATTTTTTCAAATACCTCTAAAGTTGCGGAAAAATATTCCGATATACTTAACAAGTAAAGCAAATGAACATTCAGCAATTTGAAGTTCAGGCTTTCTGATAGTTTCAAGGCGGTACGCACAGCCGGCGAGGAACTATCGTTACACCACTTACCGGGAAGCTGACAGGTGCGAGTCGGGGGAACGGTAACAAAAATATTAGGCCGCAAGGATGCGGCACTA
>JALEIR010000051.1 GCA_022769665.1 Lachnospiraceae bacterium | reverse complement strand
TTCTGCAATGGGTCTGCAGGCGTGCCCATTGCCTACGGCAGTGCTGTCTGCTCAGACCGGGTTTGACAGCTTCTTCTATGATGATTATACCGGCCGAATGAATGCCATAACGGATGAGTGGGAAAAAATGGAGGTTGCCTTCGACGGAATTTCTTCCGGATATCTGGGGAATTCCCGGCAGATAGAAAATGTATTGTATTTTCTGGAAAAATTTCACGGAGAAAACACAATTTTTCTTACTGACCCGGTGATGGGGGATAACGGTAACTGTATCAAAACTTTTTCCGTAGAACTTTTGGAAACCATGGGGCAACTGACCCGAAAGGCGGATGTGATAACGCCGAATCTGACGGAGCTGTGTCTGCTGGCGGAGGGGAATTATGCGGAGCTGTATACGCACAGGAATGAGGCGGATTACATTGACAGGATTACAGTGCTTGCGAAAAAACTGTTAAGACGGGCTGAGAGGCCCCAGACAATCATTGTCACCGGCATCCTGCATCGGGAAGCTGAGGATCATTGCATTGGCAATTTGATTGTCAGTGCAACGGAAACGGATTATCTGGAAAGCTTTTATACGGGAGAAAGCTTCTCCGGTACGGGCGATTTGTTTGCTTCTGTAGTAATAGGAAGTCTGGTAAACGGAGAGAGCGCGTCCGGGGCAGTTCAAAAGGCCATGAAATTCCTGCAGCCTGCCATTGAAGAGGCTACCCGTGAAAATATTCCGAGAAACCATGGCGTAAATTTTGAAAAATATTTGTCGTTATTACTGCCCGGTTAACCGGCGGATAACATCATCCAGCACGTCAAAGTATTCTTCAAAGGTTTTGCGGCAGCAGTCCGGGTTATCAATGACGATTCCGGGGCTGCGCAGTCCGATCAGGGAAAAGCCCATGGCCATGCGATGGTCATCATAGGTTTCCACAACGGAAGGCTTCGGTGAGCCGGGAAAGATGGTGATGCTACTTTCTGTTTCTTCACAACGGATTCCCATTTTACCAAGCTCTGTCACGATGGCGGCAATGCGGTTGCTCTCCTGATGACGGATATGCCCGATGCCTGTGATGGTGGTGGGGCTGTCCGCAAAAGGTGCAAGAGCCGCTAAAGTGATAGCCTGATCCGAGAAGGAGGACATGTCCACGGTGACGCCGCGGAAATGTCTGTCTGCGGGGGGCTTTACCAGGATGCCGGGCTCAGTATCGCAGACGGAGCAGCCCATCTGTTCCAGAACCCGGAGAAATGCCACATCCCCCTGCAAAGAGTTGAAATGCACATGATTCACCAGGACAGGAATGCCCAGAAGCGGACTCATGGCATAAAAGTAGCATGCGGCAGACACATCCGGCTCTACTTGGTAATCCATAGCCCGGTAGCACTGTCCGGCTGTCATACGGTAGGCGTAGGGCCTGGTGCTGTTAACACAGCCGCTGCAATCGTGATTGTCTGCGTTTCCGGTGCAATAATAAAGAGGAACAGCTTTTACACCAAATTGTTCCATCATTTTTACAGTCATGTCAATGTAAGCCATTCCGTGAGTGCCTTCCATAGAAGTGACAAAATCCTTGTCGGAAAGACTGGAAGCGATGAGAAGAGCGCTCAAAAATTGACTGCTCTCATCGATATTGACCGTAATTCTATCTTTGCAGAAGCCGTGGCCTTTTATGGTAAAGGGAAAATGTCCTTCTTCCCCTTCATATTCAATCTCGCAGCCCAATTCCTGCAGGGAATTCAACAGGGGTGCCATGGGGCGTCTGCGCATCTGTTCCGAGGCGTCCATGTGATAGACACCTTCGGAAACACCCAAATAGGCAGTGAGAAAACGGGCAGCGGTACCGGCACTTCCAACGTACTGGTGAGCTTCCTTCAGGGGAACCGCTCCGCCCAAGCCTTCTACTGTAATGATTCTGTTTGTTTCGTCTACGGTTGTTTCAAAGCCCAAATCC
The DNA here is from genome assembly GCA_022769665.1 of Lachnospiraceae bacterium. Lineage (GTDB taxonomy): Bacteria > Bacillota > Clostridia > Lachnospirales > Lachnospiraceae > Acetatifactor. Next base: position 24,111 of record JALEIR010000051.1, on the reverse strand, counting down.
TGTATACATTTTAAGAAATGTCTGGAGTCATCGGAGAAAAGTACATCCCTTAAGGTGGAGACTCCGTCTGCCAGCGTGGCAAGCAAAAGAGCCCGGTTAGTGATGCTCTTCGAGCCGGGTACGGTCATGCTTAAGCCCAGGCAGTCACTGGCGGGATTGGTTTGAATTTTTTCATATATATATGGAACTTCATAGGCTTTTTGATTCATTCTCAGTTTCCTTTTTCATTTCAGAAATCTCTTAAAAATACGCTTTCAGTATACTTTAGTACTGTGAAGTTGTCAATAATTCAGAATTTTTCAAAAACCTACTTGACAAATAGGAAATGTAGGTGTAATATGCATTTCATAACAAACCTAGTGAGATAGTAGGATTAAAAAGAAAAGAGGAGAGGAATATGGGAAAGATTTATGCAAATGCTACGGAACTGATCGGACATACACCTTTGCTGCAGGTCAGCAATTACGCGAAAGAAGAGGGAATTACGGACGCTACACTTTTGGTGAAAGTAGAGCTTTTCAACCCGGCGGGAAGTGTCAAGGACAGAATTGCCCTGTCTATGATTGAGGATGCGGAGAAAAAGGGGGTTTTAAAGCCCGGTGCAACCATAATTGAGCCTACCTCCGGAAATACGGGAATCGGTCTTGCCAGTGTGGCAGCAGCGAAAGGTTATCGTACCATCCTGACACTTCCGGAAACCATGAGCATTGAGCGAAGAAATCTTCTGAAAGCTTATGGGGCTGAACTGGTATTGACAGAGGGACCGAAAGGTATGAAGGGTGCCATTGCCAAGGCGGAGGAACTGCAGAAGGAGATTCCGGGTTCCGTTATCTTAGGACAGTTTGACAACCCGGCAAATCCTGCAGCGCATGCGGCAACCACAGGGCCTGAAATCTGGGAAGACACCGACGGAAAGGTAGATATTTTTGTGGCAGGTGTGGGCACCGGCGGTACCGTGACCGGCATCGGAACCTATTTAAAATCCAAGAATCCAAAGGTTCAGATAGTAGCTGTGGAACCCGCCGATTCACCGGTGCTTTCCGGCGGACAGCCCGGCCCTCACAAGCTTCAGGGTATCGGTGCAGGTTTTGTTCCTTCCGTGTTGAATACACAGATTTACGATGAAGTGTTTACTGTGACTACAGAGGAAGCTTTTTCCACCGGACGTCTCATCGCGCACAAGGAAGGAATCCTGGTAGGAATTACCTCCGGCGCGGCGCTTTATGCGGCAACGGAGCTGGCAAGACGGCCCGAAAACAAAGGCAAGACCATCGTGGCGTTGCTTCCCGATTCCGGAGACAGATATCTTTCCACCCCGATGTTTACAGAAGCCTGAATTTATGATACACTGCGTTACAGGCAATAATTCATATAAGATTGGTAGGAACGCATGGAACCCATTATTCAGATTAAAAATGTAACAAAAACTTTTGTCGGAAAAGACAATCAGGTGGAGGCCTTAAAGGGTATCAGCCTTGACATTGAAAGAGGGGATATTTACGGCATCATCGGTATGAGCGGTGCCGGAAAATCAACCCTGGTAAGGTGCTTAAATTTTCTGGAACGGCCAACCACAGGTACGGTGTTGGTGGAAGGCAAAGACCTTTCTGCCATGTCCGAAAAGGAGCTTCGGAAAACCAGAACCGGCATTGCCATGATTTTTCAGCACTTCAATCTGTTGATGCAGAGGAGCGTATTGGACAATGTGTGCTTCCCCATGGAAATCGTGGGTGTGAAGAAAGCGGATGCCAGAAAACGTGCTTTGGAGCTTTTACGAATTGTGGGATTGGAGGAAAAAGCAAGGAGCTATCCCGCACAGCTTTCCGGTGGACAGAAGCAACGTGTTGCCATTGCGAGAGCCCTGGCCAACAATCCCGGAATACTGCTTTGTGACGAAGCTACCAGCGCGCTGGATCCGACGACCACAAAGTCCATATTGCAGCTGTTACAGCAGATTAACAGAGACTTTGGCATCACCATTGTGATTATTACCCATGAGATGGCTGTTGTTCAGGAAATCTGTTCCCGTGTAGCAATTATTGACAACGGTGAGCTGGCAGAATCCGGCACGGTGGAAGAAGTGTTTACATCCCCTCAAACCGCAGCTGCCAAGAGACTGGTGTTCATGGTCAATCCCCAGGCAAAGGAGATGCAGAGCAAACGGTGCATCCGCATTGTGTTCAGCGAGAATTCTTCTTTTGAGCCGGTGATTGCCAACATGGTGCTGGAGTGCAAGACTCCTGTCAATATTCTGATGGCGGATACCAAGGATATCGGCGGCATTGCCCACGGACAAATGATTCTGCAGCTTCCGGAGGATGAGGCAGCTGCCTCTAAAATGATTCATTATCTGCGGGAGAGAAAGCTGACGGTGGAGGAGGTGGATTCCTATGTGGGATAGTGTAGTGGTAAAAATGCTGGTTGAAAATACCTTTGTTACTTTATATATGACCCTGGTGTCCACAATTTTTGCTTATCTGCTGGGATTGCCCATGGGAATTATACTTGTGGTTACTGCAAAGGACGGTCTTCGTCCCAATAAGGTGATATACAAAATATTGGACATTATCGTCAACGTTGTGAGAAGTGTTCCCTTTTTGATTTTACTGATACTGGTCATTCCATTGACCAGGGCCATTGTGGGAAAAGCTTACGGCCCCACGGCGACCATTGTTCCCCTGGTGCTGGCGGCAGCTCCTTTTATCGCTCGTATGGTTGAGTCTTCCCTGTTAGAGGTAGACAAGGGCGTTATCGAGGCAGCCCAGAGCATGGGAGCAAGCCTTTGGACAATCATCGTAAAGGTGATGCTTGGGGAGGCAAGAACTTCCCTGACGGTGGGAGCTACGATTGTACTGGGAACGGTTTTGGGATATTCCGCTATGGCAGGTGCCGTGGGCGGAGGCGGACTGGGAGATATTGCAATCCAGTACGGCTATTACCGTTATCAGGCAGATATCATGTGGGTGACGGTTATTCTGCTGGTGCTTCTGGTACAGGTGATGCAGTTTGCGGGCACAAAGCTCTCCAAAAAGCTTGACAAGAGAATCAGATAAATAAGGTACTGACAGCCCAAGGCTGTTTTGTATAAAAAACGTATGATAGCATGCGTAAACGAGGAGGAAAAAGTTATGAAAAAGAAATTGATTGCACTTTTGAGCGTAGCTGTATTGTCAGCAGGTCTTTTGACAGGCTGCGGCAGCAAGGAATCCGATGACAAAACCATTAAGGTTGCAGCAACCGCTGTGCCTCATGCTGAAATTCTGGAGCAGGCAAAGCCCCTTCTGGAAGCAAAAGGGTATACTCTGGAGATTCAGGTTTTTTCCGACTATGTACAGCCCAACGAGGTTGTAGAATCCGGTGACTTTGATGCCAACTATTTCCAGCATATTCCTTATCTGGAAAGCTTCAATGAGGAAAAGGGTACCCATCTTGTAAACGCAGGAGGCATTCACTATGAGCCTTTCGGACTTTATCCCGGTAAGGAAACCGACCTTGCCAATATCGAGGGCGCTACCATTGCAGTTCCCAACGATACAACCAATGAGGCACGTGCACTTCTTTTGCTGCAGGATAACGGTTATCTGACTTTGAAGGAGGGTGCGGGATTGACCGCTACCAAGAATGATATTGTTGAGAACCCTTACAATATTGAGCTTGTTGAGCTGGAGGCTGCACAGATTCCCAGAACTCTGGCTGATGTATCCTTCGGTATCATGAACGGAAACTACGCAATGGAAGCAGGTTACACAGTTTCCAAGGATGCTTTGCTTTATGAGAGCGCAGATTCCGATGCAGCTGCAACTTATGTAAATATCATTGCCGTTAAGGAAGGTAATGAGAATTCTGAGAAGATAAAGGCATTGGTTGATGTGTTGAAATCTGATGAAATCAAGGACTATATCAATGCAACTTATAACGGCGGAGTAATTCCTTATAAGTAAGCTTTTTGAGGGCTCCCGAAGATATATTGTTCCCGGTATGGGACAGTTCCTATGGAAAGGTATGGGGTAACATGAAAATCTCGACAAAGGGCAGATATGCAGTGCGGGTCATGCTTGATCTGGCATTGAATAACACAGGAGAATGTATCAAGGTCAAGGATATCGCGGCAAGGCAGGGAATATCCGAAAAGTATTTGGAGCAGATTATTGCGGTATTGAATAAAGCCGGATATGTAAAGAGCGTCAGAGGTGCTCAGGGCGGTTATCGGATTGCAAAGAAACCGGAGGACTATACGGTTGGAATGATATTACGTCTGACGGAAGGGTCCATGGCGCCTGTGTCCTGTCTGGAGGAGGGGGCTCCGGAATGTGAGCGTTGTGATACCTGCGAAACGCTGGAGGTCTGGAAGGATCTCTATGCGGCAATCAACGGTGTAATTGACAACGTTACCATAGCTGATTTGGTGGAGAGGCGCAAGCGTCGAACCGAAAATTTTGATTATAGCATATAGTTTGTTCAGCTTATATTATGGATACAGACAGTATAAAGCGCCCGCTCCGGTTTGGAGTGGGCGCTTTCGTCAGCCTTCGCGATATTCACAGAAGCCCTGTTCCATATGAAGGGTATCCAGAAGCTCCTGCCCGCCGGGTACCCTGCGATAGAGCCGGATGGTTCCGACGGCTGCAGCACCTGCCATAAGAGGCATTTTTGCTTTGAAACCGTCAGGGTCTTCGTATCGCAGCTGAAGCATTTGATCTCGAGTACAGCTCCCGGATATCTTAATAACTGCATTCTTGTTCTTGGCTATCATGTGCCAGATGTACCGTTTGTTGGTCCTTTTGGTCTCCCATCTGCATCTTGACAGGACAAAAGGCTGAAAACCGAAATCATAATCTTCCCCGGTGTATGTCAATTGAAGTAAGAGCTTTCGACGCAAAGGAATGAAAAGAAATCTGGGACAGCATCCGTTGATTGCCAGTACGGAGTGCCTGAGTTCCTTGCCGGTGCGCTCACTGGTAAGCTTACCGCAGGCAAATTGCATCCAGGGGCGGTTAAAATTATGTCCCCAGTGTTTATCTGCATAGCCGTAACAGGTATCGGGAGTGACCTGATATTCCACACCGTCCAGAATGACGGAGCCGCGGAAAAAGCACTTGATACCCTCTCCGTGCCAGTAACTGTCAAGAGCATTTAATGCCTGAAACAGCGGACTTGCCAAAATTCCGGTGTGGCAGGAGACAGCTTTATGTACTTCTAAATCCCATTCCATGGTTCCGGAATCGCTCATGAAAAAACGATGTTTGGCTATCTCCGGCGAAACATCCACATATCCGGTGATTCTGTCTTCACTATAAAAACAATCATCCACCTGCATGACAAGAGGACTTGGTGTTGTTTTGAGGGAGGAAATGGGATAAAAAGCGTGGAGCTGTTTTCCGCCCTGTCCCTGAGCGTCAGGAAAAGCCCCGGCCTTTATACAAACATAGGAAGGTTTCATTCCCCTCTTTTTATAGTAGGGATGTTGGCTGAGTATAGGCTGATTACCGCCGAGTCCCGGATTCATAATCAAAAATTCTACAAAAAAAGTGCGGGTTTCCCCTGTCTGGGCCTGTACTCCGGAAAAGGAGTGCCACCAACGCATATAGCCTCTTTTTGCAAGGGAACCACGCAACAAATATGCATTTCTAGTTAAATCCGAAAGATTCATCAGGCGTATCTCCAAAATTATAAACCAACATTTCGTAGCAACTACCGTTATTATAATACAATATCTAGTAAATGACAATAGTGTCGGATGAAATGATGCAAATATTATGTAAACAGTTTAGCAAGATAACCCATGGACGGTCAGTTTTGTATGGTGTATAGTAGATGTAAAGTTGCAGGCGAACTGCAATAAAGAGCTGTGCGCGGAAAATCCGGCGCGGAAAAGGGGGATACATGGACAGTAAAAATTACAGCAGTCCGCTGGATTTAAAGCAGGTGCGGATTACGGATGAATTTTGGGGGAGAGAGCAGGAACTGGTGCGCAAAGAAGTTATTCCCTATCAGTGGGATGCCTTAAATGATCGTATACCGGATGCGGCACCCAGTTATTGTATGCGCAATTTTAAGGTGGCCGGCAGAATGATGAAGGAGAAACGGGAGCAGGGTGCAAAATTTGTGGCTCCCACATACACTTACCGCGGTTTTGAAGCGCTTCCCGATGACCCTGAAAATCCTGAGCCCGATAAATTTTATGGCTTTGTTTTCCAGGACAGTGATTTTGCAAAGTGGATTGAAGCAGTGGGTTACTCGCTGGTGAATCATCCCGACCCGGAGCTGGAAAAGACAGCGGACGAGGCTATTGACATTGTCTGTGCAGCCCAGGCAGAAAACGGTTATCTGGATACCTATTACATCATCAACGGCATGGACCGTATATTTACCAACTTAAGAGACCATCATGAGCTATATTGTTTTGGACACCTTCTGGAAGGTGCCGTATCCTACTATCAGGCTACCGGAAAGGATAAACTGCTGAAAGCGGCAGAGAGATATGCTGATTTTATTTCATCCAAGTTTGGCCCCGAGGAGGGAAAATGCAAAGGTTATCCCGGACACGAGATTGCGGAGATGGCCCTGGCGAAGCTCTATGAAGTAACCGGGGAACAGAAATATCTGGACTTGGGCAAGTTTTTTCTGGATATGCGAGGAACAAAACCTTACTATTTTGACATTGAAGAAAAAGAGCGGGCAGAGCATGACGGTTTGCCATACAGGGAACCGGATCCTACGGAAATCCGCCATGCATATCATCAGGCAAATTATCCCGTGAGAGAACAGTCAGAAGCGGTAGGTCATGCAGTGCGTGCGGTTTACCTGTACAGCGGAATGGCGGATGTGGCAAGGCTCACCGGGGATGAGGCAATGTTTCAAGCCTGTGAAAGACTTTGGAATAATATTACCAAAGAGAAGCTGTACATTACCGGAGGTATCGGAGCAACGCATCTGGGAGAAGCGTTTTCCTTTGAATATGATTTGCCAAACGACACGGCGTATTCGGAAACCTGCGCTGCTATCGGCCTTGCTTTCTTTGCCAGAAGAATGCTGGAGATTCAGGCTGATAACCGTTATGGCGATGTGATGGAGCAGGCACTGTACAACACGGTGCTGGCAGGCATGGCATTGGATGGGAAAAGCTTCTTTTATGTCAATCCTCTGGAAGTATTTCCGGAGGCATGCAAAAAAGATGAAAGGAAGCGCCATGTAAAGGCTGTCCGTCAAAAGTGGTTCGGTTGTGCCTGCTGCCCTCCTAATATTGCAAGAATTGTCAGCTCTTTCGGCGCTTATGTCTATACCCGGAATGAGAATACATTGTATACCCATCTGTACGCGGGCAGTGAAGTAAGCTTTACTCTGAATGGGACAGCGATGGATATGAAGCTGGAGAGCAATTTCCCCTGGGATGGTGAGGTGAAGGCTGTGCTTCATACGGAAGGTACAGCAATGGGAATATTGGCATTCCGCATACCCGGATGGTGCAGCCGTGCTGAAGCCCGTATCTTTAGAAACGGAAAAATGTTTTTATGCTGCAAGATAGAAAACGAAGGATTTGTTGTTAGAGCGGAAGAAATTGGAGAAAAGAGCAAAGCGATTTGCGGATGCAGACTGGAAAAAGGTTATGTATACTTTGACGGGGAATGGCAGGACGGGGATGAAATTAATCTGTTTTTCCCCATGGATGTGCATTGCATGGCTGCGAATCCCAAAGTGCGTGAAGATACCGGAAAGATTGCTTTTACAAGAGGTCCTGTCTGCTACTGCATGGAAGAAGCGGATAACGGAAAGAATCTGCATCTGCTGAGAGTTGACATGGAAAAACTATTCAAAAACGGTTCGAAAGGCTTAACCGATGCGGTTACTGTGGATAAATCCCGGGAACTGGGGCATGAGATGTGTATACTGAAGGTGCCGGGAAAGCGGATAATCACGGACGGTACAGAAGAGCTATACCATGATTATGCTCCCGTTGAGGAATCCGATGTCACTCTGACTTTTGTCCCTTACTACGCATGGAACAACCGTGGAGAAGGTGAAATGAGCGTCTGGGTAAGAAGTTAATAGACTGTGGATTTGTGCCCGGAAAAAATGATTCCTCCAAGGTAGATGGATATCTTGGAGGAAATCTGTCATTATAGGTTTTCCCGAATCCTGATGTCTACCGCAACATAATTGTGTTCTTTTTCGGGCAGTTCCCCGGTAGTCAGATAGGTAAAAAGCAGAGACAGGGGCTTGCTGCCCTGCACCTTGGGCTGTTGACAGATAACAGCGGCAATTGTCCCCTTCTTCATAAGTTCTTTGGTCGTGGGAACCATATCATAGGCGATAATCCGGATTTTCTCCTGCAGCCCGAGTGCTTTGACACTTCTGCATCCGCCGTATACACCGCCTGCAGCAAAGTAAAGAGCGTTGATTTCCGGATGGGATTTTAGCAGTTGAACAGTTTTCTCGTAACTTTCGATTTCGTCATCATGTACTTCGATAATATCCGCGATATGAATAGAATCTTGGTAAGGCTTCAAAGTCTCCGTAAAACCCGCAATTCGTTCCGTATGGCAAAGAATGTTGGAAGAGCCGGTGATAATCCCGACATTGACCTGACCGTGAGTCATGAGCTGCAGAAGTCCTGCAGCGGTTGCACCGCTTTTGGTGTAATTGCTTCCTACGTATGCAATTCTTTTCGAATTTTCAATATCTGTGTTGAGTGTAACAACGGGTATGCCCTGGGTATACAGGCGGTTAATACGGTTGCGGATGCGCTCGTCGTTGTAGGGCGCAAAAGCAATGCCGTTTACCTCTTCGGTAACCAGTTCTTCGATTGCCTGCAATTGTTCCTCTACACCATAGGAAATCTGTTTGATCAAAACAGTACAATTATAGCCGGCCAGTTCTTCCGCTTTTTCATTTACACCTGCCAATACATCTACATAAAAAGGGTTTTCGGGTGAAAACAATATGACCCCCAGTTTTAACTTCTTTTTTTGCGCTGCAAGTACCAGACCTGCCACATTAGGCTTGTAGTCCAGTTCTTTCGCAATCCTTTCTATTTTTTCGGCGGTGGCGGGATTGACGCTTCCCCTGTGATTGAGAACTCTGTCTACAGTTCCTCTGGATACTCCTGCCAATGCTGCAATTTCCTTGATGGTTGCCATATTGTCTCCTGTTTATGCGTGGTGAATAGCGATATAATATATTTCACAGTATCATAAACAAATCAAAAAAGCAATTTGACATTAGAAAATCTGCTTGATTTTTTGTCTGTTCCACAGTATGATGAATATATAGTGTGCACGAGCACGAAAAACAAAAACGGGAGGTTACAGATGCTGTACATAGGTATTGATTTGGGAACATCGGCAGTAAAGCTGCTGTTGATGGACAGTGAAGGAAAGATCGTGAACATTGTTTCCAGGGAATATCCCCTGTATTTTCCTCATCCGGGTTGGTCTGAGCAGAAGCCTGAGGATTGGTATGCGCAGACGATAGACGGAATCAAGGAATTAATTCGGGACGTTGACAAGAGTCAGGTGGCAGGCATCAGCTTCGGCGGACAGATGCATGGACTTGTAATTCTGGATAAGGATGACAACGTGATTCGTCCTGCTATTCTCTGGAATGACGGACGAACCACAGAGGAGACGGATTATCTGAACAATGTTATCGGCAAGGAAAAGCTGTCAGAGTATACCGCAAATATTGCTTTTGCAGGTTTTACTGCGCCTAAGATTCTCTGGGTAAAAAATAAGGAGCCTGAAAACTTTGCAAAAATTGCAAAGATTATGCTTCCCAAGGATTATATTGCATATAAATTGACCGGAGTACATTGCACGGATGTATCCGATGCATCCGGTATGCTTTTGTTTGATGTAAAGAACCGTAAATGGTCTCAGGAAATGTGTGATATCTGCGGTATCAGTGTTTCTCAGCTGGCGAAGTGCTATGAGAGCTATGAGGCTGTTGGCACCGTATTACCTGAGGTTGCTGAGGAGCTCGGAATTCCCGCAACTTGTAAGGTTGCTGCCGGTGCCGGTGACAACGCTGCTGCTGCAGTGGGAACGGGCACGGTCGGTGACAATATGTGTAATATCTCACTGGGCACCAGCGGAACCATTTTTATCTCTTCCAGAAATTTCGGCGTGGATAAGTTTAACGCGCTGCATTCTTTCGCACATGCGGACGGCAGCTATCATCTGATGGGCTGTATGCTCAGTGCCGCAAGCTGCAACAAGTGGTGGATGGATGAGATTATCGGTACCAAGGATTATGCCGGGGAGCAGAAGAATATCGAAAAGCTGGGTGAGAATCACGTTTACTTCCTGCCGTATCTGATGGGTGAGCGTTCTCCTCACAACAATCCCAATGCAAGAGCAACCTTTATCGGTATGACCATGGATACCACAAGAGCAGATATGACACAAGCCGTTTTGGAAGGTGTTGCGTTTGCACTGAGAGATTCTCTTGAGGTTGCAAAATCTCTTGGAATTGATTTGAAGCGTACAAAGATTTGTGGCGGCGGTGCAAAGAGTCCTCTTTGGAAGAAGATTATTGCCAATGTACTGAATCTGAAGGTGGATGTCATTGAGAGTGAGGAAGGTCCTGCCATGGGCGGTGCCATGCTGGCTGCTGTAGCCTGCGGTGAGTATGCAAGTGTAGAAGAAATCGCAAACAAGGTAGTGAAGATTATTGATACCGTAGAGCCTGAACCTGAACTGGTTGCTAAATACGAGGCCCGTTATGCACAGTTCAAGGAAATCTACCCTACCTGCAAGCCTTTATTCGAGAAGCTGTTGTAAAAAATGGAAAACCCGAATCGGGGAGAAAGGACATGTTCGCGAGAGCGCGTCACAAAACGAATGTGTCCTGCCGGCCCCGGTGAGATAGGTGGAAGTAAAAAATAGATAGCAGAAAGGACAAAAACAATGAAAATTTTATCCGTAAACGACCCCGCTTTCAAAAAGTATGGCCGTATTGTTGACAACGTAGACTTTACCGGTCTTGTGGACGCCATGAAAAAGACTCCTCTTCCCGAAGCTGTTGTATATGAACCCAGTGTAGCTGAATTGGAAGCCCTTCCTGTCATGCAGGAGTTGAGCAATGTTGTTTATGGCGAGATGCCGATTCAGATTGGATACTGCAACGGTCATAACACAAAGCTGAATGCAGTGGAGTATCACAGGGATTCCGAGATTAATGTGGCTGCAACAGATGCAATCCTGATGCTGGGAATGCTACAGGATGTGGAAGCAGACCATACATATGACACCTCTAAAATCGAAGCTTTTCTGGTTCCTGCGGGAACTGCCGTGGAGGTATACGCAACGACGCTGCACTACGCTCCCTGCAGCGTGGAGGGTAATGGTTTTCAGGTGGCAATTGTTTTGCCCAGAGGTACCAACTATCCTTTGAAGACATCTCATCCCAGAGCAAACGGAAAGACAACTGATAACGAAGATTGTCTGATTACCGCTGTCAATAAGTGGCTTATCGGCCATGAGGAAGGTGGTTTGGATGAGGGCAGTTTCATCGGACTGAAGGGGAAGAATCTTGACATTACCGAGTAAGCAGGTATACACAGAAATCCCGAAATTCTACTTCTTGTAATTTGCTCGAAAACAATATGTGTTGAGCAATAATTGAGTAGAAAAACCCCGGTCTGTCCCTTATAATAAAAAATAGAAATTATGGCGTGCATTAGGCCGCCTTAATGAGTATGGTATTTCAAAATATAGGAGGATTAAAAAATGAACAATTTACCCCAGGTAAAAATCGGTATTGTTGCTGTCAGCCGTGACTGCTTCCCTGAAAGCCTGTCCGTCAACAGAAGAAAGGCATTGGTAAAGGCTTATACAGATAAGTACGGTGCTGCTGACATCTATGAGTGCCCTATCTGTATCGTTGAGAGTGAAATTCATATGGTGCAGGCTCTTGAGGACATCAAGAAAGCAGGATGTAACGCACTCTGCGTATATCTTGGAAACTTTGGACCTGAAATTTCCGAGACCCTTCTTGCAAAGCACTTTGACGGACCTTCCATGTTTATTGCGGCAGCAGAGGAGAGTCAGGCTGATCTGATGGATGGCCGTGGAGATGCTTACTGCGGTATGCTGAATGCAAGCTATAATCTGAAACTTCGCAATATCAAGGCATATATCCCTGAGTATCCCGTAGGTACAGCTGAAGAATGTGCTGATATGATTAACGAATTTGTTCCCATTGCCAGAGCAATCGTTGGTCTCAGTGACTTAAAGATTATTTCTTTCGGTCCCAGACCTTTGAATTTCCTTGCATGTAACGCTCCCATCAAGCAGCTTTACAATTTGGGCGTTGAAATTGAGGAGAACTCTGAGCTGGATTTGTTTGAGGCATTTAACAAGCATGCCGGAGATGAAAGAATTCCCGCAAAGGTGGCTGAGATGGCGGCAGAGCTTGGCGCAGGCAATAAGAAGCCTGAGGTTCTTGAAAAGCTGGCTCAGTACGAACTGACTTTGCTGGACTGGGTAGAGGCACACAGAGGTTACCGCAAGTACGTTGCAATCGCCGGCAAGTGCTGGCCTGCATTCCAGACTCAGTTTGGATTTGTACCCTGTTATGTAAACAGCCGTCTTACCGGTATGGGAATTCCTGTATCCTGTGAGGTTGATATTTACGGCTGTCTCAGCGAGTTCATCGGTACCTGCATAAGCCAGGATGCTGTAACTCTGCTTGATATCAATAACTCTGTACCTGCTGATATGTTTAAGGAGTCTATCGAAGGTAAGTACAACTATACACATAAAGATACCTTCATGGGCTTCCATTGCGGAAATACCTGCTCCAAGAAGCTGGCTTTCTGCGAAATGAAGTATCAGAAGATTATGGCAAGAAGCCTTCCTATCGAGGTGACCAACGGAACACTGGAGGGAGATATCGCACCCGGCGACATTACCTTCTACCGTCTGCAATCCACTGCTGATTGCAAGCTTCGCGCTTATATCGCACAGGGTGAAGTACTGAACGTTCCTTCCAAGTCCTTCGGCTCTATCGGTGTATTTGCAATTCCTGAGATGGGACGTTTCTATCGTCACGTGCTGATTGAGAAGAATTATCCTCATCACGGTGCTGTTGCATTCGGACATTTCGGAAAGGCTTTGTATGAGGTATTCAAGTACATCGGCGTTCCCGTAGAAGATTTGAACTACAACCAGCCCAAGTCTCTTCCTTATCCTACAGAGAATCCTTTCTGCTGATGAGGCTCGCTAGATAAAGTAAAAGTAAGCAGGAGCTACGCATGAAATAAGTGCGTAGCTCTTTTCTTGTGCAAGAAAGTACATAAACGCATATATTTTGGCAAAAATGTACATTGCACGGGCAGCGAAATATGGCTATACTCCATAGTCGGGAAAGATGAATCAGCATAAATTTATTTAAAAGGAGTATATCGCTATGATAAAGGATATGACAAAAGGTTCGCCCATGAAACTGATATTGGGGTTTTCGATCCCGCTTTTGTTTGGCTTCTTGTTTCAGCAGTTTTACAGTATGGTGGACACGGTGATTGTAGGCCGTTTTTTGGGCAAGGAGAATCTTGCAGCCGTTGGGGCTACCGGAGCAGTGAACTTTTTGATAATCGGATTTTGCATGGGAGTGTGCAGCGGCTTTTCCATTCCGATTTCTCATAAATTCGGTGCCGGAGATTATTCGGGACTTCGTAAAGTGGTAGCAAATTGTATCTGGCTGACAGTTGCTTTTGCAGTGGTGATGACGGTGCTGACTACCTCTCTTTGCCGTCCGATATTGGTGGTAATGAAGACTCCGGCAAATATTCTGGATGCGGCTTATTCCTATATATGGATGATTTTTCTGGGGATTCCCGTGACTTTTCTCTATAATATGACATCAGGTGTGATTCGTGCTTTGGGAGACAGTAAGACTCCGGTTATTTTTCTGGTGATGTCTTCCTTTATTAATATCGGTTTGGACTTGTTTTTTATCGTAAATCTTCAGTGGGGTGTACAGGGTGCAGCCTGGGCAACGGTAATCTCCCAGGGAATATCCGGTTTGTGCTGTCTGCTTTTCATGATAAGGAAATTCGAGATATTGAGAATCCGAAGAGATGAATGGGCGCCAAACAGACATCTGATGGGTTCCCTTTGCGGCATGGGAATTCCCATGGGATTGCAGTACTCCATCACTGCAATAGGAAGCGTTATCTTACAGAGTGCTACAAATACACTGGGTTCTGACGCGGTTGCGGCGGTGACGGCAGCAGGGCGAATCGGCGGATTCCTGGCCTGCCCATTTGATGCCATGGGCTCCACTATGGCCACTTACGGCGGACAAAATGTGGGAGCCGGGAAGCTGGACCGTATTGGGCAGGGACTGAAATCCTGTATCTTTTTGGGAGCAGGATATTCTGTAATTGCTCTTTGTATCAGCATTTTCTTCGGAAGACCGCTTGCAACCCTGTTTTTGGATGCCTCAGAGATGGCCATTATCAACAATGTAAGGTTTTTCATGATTATTACAACGTCCTTTTATTTTCCGCTGGCACTGGTGAACATTATCCGGTTTATGATTCAGGGTGTAGGCTTCCCGACATTTGCCATTTTAGCCGGTGTATTTGAAATGCTGGCGAGAGCACTGGCGGGCTTTGTCCTTGTGCCTGCCATCGGTTTTACCGGTTCCTGTCTCGGCAGTCCAATCGCATGGGTATTTGCGGACGCATTCCTCATTCCGGCATATTTTCATGTAAAGAAGGTGCTTCAAAAGAGGATTGGGGAGAACAGTTAAGTTTTTCAATTCTTCTGTCGTAAGTGACAAGGCCGTTCACTTCCTCCTCCACATCAGAAAGCTGGGTGTAGACAGCACCGCTTAAGCCCCGGTCAATGAGAGGATTCAGCTGTTTTTCCATGAGCTGCCCATAAGCGGCAGTCAATTCCTCTGTCGAGGCATATTTGCGGTAGCCATAAATGCGTTCTACGGAGGAATGTCCTTTGATGTGGCAGGCATATCCGCCATATTCGCTGATAACAAAGGCGCGGTTTTTGTCCTGCTTAACCTTTAGTGGTCTGAAATAATTATGGATACTCTTAAAGTCTCCGCACTTCTGATCGAACCAGCCGCTGGCGTGGTCTACCGGACGTGTGGGGTCTTTTTCTTTTATCAAACCGGTAATTCTTTCGGCATCAAACTGTCCCCAACCTTCGTTGAAAGGGACCCAGACAGCGATAGAGGGAATGCTGTACAGATGCTCTATTGTATCCAGACACTCCTGCTCCCAGGCGGCACGTCCTTCTTCGTCGGCTCTTGAGAACAACTTGTAGTGATAATCTTTTGTATGCACGGAAATATTTGGGAATACCGTTGGCATATAGCAGACAAAAGGCATATGGTAGGTGGTGCCCCCGCTGACCATATCCTGCCATACAATCATGCCGAGTCTGTCACAATGGTAGTACCAGCGCAAAGGCTCGATTTTTATATGCTTTCTCAGCATATTGAATCCGGCATGTTTTGCAAGCTTAATATCATAGAGAAATGCTTCGTCGCAGGGAGCGGTCATCAGACCGTCTGACCAATAACCCTGATCAAGAAGACCGTGCAGAAAGTATGGCTGATGATTCAGACAAAAGCGCATCATTCCCCTCTCGTCCGGCTCGACGGTAAAGCTGCGCAAGGCGAAGTAGCCGTGGATGGTATCGCTGTCAGCCATGATGGTGAAGCTGTACAAATAAGGCGTTTCGGGAGTCCAGGGCCGGATGGAGTCTTCCGGCAGGGTCAAACGAAGAATGTTGGGGGCAGTAGATTCCCGCTTAACAGACACTCCAATCAATGCCATGGTACGTTCACCGGGGATGAGGCGACCGGATTGAGATTCCGAAGCTGCGAGATAGTCGGTTGCTTTGTACACGGTACAGGATACGGATGCAAATTCCCGGGGCGATTTCAGTTCAATGGTAACGCTGTGACTGTCCAAATCGGGTGTGATTTTCATGTGTTCGATATAGTTGGCAGGAACCCACTCATACCAGACACTCTGCCAGATACCGCTTTGAGCAGTGTAAAACATACCGCCCCGGTTCAGAGTCTGTTTCCCTCTGGTATACCAGGAGGTGTCACTTACGTCTCTTACGCGGACCTGAAGAAGTAAGGCATCCTCAGATACATAATCCGTAATGTCTGCGTGGAAAGGTAAGTAGCCACCGATATGGGATACTACTTCCTGACCGTTACAATATACAACTGCCTGCTGGTCCACAGCACCAAAATGCAGAATGCAGTGCAATCCCTTTTTCTTTTCCGCAAGTTCTTCTTCTGAAAAACCGATTCTTCTTTCGTACCAGAGATATTCATTTGGCTGCAACTGTCTCTCTACGCCGGAGAGCAGTGATTCCGGAGAAAAGGGCACCAGAATGTCAGCCTTCCTGGGCATGACGGTAGGGTCTTCCACAGGAACAATCCAATAACTCCATTTTCCGTTGAGAATTCTGTAATTGTCCCGTTCCAACTGGGGCCTGGGATACTCCTGCCATACGGCTTCCGTATCAGCCTTTTTGATTGCTTCTCCCCAGGGAGTATACAAAGGAATCAGAGTATCCTCGGGATGTCCTTTTTGCATGCTGGAAACAGCGTTCTTTAGTTTCATAACTTTGTTCACCTCTGTAACATTACAATAGATATACATATATTATATCAAAACCAGGGTCAGGAGTAAATATTTCCTGTTATCCGGATGGGCAAACGGATACCGGTTTGGGACTCGGATAAAAAAAGGGTAGCCGGGCAGGGTATAATGTGTTATTATAAAAAACAGATAGAAGAGAAAGGAGCGGGAAGATGCGGAGATAATCAACTTTTGAGAACATGAAACTGTTTTGACGGTTGAAGATGTGAATCTTCCGGTATAGTTTTACTATACTGTTTTCATGTTGCCAAAAGTGGATTACTATCGCGTATCCGCTCTTTCTTTGTGCATAAAAATTCCAAAGAACGGTTTATGAGACGGTATTCCCTTTGCGTGGCAGCAGGATACCGTCTTTTTGCGCTCATGAGCAAAGTGAAACGAGCGAAAGGAGGAATTTTTATGTCACAGATTACCGTATCTAATCTGACCTTCTGTTATGAAGGCAGCTATGACAATATTTTTGAGAATGTTTCGTTTCTGATTGATACTGACTGGAAGCTGGGGTTTATCGGAAGAAACGGGAAGGGAAAGACTACCTTTCTGAGACTGTTACAAGGGAAATATGAGTATCAGGGCAGTATCGGTACTTCCGTCGTCTTTGACTATTTCCCCTATACGGTGACTGAAGAGCAGGAGCAGCTGCCGGCGACAGAGTTGTTTGGAGAGCTGCGTCAGGATTTTGAATTATGGCGGGTGCTCTGTGAACTGGAGCAACTGGCATTGAATCCTGAATGCCTGTTTAGGCCCTTTGGTACCTTGAGCCATGGGGAGAAAACAAAAGCCATGTTGGCACTACTGTTTTCCGGGGAGAACTTTTTCCTGCTCATTGATGAGCCTACGAACCATTTGGATGCGGAAGCAAGGCAGGTGATTCGGGATTATTTGAAGGGTAAGAAGGGTTTTATTCTGGTATCCCATGACAGAGAATTGCTGGATGCCTGCATTGACCATGTGCTGGTATTGAACCGCAATTCCATTCGGGTGGAGAAGGGAAATTTCAGCAGCTGGTGGGAAAACAAGGAGAGGCAGGACAATTTCAACCGGGCGGAGAATGAAAAGCACTTACGGGAAATCGGTAAGCTGAAGGAAGCTGCAGACAGAACAGCCCGGTGGGCGGAAAAGAACGAGAGGACAAAGATTGGGTTTGACCCAATAAAGGAGCATGACAGATTCCTGGATACCAGAGCCTTTATCGGTGCAAAAACCAAGAAGCTTCAAAGCCGCGTAAAGAACACGGAACGTCGGATCGAAGATGAGATTGCAGAGAAGGAAGGGCTTCTAAAAGATATTGAGAGCCCGGTGGATTTGAAGTTGATGCCGTTGGATTTTCATAAGGAGGTATATGCGCTGGCTGTGGATTTCAGCCTAAGGTATCAGGATACGGGAAAGAAGGACGAATTCGAAGACAGTGAAACACGCCGGGTAATAGAGAATTTCCGATTTGAGCTGCATAAAGGAGAACGTATCTGGTTGAAGGGTGCCAACGGCTGCGGTAAATCCAGTTTTATTAAGGCTATGCTGGAGAAGGCAGGATACCGTGCGCAAGAGCATGGAGCGGAAGTTAGTACCTTGGGACAAAATGGCAGCCGGGAAGAAGAGGGGGATGGGAAAAAGTCAGAAATGCGAATGGAAGGCATTCTGGAGATTCCGAAAGGACTGAAAATTTCCTATGTGAATCAGGACACCTCTTTCCTTAAGGGAAGTCTTGCTGAGTTTGCGCGAAAGAGGAATCTGGACGAAAGCCTGCTGAAGGCGTTGTTGCGACAGTTGGATTTCGAACGGGTACAGTTCGGGAAAAATATGGAGGAATATTCTGAGGGACAAAAGAAAAAGGTGCTGCTGGCAGCAAGTCTGCTGACCCCGGCGCACCTCTATATTTGGGACGAACCCTTAAATTATATTGATATTTTCTCAAGAATACAGTTGGAAAATCTGATTCTGAAATATCAGCCAACCATGCTTTTGGTGGAGCATGATGCTGTGTTTGGAGAGAAGGTGGCTACAAGAGTTGTAAATATGGTGCCTTCTACTCGTAAAATGCCTTGACCCGGATAGCCTGATTATAGTCGCCGAACTGCTCGCCGAATAAGGTGCATCCGCCGCAGTTTGCGGTGTCCTCAGGTACCTCGATACGGAAGGAGAGCAGACTGTTGTAATCAATGTTCAGACAGCCGATTGTGACTTCGGACAATTTCTGTCCGCCGTCCATGAAGGTTCCGTCCTTGTTGATAATCAGGGTTTTTAACAGGCCATACTGATTCAGGCTTTCCGGCCACCAGGCAGGAGAAATATGTCCCTTACGGCCGCCGTAATCGCCGGGACTTACCCATATACCGAGGGGAATTCCGTTCAGAGAAAAGTGAATGTCCGAAGGATAATCCTTGTTAAAGCCGGGGTATTCGGAAGAAATTTCGAAAGAAATCTGAAGTTCCCTCAGGTGTTGGCCTGCCTGCAGATGATTGGGAAGCCCATATTCCACATATCCGCTGGTAAACCAGAGAATCCCCGCGTCAAAATGTTCCGGGAAGGTAAAGGCTTTCACATCGTCCAGGGCTCCGATAAGCCTATCCGGTGTGGAAAGACCGCAGGTTGGGGTGACACTGCAGGCGGTAAAATATCCGATTTTGATATCGTCTACATAAATATGCTGCGGCTCCGGTGTCTGTTCTGCCGGTATCATGTCCATTACAATCCTGTCATGGCAGGGACTGACCAGCTTCATGGTGCCTCTTTTTCCGGAGGTAGATTGTATTGTTACGAGCCCCGCTTCGCAAAGCTTGCTGACATGCATGGAAACAGCGCTGTTGGTAAGCTTCAGCGTCCGGGCAAGATAATTCATGCTGACACCGGGAGTTTTATAGATGATTTTCATGATTTCCATCCGCATGGGAGCGCTTAAAGCCCTGATGACGGTTTGTGCTTCTTCTAAAGTAGATAAATAGAGCATGATAACCTCGATTTCCAGTCGATTAGTTAAATATAAAATGAACTGAATTTGACTTTGATGAATAGTTACAAAAAGCAGAATTATTTTTGTGAAAACTGCTGTCATCTTTCTATTTGACAATTTAAATATAATGGAATAGACTGAAAATGTAAAGAAAAAGTTTAAAATTCATTTTAAAATGAAATAAATAAAAAAGAGAGGGCTATAATCATGGCAAAACTTTATGTAAACCCGAATGTAAAAAAAGGACATTTGAATCCTGAGCTGCAGGGTCATTTTTCCGAGCATCTTGGCAGATGTATTTATGAGGGAATTTTCGTGGGAGAAAACTCTGATATTCCCAATGTAAACGGTATGCGTACGGATGTGGTGGAAGCGCTGAAGGAAATTCAGGTTCCTGTGTTGCGTTGGCCCGGCGGATGCTTTGCGGATGAATATCACTGGAAGGATGGTATCGGTCCCAAGGAGAGCCGCAAGAAGATGATTAATACCCATTGGGGCGGCGTTGTGGAGGATAACAGCTTTGGTACCCATGAGTTTATGGAGCTGTGCAGACAGTTGGGCTGCAAAACCTACATAAACGGAAATGTGGGAAGCGGAACTGTTCAGGAGATGAGCGAGTGGGTGGAGTATATGACCTTTGAGGGCGTTTCTCCCATGGCAGACTTAAGAAAGGCTAACGGACATGAGGAACCCTGGACCGTTGATTACTTTGGCGTCGGCAATGAAAACTGGGGTTGCGGCGGTAACATGAGGCCTGAATACTACGGAGATATGTATCGCAGATATCAGACCTATGTACGCAACTATGATTCCAAAAAGCCTATCGCAAAGATTGCATGCGGTGCAAATGCCGATGATTATCATTGGACAGACAAGGTGCTGGAGACTACTTTCGACCACGGCTGCGGATTTATGAACGGAATGTCTCTGCATTATTACACGATTCCTACCGGAGACTGGGGCCACAAGGGTTCCGCTACCGATTTTGATGAAAAGAGCTGGTACAGAACGCTGAAGGCTACTCTGAAGATGAAAGATCTGATTCAGAGACATGGTGCCATCATGGACCAGTATGATCCCGAGAAGAAAATCGGCATGATTATCGATGAGTGGGGAATCTGGTGTGATGTGGAGCCCGGTACCAATCCCGGCTTCCTGTATCAGCAGAGTACCATGAGAGATGCTCTTGTCGCAGGTATTAACCTGAATCTGTTCAACAAGAACTGTGACCGTGTAAAGATGGCAAATATTGCCCAGATGGTAAATGTACTGCAGTCGGTTATCTTGACCGATGGGGAGAAGATGTTAAAGACCCCTACCTGGCATGCATTTAACCTGTATAAGTATCACCAGGATGCAGAACTGCTTGAGTCTTCTGTTGAGACAAAGGAAGTTGGCCTGGAGGAAGGCTTTATGATTCCGGATTTGTCTGAATCCGTGTCTCTCGGCAAGGATGGAAAGCTGCATGTAACTTTGACAAATGCCTCTCTGACAGACAACACGGAGATTGAGGCAATCTTTGCAGAGACTCCCGTGAAGTCTGTAAAGGCAACCGTACTTACCGACAGTATGAAGGCACACAATACTTTTGATGAGCCTGACAAGGTACATACGAAGGAATTTACCGATGTTTCCGTAAACGGAAATAAGGTGACCTTTACCGCTCCTGCATGCAGCGTGATGCATTTGGAAGTGGAAATCTGATTAGTGTAAAATATGCGGAAAGCCTATACCTTGGGGCTCATGTTACACATTGGGCAGGATGAATCGATGATTCGTCCTGCCCTTTTACCGTACTTGCTAGACAAAGGAGATGACTATTTTTTTATTTGGTGTATAATGAGAGATAGAATAAATGAGTGAGGCAATAACATGAATTTGATAAATATAGAGAAACTGACAAAGTCCTATACCGAAAGAAACCTTTTTTGTGGTGCTTCGTTTTCCTTACAGGAAGGGGAGAAAGTTGGTGTCATAGGTATTAATGGAACCGGAAAGACAACCTTACTGCGAATGATTATGGGAGAAGAAGAAACAGATGAGGGAACCATCACGATTGCCAATCATGTGGTACTTCGTTATCTGCCACAGCATCCGGAATTTGCACCGGATAAAAGTAGTCTGGAATGTGTACTAGAAGGAAATGTAACGGATGAAAATCGTTGGTCTATAGAAAGTGATGCCAAAGCAATGATGACTCGTCTTGGTATTAAAGATTTCATGCAACCGGCAGGACAATTATCCGGAGGACAAAGAAAACGTCTCGCATTGATTTCCGTATTGCTTTCACCGGCAGACATTCTTTTGCTGGATGAGCCTACAAACCATTTAGATAATGATATGGCAGATTGGTTGGAAGATTATCTGAAAAAGTGGAGAGGGGCGCTTATCATGGTAACCCATGACCGCTACTTTCTGGATAGTGTAACAAATCGAATTATTGAAATTGATAAAGGACTTATTTACAGTTATCAAACAAACTATTCGGGGTATTTGGAATTGAAAACCCAGCGTCAGGAAATGGAGTTAGCCAGTGAACGAAAGCGTCAGTCCATATTGCGTGTAGAGCTGGAATGGATACGCAGAGGGGCAAGGGCTCGTTCTACAAAACAGAAAGCACATATTCAGCGCTATGAAGAATTAAGAGATCGTCAGGCTCCGGTGCAGGATGCACAGGTAGAATTAAGCTCGATTTCAACAAGACTGGGAAAAACTACAGTAGAACTGGAAAACATCTGCAAGGCATATGGAGAAAGAAAACTGATAGATGATTTTTCCTATATCTTTTTAAAGGGTGACAGAGTTGGTTTCATAGGTCCAAACGGTTGCGGGAAATCGACTTTAATGAAAATCATAGCAGGCATTATTCCACAAGATTCCGGACAGGTTATCATAGGACAGACTGTAAAAATGGGATATTATGCACAAGAAATAGCCTCAGAAAAAACAAATGACGAAAATGAAATTGATTTGTCCTATATGGACCCCAAGCAAAGAGTGATTGATTATGTGAAGGGTACGGCGGAGTATATTCAGACAGCGGATGGCGTAATGTCTGCCTCAGCCATGCTGGAGCGTTTTTTATTTCCACCGGAAAAACAATACAGTCCTATTGGAAAATTGTCAGGCGGAGAGAAGAAAAGATTAAATTTACTTCGTGTATTAGCCTCATCCCCTAACTTTATTTTGCTTGATGAGCCAACAAACAATCTTGACATAGCAACTTTGACTATACTGGAAGATTATCTGGATCGTTATGAAGGCATTGTTGTTACTGTGTCACATGACCGCTATTTTCTGGATAGAACAATGAAACGTATTTTTGCCTTCGAGGAAGATGGAAAGCTTAGGCAGTATGAAGGTGGTTATACGGATTATTCATTGAGGAAGTTATCGGAGAAAGAGGAGGTAGAAACAGAGCAGGCAAGGAAGCTGGGTAATGTATCAAAGACGAATGCGAATGTGACTGCGAAAGGACAGCGTACTCGTGGCCCTCAGAAGCTGAAGTTTACCTATCAGGAACAAAAGGATTATGAGACAATTGAAAATGATATCTCTGAACTGGAAGAAAAGATAGAAATGCTTGAAACAGAGATGGCGGCAGCATCAACAGATTTTGTGAAATTAAATCAGTTAATGGCTGATAAAGAAGCTACAGAAAGTCTTCTTGAAGAAAAGATGGATAGATGGATGTACTTGGAGGAATTGGCAGCAAGGATTGCCGAGCAATAGAGAGTAAGAAAAGTGACCAAATAAAATTGGTTACTTTTTTATGATATATTATGGTAGTATATGCCATTTATATGAAAAGGAATAAAATTTAGTATATATTAAGAATGATTGATAGTCAAAGTAAGATTTTTATTATTAAAATACTAAGACTTTCCATATCTAAAATGGGATTCGCACCTTATTGGTGTGGGAAGGTGATTTATCTAATCGGCCCTTTGTTGCTAAAAGTAACACAATTATTGTTGTTGGCAGAATCTGCCGTTTTTTAAGTGAAAAGAACTGAGAATTGGGAAAATACAAAGAAAGATCAGCAGGACATGTAAGAGATGAATAGTGAATTTTCCGGTTCAGTACAAAACAGAAAAAGTGTGGTATACTATAGAAGATTTATAGCAAATGAAATGAGGTGTTTTTTTGGGATAATCATAAGAAATATGTACTGTGGATTATTGATATAGCAAAATTACTGGCAGTTGTTTGTGGTGCAACTCTGCTTGGAATATTGTTTGTAAAGTCGGGATTTCCCGAAACAAACATTGTTGTAATCTATATCTTTGCGGTACTTTTAGTGGCACGTTTTACAAAAGGATATTTTTATGGGATTCTGTCCTCAGTCGTGTGTCTTTTATGTTTTAATTATTTTTTTACAGTACCTTATCATACACTGGCGGTCAATGGTCCGAGCTACATGATAACCTTTTGTATCATGTTGATTACAGCCCTGATTACCAGTGCACTTACGACAAAGGAAAAGTTGATGACTACTGAAGCTACCAGAAAA
>JALEIR010000018.1 GCA_022769665.1 Lachnospiraceae bacterium | reverse complement strand
TTCTGTCAAAGACAGGCTTCACATCCCCGTCAAAGCAAGTGTAGCAGTAGGTCTTTCCGGTGGCATTGTACCGCGCATGGAATCTGGGGGAAGCCTCCTTCACCTCCAACACTGCAATGTCATCCGGCAGATAACGGTTTAGGTAATCCCTAATCTCCTCCGCGGAGAGCTCCGTTTCCAAATTGACGTTTGCCACCATTCCTTTTGCGTGTACACCGCCGTCGGTTCGTCCGGCACCGATGACCTCCACATCCTTTTGACACATGGCTGACAAAACACTCTCCAGCTTTCCCTGGATGGTGTTCTGGTTGGGCTGCCGCTGCCAGCCGTAATACCTTGTGCCGTCATATTCAATCAAAAGCTTATAATTTGTCATACATTACCCTTCACATTTCTGCAGCAGTTCTTCCCATCTTCTGTCTGTCTCCTTCTGGAAGGCCTCCAGGAGATGTTCATTCCCCGGTGCAAACAGATGCTTGAAACGTCCCTGCTTCCTCAGAAAATCCTCCAGCGGAAGCTTGTTCTTGGGTTTATAATTCAAAATCCATTTTCCGTCCACCACCTCAAACAAAGGCCAGTAACAGGTCTCCACTGCCAGCTTACAGATTTCGATAATGTCCGGTGCATCATACTTCCAGCCTCTGGGACAGGGAGCCATGATATTTAAAAATGCCGGTCCAGGCGTATAGATAGCCTTCTCTGATTTCACATACAAATCCTTCATGTTACCGATAAAAGTAGTCTGTGCCACATAAGGGATATTATGTGCCGCCATAACCGCTGCCAAATCCTTTCTCGCCTGAGGCTTTCCGTCAGACACCTTTCCGCTGGGAGTGGTGGTTGTGTCGGCATACATGGGAGTCGCGGAGGAACGCTGCACACCGGTGTTCATGTATGCACCGTTATCGTAGCATACATATACCATGTCATGTCCTCTCTCCATGGCACCGGACAAAGACTGCAGACCGATATCGTATGTGCCGCCGTCACCGCCGAAGGTAATAAATTTATAATCGGAGGAAATTTTGCCCTTCTTTTTCAATACGTGATACGCCGTCTCCACACCGGAGAGGGTAGCACCTGCATTTTCAAAAGCGCTGTGAATATAGCTGTCCTCATAGGCTGTGTAGGGATACATATAAGTGGAAACCTCCAGGCATCCGGTTGCGTTACCCACCACTGCCTTGTCCCCCGGATGGAGGGCTTTCAATACGTTCCGCACTGCAATGGAACCGCCACAGCCCGCACACATTCTGTGTCCCGGTGCCAGACGTTCCTGTCTCTCCTGTATTTCCCTGAAATTAAATGCTTTCTGTTCCATGCTTTCACCTCGCCTCCTTCCTAATCTCTCAACCCTAAGTAAGGATATACATCAAAATGCAGTTCCCCTGCCGCCATTTTCTCCAGCCAGCAGAAAACCTCTTCAGCATCTTCCACTCGAACATCACGTCCGGAAAGACCGTACATTACATTTACTGTCTCCGCCGTTACCTTTTCCCGATACAGTGCTGCTGTCAGCTCCGCACCAAGCGGGCCGCCGTTGCCGCTGTAGCTCTCCGCTCTGTCCATAATGGCAATCGCCTTGCAGTGTTTCAGTGCCTTAGCCATCTCTTCCCCCGGGAAGGGTCGGAATACTCTCACTTTCAAAAGCCCTGCCTTGATTCCTTTTGCTCTCAGCGCATCGATGGCATCCTTCACCGTCCCACAGACAGAACCGATTGCCACAACAGCGTACTCCGCATCCTCCAGACAGTATTCCTCAAAGAAGCCGTAATGCTGTCCGGTAAGCGCCTCAAATTCCTTTGCTACATCCAATATAACCTGTTTTGCATTGATCATTGCCTGAGCCTGAGCTTTCTTTGCCTCCATGCAGTAGTTTGACACCGCATAAGGTCCAACCGCCATGGCTTCGTCTTCTTTTAATAAGTAGTGCTCCGGATTGTACTCTCCCACAAATTTCCTGATGGGTTCATCATCCCACAGCGTTATATTTTCCACGGCATGGCTGGTGATAAAGCCGTCCTGACAAATCATCACGGGCAAATGTACATCCTTGTGCTCCGCAATGCGGTGAGCCTGCAGAAAGTTATCATACACCTCCTGATTGTTCTCCGCATAAATCTGAATCCAGCCCGCATCTCTGGCACCCATGCTGTCGGAATGTTCCGCATTGATATTTAATGGTCCGGTCAGGCCTCTGTTCACCAACGCCATGACGATGGGCAGACGGCTGGAAGCAGCCACATACAGCACCTCCCACATCAGTGCGAGACCGCAGGAAGAGGTAGCGGTAATAGCCCTTGCGCCTGCCGCAGAAGCACCCATGGTGGCACTCATGGCGCTATGCTCACTCTCCACCGGTATAAACTCTGTATCAATCTCTCCGTTTGCAATCATGGACGCCACAAACTGGGGAATCTCCGTAGAAGGAGTAATTGGAAAAGCCGGCATCACATCGGGATTAATCTGCCTGATTGCATGGGCAACCGCCTCGTTACCGGACATACGTGTTTTTTGAGACATCTCTTTTCTCCTTGTTAAATAATATCGTAATCTATCTGAAACCCATGAGCATCTGTATACCACATTTCTTTGTTCTGCATACTTTCGCTCAAGCTCTCGCAGTAACAGACACTAACTTGAATCTTCATCCTTTACCGTCTTTCATCTCAATGGCCCCGAAGGGACATGCCTTGGCGCATATGCCGCAGCCCTTGCAGTGGTCATAATCAAAATCCTGTCTCTGATTATTCTTTACGGGAATGCAGCTGTCGGGACAATAAGGAACACAGAGCAGACACTGCTTACATTTTTCCCGGATGACAACCGGAGTCTGGGTTCTCCACTCACCGGTGCAGAACTGCTTTGATGTACCCGGCTCATAAATCTGCAGGCCTTCCGTCAAATCCTGCCATTTTGTCTTTTCATTGATTTCCGATGCTTTTAACGACATTCCACTACCTCCTCCAGCGCAAGCTTCAGCGCTTTCATATTTCCGTCCAGCACCTCCGGCTTTCTGGCAAATTTATGCTTCAGAGAACTTTCCATCTCCCGCAGGAATGTATCCGTCTCCATCACACCGGAGATTTTTACCATGGCTGCCAGCATGGGAGTGTTTGGAAAATATTTCCCCAAGGTAGCCATACAGACCTTATGTGCGTTCAATATATAAACCTTTCCACGATAATCCTTCAAAAGCGGAAGAATCTCTTCCGCGTTCTTTTCCGTATTAATCAGGATACCGCCGTCTTCCTTCAGTCCGGCAGTCACATCTACTGTATGTAACAGGGTATCGTCCACCACTGCCACAAAGTCCGGGTCGTAAATATTCGAATGAACCCTGATTTCTTTGTCGCTGATACGGTCATAAGCCGTGATAGGTGCCCCCATTCTCTCCGGACCGTACTCCGGAAAGCCCTGTACATGCTTACCGGCCTGAAAAGCAACATCCGCCAGCAACAGTGCTGCTGTTTTTGCACCCTGGCCGCCCCGGCCGTGCCATCTGATTTCTGTTAAGTGTCTCATTTTTCCATCCTTTCTCCACAATGCTCCTACACAAAAAAGCCGTCCTGCACCCCGCACAGTCCGGCTGTCCTTGAAAAGGTTTAAAAAAGCCTCCACCGTAAACGGCAGAGGCTTTCGCTTCCTTGCAATCCATTTACGACATACCAACATATGCGTCCCCGGTTACGGGAGGAACCCGTCAGCATCTACTTGCAAATGCTTTTGTGCTGCTACTCAGGAGGGATATTCCTTTTACTCTACTCGCACCGCATCTCAGCTCCCGCGGCTCTCTGTGCCTTTCAAAATAAAAGTACTGTCTCCGTCAACGTATTTGATTTATTTATACTTTATTATATTGACGTGTAGAAGTGTTGTCAATACCTAAATTAAAGCTTTGAAATAAATAAATGCTAGAAGCTGTGACCTCCGCCGCTTCCTGAGCTTCCGCCACCGCCTCCTCCGCCTCCCGAGCTTCCGCCGCTGTCGGAGCTTGGCGGGTCATATCGCTTGGTGGTCTTTATGTACTTAGCCTGCGCATCGGTGAGGCTGTAATGGTATTGCATTCTTTTCAGTAGTTCCTGCTGTCCGGGAACCCTGTTTCGGGACACAATTCTCATAATAAAAAAATTGATTAACAGGGCAAGAATTACTGCAAGCAGGGCATTGCTGATATATTTCATGGGTTGGGCAATGCGGTTTCCGGACAAAAGCGTCTCTATCTCTTCAAAGACTTCTGATGCACAACCGTAATAATCTCCCCGGGAAGCATACCGGTACGTGTTATCGGTAATGGTGTCGGAATAGCTGTCGGTGATGACCCTGCTGATTTGCCCATCATTTTTCAGCCATATATTACGGTTATCCATATCTATGAGAAATACCGTTCCGCTATCCTGTCCGAACTGTTCTCTGTAATAATCTTCAATGTACCTTGTTGTTGTAGAAGGATTTTCGTCTATGCTCTTAAATGCTGCATTTCCCCATGCTGTGATTGACTGCATTTTTTCAGCCAATATGCTCTCTTCCTCCGTCGTCAGAAGATTTGCATCGTCTTCAATCACTACTCTGTATCCTGTCTCGGTATTGCGATAAACGGTTTCTGCGAAAGCCCGTTTCCCTATCAAAAGAGACAGGATGACGACGGCAAATGTAAGTGCTATAGTCCCAACTGCTATTCTTCCGATAGCATTCTTTTGTCTCTTAAGCATTGTCATCCCCTCCCTTCTTGTCAAACTGCGGAAGCTTCCTCATCGCCAGTCTGTTGTAATTCCGTATCAGGTCAGAAAGGATAAAAATGATTGTCAACAGTATCAGTACCGCGCCTCCGTAGTACCATAAATCGGACACCGGCTTCACAACGCGAAGAACTGCTCCTGCCGCAACCGCTCCCGCCGAAAACAAGAAACCAAATCCGCAGTTCAGGTTCTTCAACTTTCTGTACTTTTTATATCCCGTTACACAAATGATACACATAGCAACGGCTGCCACAATCCAAATGACAATATCACCTATCGAAGCCACCGCAGCCATAGCTATGATACATATCAACAGGGAAACAAGCAGGATGTTGCCGAAAGTGTTATGCTTGCGCCCGGTGACTTTGGGAGGCTTCTTTCTTTTGGAGTTCTTCATCTGAAATCCCCGATCCTCCTCATTGGTCTCCTGCTTCAGTATTCCCGCCAGTTCCCTGTCATAAATATAAGCCGCTGCGGAAGCCAGCAGTGCACAGCATGCCAGTAGCGGCATAGGGCGCAGTGTTATCAGCAAATTCAACAAAAAAAACAACGGAATGGCAAGTAGCAGAGAACTTGCGAAAAACCGTTTCCGGTCCACAGGCATATCCGCCACAACTTTTCCCGTCTGACCGTTCACAGCAGCATAAGCAATGCGGTCTCCGTTTCTGTACGACATAAACCAGACCGGAAACATGGCACTGTCTGCCCCATCACAGCTTGTGTTAAGCTGAGCAGCTGTTTTCTTCTTGCTGCTGCATTCCTGAATTCCATGTTTTCTAAACACCGGCTCCTTCTTCACCTTTTCAAAGGTGACATCTGTAGCCAGTTCTTCCGCATCCGTACTGTAAACCTCAGGTTTTACGTCGGCCGTCTCTGCATAAAAGCCGCTGAGAAAAGCCGGGGTAAATTCCTTCCTCTGATCCACATCGTATGGGCCCAGTGCCTCACTGATATTGTCATAAAAAGCAGAAGAAGCATCATAGGAATACCCTTCATAACCCGCATCCAGGTTTCCTGTCAGGTCATAATGATCGGTATAGATATAATCCCCCTTTCGTTTCTCTGTTTTTCCCCGAAACACAATCGTTCCCTTCTGTGAAATACGGTAGCTCCAGTAGGGCATATAAATTCCCCTGAATCCATCAATAAAATCAGGATTTTTCAGTTCCTTCGGCACGAAAAAGGCCTTTCTCATCTTTCGTCCGTACGCTTTCTTGCAAGTTTCCTTGGAAATCTGAAAGGGAATAATATATCCGGGACGTTTTTCCCTGCTGATCCGGCCGGATAAAATGTTTGCAGAACCACAGTAGCTGCAGAAGGATGTGGCATCGTTATCACCGCTTATCATCTCTCCGCCACACTGAGGGCAGGAAAACACATTGGTCTCAAAACAGTCTCCGTCCACTGTGTCCGTTTCTTTTTTTATGGTGTAAGGGTCAAATTTTGATTCACAATATGCGCAGAGCATTTGCTGTGAAGGAATATCAAATTTCAAATTTCCGCCACAATTCGGACATTCGTACATTGCGGATTTCCTCCTCTATTCCCGATATCATAGCATGACTGAACTGTTAGAATTATTATAGCAAAATACCTCCTCTTGCGCTATAATCATTTCTGTTAATGCTGTGATTTCTAAAATAATTGCGAAAAGGTACACGAATGATGAAATACTATCTTGCCCCGATGGAGGGTATCACCACCTACAACTTCCGTCGCACATATCACAAATACTATGGCGGCGTTGACAAATATTTTACCCCTTTTATTGCCAACCGTAAGCTGAGCAGCAGGGAGCGGAACGATATCCTGCCGGAGCACAATATAGGTATGAACACCATACCTCAGATTCTTACGAACCGTGCCGAAGACTTTCTGAGCATAGCAAAATCGATTTCGGATTACGGCTACGAAACAGTCAATCTGAATCTTGGCTGCCCATCCGGTACTGTCGTAGCAAGGAAACGGGGTGCAGGATTCTTAAGCATCCCTGAAGAATTGGACCGGTTTCTGGATGAGATTTATGACAAATGTCCCCTGAAGATTTCCATCAAGACCAGAATCGGTATGGAGAATCTTTCCGAGTGGGACAGGCTGCTTGCAATCTACGCAAAATATCCTGTGGAAGAGTTCATTATCCACCCAAGACTGCAGAAGGAGGGATACGGCGGACAGGTACATCTTGATGCCTTTCAGGCCGCACAAGCATATTTGAAGATGCCTCTCTGCTATAACGGAGATTATGTATGCACAAGCTCTGCTTCCGATGGCTACGGAAGCTCAGGCTGGCTCACCTCATACCTGCCGGATACAGATACTGTCATGGTTGGGCGGGGCATTTTGCAAAATCCCGGCATGCTGGCAGGAAACCATTCTCTTTCCACTCTTCGGGCTTTCCATGATGAGCTTCTGGAAGGATATATAGAAATAATGTCCGGAGATACCAACACCCTGTACAAGATGAAGGACCTCTGGACATTCATGATTCACAGCTTTGAGAATTCCGAAAAATATCTTAAGAA
The DNA here is from genome assembly GCA_022769665.1 of Lachnospiraceae bacterium. Taxonomy (GTDB): domain Bacteria; phylum Bacillota; class Clostridia; order Lachnospirales; family Lachnospiraceae; genus Acetatifactor. The sequence continues at coordinate 54,505 of JALEIR010000018.1, read as the reverse complement.
AATAAGAAAGGCAACCAACATGTCTGAATACAAAATTGCCGTGGACGCCATTTTCCGTTCAGACACCTACCGGGTTACCTCATAAGGCCGGTCTATTGTTTATTACCTGTTTCCATATTCTGCTGAATTCCGGCGCTTTGATTCATAGGGCAAAATCCGTCCCGCCTGTCTGTCCGAAAGGGTGCCAGCGGTAAACCGTTCTCTCCGAAAATGTACACATCTCCGTAATTTGTCCAAAGATACCTGCCAAACACCGGATGCTCCATATTGTCATGAGAAAGTACAATCCTGTCCTTCTCTATGCTCACCGCAGCGGGCAGATAAACACCGTCCTCCTCCGCAATTTCAAATCCCATGCTTTCGGCAGGTGCTGCCTTTTTATCATATCCCGGTCTTTGGACTTCCGCAGGCTGTTCCGCATGAAGCCCACCCTCTGCATTTCTAAAATACAGCACCAGCTCCCGCCCTAACATTTCGGCATGGTCAAACAAAGGTCCCTCGCTGTCCGATAAACTCCCGATACCGTAAACGGACGCCAGTGCCCTGTTACACATACGCTCTCCGACTTTTTTCTTCATCTTCGGATGAATATCATTGTACACACCCTGATCTATGATGCAGGTCATTGCGGCATTTTTGATTGTGTCCTGTACCCTGTTTTGCGATTCTCTGATCAGACACCAATTCTTAAAGTCCGGATCCTGCTTGTACCTGTGCATGGGAAGCTGAGCAAAGACGAAAGGCAGTTCATCATCTCTCCAGTCCTCTCTCCACTGCTCTATCATCCTTGTAAAGAGCTTCCGGTACAAATGAGGTAAATGATCGTCGCTCTCCCCCTGATAATAAAGAAATCCTCTCAGAGAATAAGGTATGATGCGCTGCAACATACACTTGTACAATCCACCGGGACGAAAAGGATTGCTGCACCCCATAGGTCCCGGCCACTTACATTCCCCCACGATTTCCAGAACCTCGGACCACTCGATATCCGGATTTTTGGCGTAGCAGGCCTCGGCCTTTTTGTCAAATTCCGCCTGATAGATTACATATTCATCATATTCCCGCCGCTGCTCTTCCTCTGTTTTCCCCGCAATGGCAGCATCGTAGGTATCCGCATAAATCTTTAGCTCCGCATCTTCCTCCACAGCCTCTCTGGGCATCCACGCCGATGCCGAGGTTCCACCCCAGTTACAGCCAATGATTCCTACCGGTACTCTCAAAGCCTCCTGAAGCTTCGCGCCAAAAAAATATCCCACTGCTGACCAGTATTTTGTACCGGGACCACCGAAGCATTCCCAGGAAGTCTGCTCCTCGGAGCGGAAGAACTCCTCATCCATATACGCTTTTTTCTGAGTGTAATAAAAACGAATCATGGAATTTGAAGGCTGATTCAGCGCCTCTTTTTCATCGCAGTTCTGAAGTTCAAATTCCATATTGGACTGACCTCCGGCAAGCCAGACTTCTCCGATTGCAATGTTATTCCGGAAAATACGCTCTGTCTGACAGGTTACCAGAAGGCTGTGCCCTACACCTGCCTGCAGAGGCGGAAGCTGAATTTCAAATCTGCCTCCCCGTACATAAGCACATCCCCGACTTTCCTGCTCAACAGTGCTTCCCAATTTTCTGCCGGAAATCACAGCCTCCACCAGTTGTCCTTCCTGCCCTGTTCCAAACAATACAATATTCTTCTCTCTCTGAAGTACACAATTGTCACTGAAAATCGCTGCCAGTTTGAATTCCACTTTTCTCGCTCCTTACATTTTCTGCAAATATTTGACACCGCAGGCATTGCATGAAGACACATAACAGCCATCCTCTTCCTTTACAAAAAGCAGTTTTCCGCAGCTACTGCACTTTTGTATGCGAACCCCGGCGCTTCCCGATGCAGGTAGTTCTTCCTGCGCAGGCGCCTCTTCTACCGCAAGAGTTTGGAGGTTTTCAATGTCCTCCCCCATATCAAACATGCTCAACTGTCCGTCATCTTCAAAATTGTCAAATAATTGAATATCCATATGCACACCCATGCCTTTCCCCGTGAGTCTCTTCCATGCGGGAACAGACCCTGATACGTCCTGCTGCCGTCAGCCGGCACACCTTGCAACTATTGTAAGTATACTCCAAACAAATCTGTATGACAAGAAAACGCCTTCGGATTATTTGAGTTGCTTTATTTCGCCGTCTGTACTATATTTGATTTATGTTTTTTCAAATACCAAAAAAATAATGCAGTTTATCCGGGAGGCAGTTTTACAATGGCAATCGAAAAAGTAAGGGAATATTTCAGAAAATATAACATAGAAGACCGTATTCTTGAATTTGATGTTTCCAGTGCCACGGTTGAACTGGCAGCAGAGGCGCTGCACTGCGAACCCTGCAGGATTGCAAAATCTCTTTCCTTTCAAGTGAACGGCAATCCGATTTTGGTGGTAGCTGCCGGGGATGTCAAGGTGGATAATGCAAAATATAAGGCACAATTCGGCACAAAAGCTAAAATGCTCACTGTTGATGAAGTGGAAACCATGATAGGTCATGCCGTAGGCGGTGTCTGCCCCTTCGCGGTAAACGAAGGGGTCACCGTCTATCTGGACGAATCCTTAAAGAGATTTCAGACTGTTTTTCCCGCCTGCGGAAGCAGCAACAGCGCAATCGAACTGACCATCTCTGAACTGGAACAATATTCCGGCTTTTTGGAATGGGTTGACGTATGTAAGGGATGGCAAAATGAATTGTTAAAAGTATAAAAATCACACTTTTTATATTCAAAAATGAATGTATTTTATTTTTCAAATAGATGATAAAATAGTAATGCTTTTTTAAAATAAATAAAAAGGGAGATACAAAAAGTGAAATTTAAAAAGAAATGGTTAGCCATGTTAATGGTACTGACAATGGTTTTGTCGCTTGCTCTGACCGGCTGTAATAAGTCAAACGACAACGATGAAAATCCTGCAGAAAGCAGTACGGCTTCTGTACCTGCTTCAACTGAAACACCTGATACACCTGCTACACCGGAGAACTATGTTGAGCTTGCATTGAATGTTTATTACAATGATGCCGATCATTCCTATTATAAAAATGAGGCCGGCGAGTCTATCATAGTATCAGAAAATGGTCAGTATACTTTAAGTTTTGACTGCTCAAAGGATCTTTCAGATGCAGCTGTTGCTGCGGGTGTAAATTCATTAACGAATCTAACCGCAATTTACATTCTTGATATGGGTTCTGCAAAGAGCGAACCGTCTAACATTACTGCTTGTAACATTAAGTACGATTCCGTTGTTGTTGACGGAACCGAACTTACTATTACTAAGACAGGAGCAAAGTCAGCAATTAAGAACACAGGTATCTTTGATACAAATGATCCAATTAACGGATGGGATGGTTCAGCAGTGGAAGAAGTTGCAAATACAGATGAGCATGTAGCGAACTTTACAACCTTAAAGAATCCCACAACAATTTCCGTAACTTTTACTCTTTCAGATATAGCCTGGGATGCCAATCAGGGGGAAGATGAGACTTGAATGAATTTGTACCTCAAAAAATATGATAGAAAGGGGCTTTTCAGCACATCATCTACGAGTGTAACAAAAGTGTAACAAACTTCCGCATGACCTTTACACACTTTACATATTCATTTCCATATCTTCAAGAATTCCTACAAGATTACGAATAGATTTTCCTTCTTCAATTCTCTTTTTTAGTTCTTCCTTAATTTGTAGATATGAAATTTTTGATGGAATAATATCATCTACAATTCCAGGATACAATTCTGATAAATTGTCTATCATAAGTTTTACAATATTCTTATTTAGAATTTCACCATAATGCTTGTCGCAAACATTCGCAACATCATCAATTATTCTTTTATAAGATTCTTCTTCATTCTCATCAATGAACGCAGAAAACAAGACATTATCAAAGGCTGAAATTCTATACTCATTTTCTTTTAGTTCTGTATTATCTCTAATTCGTAAAAGAGGCATTAACTTTCCAGTTTTTTTAACCAAAATCATACGTTGTTTATTCACATAATCTGTTTCAAGCCCCGAAACTATGTAAGAGATTAAACCAACTCCAAATTCTAAAACTAATGGCTCGGCTATCATATTATTTTTGATTTCCCTACTAACGTAGTTGTTGATGGTGAAGGAGAATATTCCGTTAGTCTTGACTTTGCAGGCGGAAATACCGGACTTACCTTTGCCGCGCTTGCAATTGCAGACGCAGAGGTTTTGTATCCGGGTGTAATTGTGAATATCAAAGAAGTTACACTGGATGGTACTGCTGTACCGTTTGAAAATTATTATACTTGTTCAGATAATGGAAAATGTACAAGAGTTAATATTTACAACGGATGGTGCGGTGACTTGCAGAAGCAGGTTGCAAAGGATGGTTGCAACTTCAGAACTGTAGATGGTGATTTATCAAATATTACCGCTACTCCGCTTGATCCAACATTGCTTGCAGGGACAAAGAATATCACAATTACTTTTGAATTGATTATCCCGTAGTAAAATAATCATTACTGTAAAAATTTTTTGAGAGTCGGATAGAAAGTAAATATCCTCCCGGATTGATATGAAGACGCATACAATCCGGGAGGATATCTTTTTAGCATTTGATTCTTATTTGTTTTCCAGACTATCCGCAACTTTTTTTGTCAGCCTCTGAAAGCGCTCTTCACTCCGTAACGGTTCTAAACAGGCATCCTTTTCCAAGCTGTGCAAAATTACCATACGAATCTCCTTGCTCCACTTCAGTTGTTCCGGTCCCGGAACAATTGCCGGGGCAAACAGCAGCGGATTGGGAGGATCCATCTCCTTTGTCAACTGTTCCGCCAGCTTTTCCAGATATTCCAGCGCCTCTTTCGTTTTCCCCGCACGTAAATAAACTTCTGCAAACAAACCCACACCAATGCCGCCTCCCACATGAAAAATATCATCCAGCTTCTGCAGGGCACAGCATGCTTCCGTAGTCCTGTCCGGGTCAAGAGCCAAATCCTCCCCCAGCATGCTCATCAGACAGGTACGCACCTCACCTACCAACTGATACAGTCGACGCTGTACCGTTTCCAATGCTTTTTCCCGTTCTCCCTTTTTGATGTACAGCTGCACCCAGAGTGTAGTAAAATCTCCTGTGTCAGTGACAGTCTCCTTCAGCAGTTCCTCTGCCTTTTCCAAATCCTCTTCCGCCAACGCCAGCGACACCAACATAGACACGGAGGGTAAATAGTATGCGGGATTCCCATCATCGTGCACCGCCCATGCCAGCTCCTTTTTCAGCTTCATCCACCTCTGCTTATCCTCCGGCTTACATTCGGGAGTACTCATTTCAAAGAAGGACAACACCGCCGTGGCACTGAACTTCAGAGGAATATTCGCAGGATAGGTATGTAGCAGCCCGTTTAGTTTTTCTTCTGCCTCCTGCACCTTTCCTTCTCTTGCCAGGGTAATGATTTCCACCATGTACTGCCCCAGCTTCTCCTGAGACAAATCCTCCTCAAAAGCCAGCAGGAAATCCACATCCGTGCCCAAAGCCCGGGCCAGAGGACAAAGCAGGGTAATGTCGGGATAGGAGCTGTCTGTCTCCCACTTGCTCACAGCCGGGGCCGTAACTCCCAGCGCTGCTGCCAGCTGTTCCTGTGTCATACCTCGTGTCTTTCTCAGTTCAATGATTTTTTTACCGATTCTTAAATTCATTTTCTCACCTTGCGCTTTCTTTGATTTCCGGCCGGTAAAATTAAGTATAAAAAAACTTCCCCACCTTGGCAATGGAGGGGAAGTAAAACACAGGGAAATTTTTCTTAACCGTCAGGAAAGTCGGTTATTCAACCGCCAGCACGACCACCGAGTATTCCGGCAGCGTCAGAACCTGTCCTTCCACCGCCACGGGAGTATCCCCGGACACCAGCGTCGCCTCCAGCATTCCCGTATTCAAAACGGTTCCGTCAGCTAAAGTCCCGGTGCTCAGATCTACGGTTTTTACCTCCTCGGAAATGTTGTATAGAATGACAACCCTCTCGCCTTCATAACTCTTCAGCAGAGCACACAGCTCCTTGTCCGAAAACGCACTGATTTGCTCTGTGGTCCCCTTACGGATGGAAGGAAACTGGTTGCGAAGCCGAATCAGATTCTTGTAATAGGTATATATGGATGAGGTATCATTTACCTGTTCATCCAGCGCAGGATAGTTCTGGGTTATATTTTTATCCGCATTATCGGGACCTTTGCACATACCCTGAGCGTCCTTATCTGCCGTCCATCGCATGCCGATACGCTTGTTCTCGTCTTTTCCGCTGCCCAGCATACCGATTTCGTCTCCATAATATAAAAATGCATTCCCGCTCATGGTCATATTCAATGCCGCTGCCATCTTAATCTGCTGTTCTGCTACAGCTCCGGAATAATAGCCCGCGGAACGGTCCATGTCATGATTGCTGTAAAAGGGAGCATTGACAAATGCGGGATTCTGCTCTGCAAAACGCTGCTCTCCTCTGACCAAAAAGGCGCCGTAATCGGAAGCGGCCTTCTGTCCTGACACAAACTTCTGTATATTTCCTGTGCTGTCCGCAAAGGAAAAATCAAAAAAGCTGTCAATGCCGCTGGCATAATACTGTGCATACTCGGTCTGCGCCAGCCAGGCCTCCCCCACAAGGTATGCATCCGGGTTGATTCCCTTTACCATATCATTCAGCCACGTCAATATTTCCACATTGGCCGCAGTGTCATCACTGACAAACTCCTTTACCGCATCCAGACGGAATCCTGCCACTCCTTTGTCCAGCCAGAATTTGCATATCTCCTCAAACTCAGCGCGGACATTCTCATTGGACAGATTCAAATCCGGCATCTCGGACCAGAAACCTGCCTCATAATACCAGTCGGTATTTCCCAGACGATAATACCCGGATTGGATTCCCTTGTGAAAATGATAGTAATCCACGTAAGGACATTCTTCCAAATCCGGCTCTCCGTCACCGATGCTCTTCAGATAATCGCAGGCTGCCACAAACCAGGGATGAGAGGAAGAGGTGTGATTCATTACCAAATCAATAATCAGATTAATATTTCTTGCTTTACATTCCGTCACCAGGTTTTCAAAATCCTCCATGGTGCCATAGGCGGGATCAATTGCCATGTAGTCCTTTACATCGTACTTATGATAAGTGTCGGAGGGCATAATGGGCATCAGCCAGATACCGGTGATTCCCAAATCGGAATCCGTAGAATTGTCCCCATCGTTGAGATAGTCCAGTTTCTCCGTCACGCCCGCCAAATCACCGATTCCGTCACCATTACTGTCCCAAAAAGAGTACACAAAAATCTCATAAAAGGTGCGGTACTTGTCCGCAGAATCAAAGCTCTGCACTTCTCTGGGAGAAACAATACTCTCGCCAACGTACAGGTATTCCTTCTGCTCCTGCTGTTGTTCCTGTTGCTCCGATACCTGCGCAGGCTCCTCCTGTACCGTCTCTTCCTGTCCGCAGCCGGTTAATACTCCGGTCAACATCACGCAACTGAGCACTCCGCATAACCATCCGGTTAATTTTTTCTTCATCCCGTTCTCCTTCCTGCTGTCATTCCCATTAAACTGATTTTTCCAATGCTTCATATACTTTTAAAATCTCTCCCACACTCCAGGCTTGTGCAAAGCATCCCTTGGAAGAAACCGGTCTTGCGCCATCATATATTTCCGGAAGCTGGCCGATACATCCCTCACACAATGCGGCAGTAATGCTCTCCAGCTGCGCTCTTACCTGCGCCTTTGCCTCTTCGGAATAATCATTCACTTTCAAATAGGCAAGATAATAGCCCCCCAGCGGGAAAACCCAGACGGTTCCCTGGTGATAAGCCAGGTCTCTGTCCAGCATCTCTCCACCGTAAAAAGGCTTAAATTCCGAATCCTCCGGGGAAAGAGTTCTCAGGCCCAGCGGAGTATACAGCTTCCGGTAAACCGTTTCCACCACCTGCTTTTCTTTTTCTCTGCCAAGCAGGGAAAAGGGAAGGGACACCGCCCATATCTGATTACAGCGAATCTGTATGTCGTTGCTTTCCTGCCCGGAAAGTACATCCTTCAGGCAGCCTGCCGACTCATTCCAAAATTTCTCCCGGAAACTTTTTCCGGTCAATTCCGCCATCTCTTTATAATTTTTGTGTTCTTCCGGCTCCGGAAATTCTCCTTTCAGTCTGTCGCAGAAAAAATCCATAATCCTCAGGGCATTATACCAATAAGCATTGATTTCCACAGGCTTCCCGTGACGTGGAGTAGGTAAAATATCTCCCACACGCACACCCATCCAGGTCACCTGGTCAAAGCCCTCCCCTGCATGAATCAAACCGTCTGTATCCATTCCGATATGATAATCCGTACCCTTCTCATATCTGTCAACAATGTCTCTCATCACTGACCATGCGCCGATTACAAAGGCTTTGTTGCCGGTTCTCATAAAGTATTCATACACTGCAATGATAAACAACAGCGCCGCATCAACCGTATTATATCTTGGCTCCTGTTTTCCCTCCGGAAACAGATTGGGCATCAAACCGTTCTTTTCATACATCATAAAGGTTTTCAGGATACTCTCCGCTGTCTCATATTGACCTGTGGACATACAGCATCCTGTCAAAGAAATCATGGTATCTCTGCCCCAGTCCTCAAAGAAAGGATATCCTGCAAGAATGGTCTTTCCGTCTGTGGAAGACCGGAAGGAAATAAACTGATCTGCCGCCACAGCAAGGGTATCTGCGGTATCATCCGAAAACCCTGCCTTTTCCCGAAGCTGCTTCCGATAAGACACCAACTTTTCCGCTATCTCCTCAAACGATTCTTTCACCTGCTCCGTACCGTAAACCAGATTACCCTCTATGCTCTGACCCGGTTCCACCGTAAAATCAACACAATGATTTACCGCAGTGCAGCCACTCTCAGCTCTGCCGTCACAGGCATCATACGCATAATACAAATCCGTCTCAAATCGTAACGGTAATTCTTCTATCTCACCGTTTGTCCGAAAATGAAGGCTTCTTCCGTTGGATTGAATCACATCCTTTGTAAAAACGAAACTCTGCTCTTCTGACAATCTTGCTCCTTTGGGTACGAATTCCAGGTGCGGCAATACCTTCAAAACGATTTTCACACCGGAACGGTTTTCTATCTTGTAAGAAATTCCCACAGTATTGGCACCCGGCATCATAACAATTCGTCTGACTACCTCCACGCCTTCCACCTCATAACGCCAGACAGGATAGTCCTCATACGCAAAAGAGGAAAGATAGCGCCAGCCTTCTTCCCTTTTTCCCTCTGTCTCAAAATCCTGGGAGGAGAGATGAAACTCTCTGTCTCCGATTGCCAGAATTTCCTCCAGTCTGTGTATCATATTATAACGGTGATTGGGTGCCTCTGCGGGACTGCAGCTCATGAGCACCGCATGGTCATTTCTGCTACAGGAACCAATCATGGTGAGCGCGGAAAATCCGCCCAGTCCGTTAGTCATCAAATAACAGTTCTCCTCTCCCCGCTCAAAGGTTTTAAAGTCCTGCCTTCCGTATAAAAACTTCATTCTGTTTCTCTCCTAAAATTCTCCACTTCTCATTCCAAGAATCATCCCACTGCAGGGCGGTACGGTAAAAATGTGCTCCACTTTCTTATGACAGTTGGAAATCTGCTTATCTGCAAGTATTTCCCAGTCTCCGGCCGGAAGCTCCAAGGTACCCGGTACATCCGAGGCATTGTAGATAATGTACAGGGTTTTCCACTCCTGCGTCTTTTTACCGTTCTCATTATCCACAAAGAAAGAAACCATACCCTCTCTGTGAATGGTCTGTCCACTGATTCTATGAGAAGCAGTCTCCGATTTGTCATACAAACCGGGCATTGTCTTTCGCAGGGCAATCAGCCCTTTATAGTATTCCACAAGCTCATGGAACTGTGCCATGCGGCTCCAGTCCAGCATATTGATTTCCGGTGCGGAGCGGAAACTGTTTTCATCGCCATACTTGGTTCGTCCGAATTCCTCCCCGGCCTGGAAAAAAATATGTCCCTGACAAGTAAAATAAATCATAGCTGCCAGCTTATTGGCTGCCATAATATCTTCATAGGGTTCCTGATAAAGAATTTTGTCTCCCAACAATTGCTCTTCCCTTAAAGTATACAACAATTTATCCCAAAGCGTAAAGTTATCATGTGCGGAAACATAATTGATTACCTGATTACAGCTCTTGGGGCAAAATCCATCCACATTGTCCCGCCAACCCGCAACGGCATCCAAAACCCTGTCCTCCAGTTTACTGCCTCCATTGACAAAGCCCGGGACCTGAGACAGGAATACATCGCCCTTTATGGTATCTCTTGTATCATCGCTGAACACGGCAATGTTCTCATGAAGCTTTCCGATATTATCCTTCAGCGCTGCATGCGTTCCCTCTTCCATGGGAGATTCACCCGCTCTCCAGGGTTCTCCGTACAAAAGCTTTTCTCCTGAGCCAAACTCTGCATCCAGTTCCTCTCTGATTCTGTTCATTAATTCTGTTGTCAGCAACCCCATGAGGTCAAATCGGAAACCGTCCAAATGATACTCTTTCGCCCAATACATCACAGAGTCTGCAATGTAGTTATCCACCATCGCTCTTCCCACTGCCATATCACTTCCACAGGCAGATCCGTCCGATAATGTGCCGTCTTCATATCTTCTAACATAATATCCGGGCGCAGTACGCTCCAGCCAGGAATCGGCAACAAAGGTATGATTGTATACCACATCCATTACTACCCGTATGCCTGCTTTGTGTAACGCCTGTATCATCTCCTTGCACTCTCTTATGCGCACTGTTCCGTCGTGAACATCCGTTGCAAAAGAGCCTTCCGGAACATTATAGTTTACAGGATCATAGCCCCAGTTAAACCGGCTGTCATCCGCTTCATCCAGCCATCCGAAATCAAAGAACGGAAGCAGGTGTACATGTGTGATACCCAGTTCCTTCAGATAAGCCACTCCGGTAGGTACCCCGTCAGCCGTGGAAGAATTTTCAACCGTAAACGCCTTGTATTTACCGCGATATTCCTCAGGAATTCCGCTCTTGGGATCATGGGAAAAATCCTTGATATGCAGTTCATAAATAATCGTTTCCGACTGTTGTTCAGGTGCTTTGTCCAAGTCAAAATTTTCCGGGTTCGTCCGCTCCATATCCACAACCATACTTCTGCAACCGTTACAGCTGCAGGCTTTGGCATAGGGATCTGCCGTCCGCACAGCATTCCCGTCTGTATGAATCAGATAGTCATAAAAGATACCGTGTAAGTTGCCCGCTATCTCAATACTCCAGGTTCCGTTTGCACCCGGGTGCATCAGGATGCGCTGACTCTCTTCTTCCGGCAGACTCTCCTGAAGAAGCTCTTGACAATCCGTTCCTTCACGGTAAAGGCACAATTCCACTTTCTCCGCAAAAGGCGCCCATACTCGAAAAACGGTTCTGCCTCTTCTACATTCTGCTCCCAGGTCTTTCCCGGTATATTCGTATTTTGCATCAAATTCTTTTGTGTACCGAAACTTGTTATTACTCACTTTCCGTATCTCCCCGCATAGTATATGTTCCCGAAACTTTTTTGTAAATGTTTCGTTCCGTTCTTATTAACGTGATATTAGCACATTAGTATTTGAGCGTCAACGCTTCGGTTTGTGCAGAATATCTACTTTTCTCTCGTAACAGAATCATTTTTGTGCAATTTGTTGTGTCTTTCGAATTATTTTCAGTTCATTGTTTCGAAACATTACAGAAGCAGTTTTCGCTCCATACGCTTAAAGCTACACGTTTTTAAAGGATTTTGGGTCCGCACTTATTTTGAGTTCCTCAAATGTTTAGTGATTTTCTTGTTTTTTCCGTTTTGCCCTGATATAATTAGGAAGAAGTTTTTCCGTTTATGTTGTAATGTTTCATGAAAAATAATCGAAACGAAAGGATTTTCCGTATTCATGGCTACAATCAATGACATTGCCGCAAAGCTGGGTGTATCGAAGAGCACGGTATCCAAGGGGCTAAACAATGCCACGGATATCAGTGAAGAAATGCGCAAAAAAATACTGGAGACAGCGGTGGAACTGGGCTACAGTAACAAGCGCCTGAACAATCGTGAAAAAAAGCTTTGCATCATTATAGAAAATATGGATTACAACACACCAAATCAATTCGGTCACGACATTATACAGGGTTTTAAACAGATGGCGGAACCTGACGGTTGGACAGTTGACATCATTCCCATAGACAAGGATTTTCAACGGAATATACCCTATGGTGTGTTCATGATTCAAAACGGCTACCTGGGTGCGTTCGTACTGGGCTTTTCCCTGATTGATCCCTGGATGCCGGAGTTCAAATCCAGCAAAATTCCTGCGGTACTTTATGATAATTACATCAGCAGTAATCCACATATTGCCTCAGTGGGATGTGACTGTCAGGAAGGTTTCGACCAGATTGTAAAGCATCTTCTGGATTTGGGGCACAAAAAAATAGGCCTCATCTCAGGCCCGCTGGAATCCTATATCCTAAAAGCACGTTACAATGCCTACATCAACGCATTGTCCAAATACAATCTGGAAATCAATGATAATTACATTGGTCTCGGATATTATGTAAACGACTCCACCAAAGAGCACGTGAAGCGGATGTACGACATTGGAATTACTGCTATTATCTGCTCTCATGATGTTCGTGCCATTTCCGCAATTACGGAATGTAACGATAAAGGTCTGCGGATTCCGGAGGATTTAAGCATTGTAGGATTCGACGATCTTCCCATGACAGCCTATACGGATCCGCCTCTCACCACAGTACGTCAGGACCGCACCGCTTTGGGAAAAGCGGGCTATTACGCCATGTCCTGTCTTCAAAACGACCTGCCCATCGGTTCCATTATGCTCCGAGCGCCTTTAATTGTCAGAGGTTCTACCGGTCCCGCGCGCAGGACTGATTAGTACATTTTTTCGAAACCTATTGCCTTTTTCGCAATTTTTTGTTATTTGTATAATAACATGAGATTTGTGAGAGGTATACTATGTACGAAAATTATATTTTTGATTTATATGGAACTCTGGTAGATATCCACACCAATGAAAGCAAACCTTCTCTTTGGGAAAACATGGCTCGGTACATGACACTGCAGGGTGCTCCCTATGATTCCGGTGAACTGCGCAGAGCTTATCGATGCTATATCGATGAGCTGAGAAGCACCCCCGAGACAGAGGTTGATTTAGCATGTTCCCTGCGTAAGCTTTACACGGAAAAGGGCGTGGAACCCACCAATGAAATGATCGCTCACTGGGCTTTGATGTTCCGCACCCTGTCTTTACAATACGTCAAACTCTTTGACGGTGCCCGGGAAATGCTTGAGGAATTGCATCACCGCGGGAAAAAGGTATATCTTCTTTCCAATGCCCAGCGTCTGTTTACAGTACCGGAAATTCGCTCTCTGGGCATCTATGACCTTTTTGATGACATTTTTATCTCTTCCGATATCGGTTTTATGAAACCCTCCAAACAGTTTTACACAGCTTTGCTGAGTAAATACAACCTTGACCCCAAGACCTGTGTCATGACCGGGAACGACTGGCAGGCGGATGCTTGGGGTGCACATAACAACGGACTTGCCAGCATGTATGTACACACAAAGCAGTCTCCCGAACCGGCCGGTGAACTTCCGCCTGACTGTCAAAAACTGGATTCTATCATTGATATTTTGAAATATTGATTCACCTTATTTTGCGTGACGCTTTTCCAGCTCCGCTACGTTGCTTTCCACTCTCTCCTTGCTCAGGGGATAGATGAAAAACAATACCGCAGCCCCCAACAGATAAACAATCCCCGGGAAAAAGGTAGAGATATTGTAAATACCTTTTGCCACCTGCTCTGTCTGTGCAACCGCCAGTTCATCATAGCCGATGAATGCAAGCGCCCAGCCGCTCATTCCTCCGGCCAGAGCCTGTCCGATTTTACGGGAGAAGGAATATACGCCATAAATAGTACCGTCATCTCTCTTGCCGGTCTTAACCTCTTTGTCATCAATGTTGTCATCAATGACGTCCGTTACCAGCGCATAGCACTGCATGCTGAAGAAGCTCATTCCAATCATGGCAAAGAAAATCAATCCGATATACACCCAAACATTTTCCACATGCAGAAGACCGATTACTACATACAGAATACCCGAAAGCAGCATGCCTGCGATTCCACACTCTCGTTTGCCGAACTTCACTGCCAGCTTGGTAGAAAAAGCAGCAAGTATTACCATGACGGGAAGCTGAAGCATGGCAGATAAAGAAAGTGCTTTGGTGTCCTTAAAATAGTCTGCATACAGATAATTGTTGATACCCTGTGACATCAGCGTAGCCAACAGCATTAGCAACGCAGAAAGAATGATTCCCAGCAAAGCACGGCTTCCGAAGGTTTCTTTTAATCCGGTTCTCAGTGTTTTCTTATCCGCTTTGATGTCATTTTTGATATCCTCTTTGATATCTTCACCTGCCATAAAAGCATCTACTGTGCTTCTCTTATTTCATGTAGTCGGCAATGGTAGAATAATTCCTGTAATCCTCCAGAATTTCCTCATAATTCTCATACTTCGTAAAGGCGATATGTTCTATGTTCTCGTCAAAGTACAATCGTTTTGACAAATCCCTAAATCACAGCAATACTCTCGTTTACAGAGTCGGCAATCATGGACAATTCATCCTTTTCCGTCTCTTTCTCCTGCTCAATCATGACATTGCGGACAGAAGTATACATATACACGTCAGCCAGCAGCATGGGTAATACGCCACCGATGATATAAAAGAGAAACATTTTTTCCCGCAGATGCACATTTGCAAATAATCTGCTTAATTTCTTTATCGGTTTATTCCACATACGGCTCCCCACTTGACTCCGTTGGAGCCTGTTGCCAGATAAAATCTGCCGAAGGTTCGACAGTCACCGTCAATACTGTTGATTTCTCCAAACATCTGTCTGTCCGTATTCAGACGTTCAAATGTCTCTCCCTGGTCCGACGTTCGATAAAATCCGTACTTTCCTTCCACAATACCGTTAAAATAAATGGCTTTGGAATCTCTGTAATAATCTCCGTCCGGGGAGCCTAATCCCAACCCCATACGGTAAGCGACAATTCCGGGGGCTGTAAGTCTGGTCAGGCTGACCTTGTCTGTCTCTCTGCAATATTCCAGTTTCCAGATGCCGCCTTCTCCGATTGCCAGGTAGAATATGCCCTGTCTGCCTGTCTCACCTCGTACCTCCGTTTTGTTGGCACAGTCAATCAGTCCAAACTCAACTTTCGGAAATTCTACCGGCAGTTCGTACTCTCGATAGACGCTTCCGCCGTCGTGGCTGATATAAAAGTCCGAATGTTCTCCGAAGCCATAAAAAAGACTGCTGTCTGTTCTGTCCGAGAACACTTTTACCTTACCTGTAGTTTTCAGGCAATCGTTCTTATCATACACTGTACAACAGGAAAAAGTCTTACCACCGTCATGGCTGGCAATCAGTCTGCGCACCGGCAGTTCAATTCCTTCCGCCACAGCCCAGACGATATTTTGTCCGTCGGGAGACATGGCAACCCAACCTGAATTCACATTGGGATGTTCAATCAAATGCAGTGCCTCATCCAAATCCTCCGTCAATCCAAAAGGCATGGAGAGACGTTCAAAAGTCTTTCCCTGATCCTTGGATAAAATCAGTCCGCCAAAAGTCTTTCCCGTCCAGTTTCCCCTGGGTGTCACCACCAGCCACTCCGGATGAACATCGGAAAAATCAGCATTGATGCAGGTAATATATCGATTTCCTTCCGCATCCGCAAAGGAATTTCCGCAGGGTTTGTCCAACTCCTCGAAGGCAAAGCCCCCTAAATCCCCCAAAATATCAATCACCTGTACTTTCCCCTTGGGCATACTGTAAATATTTAGATGAACCGTCTCCTCAATGCCATCGCACCAATCCGTAAACCTGCATACTTTATCCTTCAGATTTCGTGTCCGGAACACTCCTGTTCCGGAATTAAACCAGGCTTCCCTGTCATCAAAGGGATTTATTTTTATATCGCTGAGCCAATGAATCAGAGAATGACCGCCATTACATTTCGGACGCATATAAGGTGCGCGGAAAGAAATCTCTCCCTCCGACAAATCATATAATATCTGCTTCCAGCTTTCACCGTAATCTCTCGAAAGGAAAATGCTGTCCCCGTCATCTTTCACTATAGTGGATGCTACCAGCATTCCCGGCGTCTGCCTCGATACACTGATGCCGGAAAATCCGTAATCCAGAATATCTCCTCGCTTAACGTTCTCCAGGCCAATGCCCTTTACCGCAGAAGCACTGCCGGGTGTAATGTCCTCCATGCTGCCCAGGCGCCATTCCCATAATGCATCCAACGTCATGTCGTCTTCTCTTGTTCCGTTTTCTGCTGTTGCTGCCTGAACCTGTTTTGCCTCATCGCTCCGGGTTTTTATAAAAGGATATCTGACAACATGTCCGTCAATGGTATCTCCGGAATCGCAGCTGTATCCGTTTTCCAAAACATAAGAACGCCTTCCTGTAGAAGCAAAGGTAACATAAAGATACTTTTCGTCTCTGCACCAGCGTTGTGCCACCAATCCGTTCAGCCTGCAGCCTTCCACCACATGATTTTCAGGCTCTTGAACTTCTTCAAAAGTGAATCCATTGTCATACGATATGTAAAGACTGTGACCACGCATGGGAACTATGGCTTCTGCGTTGTCACCCTCGCCTGAACCCATCCCTGTTCCGGTAGTCACGCCTGCTGTGCCCACAAGGAGCATGCCCTCTATTTCTGTCACAAAGGTAAGGTACTCCTCCGGCATAGCATCCACCTTTTTCCAATTATGTCCCCTATCCTCACTGCGCCACAATCCTTCCTGTTGAGAAGCATAGTAGATAACATTTCCCTTTACAAACAATCTCTCATCCGTTCCCCTGCCGTTCAAATTACCATGTATCATCACCGGAATCTTCTCATAGACAAAGTTTTCCCCGTAATCATCGGAAATTGCCAGTACACCTGAACCCGGACGATTTACACCGCAGGCAATATAAAGGCTGCCGGGTTTTTCCTCATCAATAGCCAGGGCAATCGGAAATGTCTCGCTCAAATCCTCCATTGTCACATGAGGAATCAAGCTAATCCAACGCTGTTCTTTTACATCAAACCGGTAGGTTCCTCCAATGTCTGTCCTGATATACAGTACATCCCGCTCTTTCTCTGAATAAAGGAAACCTGTAACGTATCCACCTCCGGGAATAGGTAAGTTGCGATATTCGTATGGTACTTGTTTCATCAAAAAAATCCCCCTGACTGCATCATCTTTTCGCTGTCCCAAAGAAACAGTTACTTTGATTATACAATCAGGAGGAAAATTTCTCTACCCCTAATCGCAGAGGCTATGCTTTCATTTCTCAAAAAGTGTACAACCCATCTCCTTAAATTGAATGATTTTTTCTTCCAAGAGAGCTGTGGTAACTCCAAAATACTCTGCGCTGCAGGAAATACAGTAAAAAGATTCCGCTGCCCGGTTGAAAAGCTTTTTATGTAATCCGATTTCGTCCCGGCTCAGCTTTCTGCCGCACTTTTTACAACACTCTTCTTTCATCACCGATCAATTCTCCGATAAGTACTTTACATTCATCCACCTTGATGTTGCAGCGGTATCCGTCCTTGTAGATTCCCAGTGCCTCTCCCGTGATTGCATCCGTCAGTTTCAATGCAATGCCGGACTCGGAATGAATACCCAAATCATCAAAAGAAATGCTCATGTTATTCTCCCAATCATTAGCAGAATCCAGGTTGAAGAAACCCAGTGCAATACGATTGCCACTCATGATTTTTGCCATGGTATAGGTTTTGTCGCCGTTGTGTCCAACCATAAAAGCAGGTCTGCACTCCTCATCCTGATTAATGGAAATCAGCCCTTTGCAGAGCAGTGTTCTCTCGTTTTCGTCATCCAGATTTCTCAGGTCGGAACCGATAATCAACGGAGAACCCATAAATGCCCACATGGCAAAATGCTGTAAATACTGTGTATCACTGCATCCGTTTAGCCCCACATTTCCCTTGCCGTGCATACCCACAATCAACATGTCCATATCGTTGTAACAGCCGGGAGCATTGTTCTCGATGTTCTCCGCCTGACTTCTGAAAATATCTTTATAGCTTTTCGGGACGTCAAAAATATCTCCCGTGGAACGGTAACTGTGTGCTCCTCTGGAACGCATCCAACCCGAAGGATTTTCCACACCCCAGTTGCAGGCAGCGAACAGGATATCCCTGCCGCTGTTTCTCAAAGCCATTGCCATAGTTAAATACGCATTTTTAGCGTCTCCACTGGATGGGAAGTTGCAGAAATCATATTTTAAATAATCCACGCCCCATTCCGCAAACTGCTTTGCATCCTCAAACTCGTGTCCGTAACTGCTGGGATATCCGGCACAGGTCATAAAGCCTGCACAGGAATACATACCGAATTTCAGTCCCTTGGAATGTATATAGTCCGATACATACTTCATACCGTGAGGAAAAAGTGCAGGATCAGGCACCAGCCTGCCGTCCACCCGCTCCTTCAGCGACCAGCAATCATCGATAATAACATACTCATACCCTGCAGCCCGATATCCCTTTTCAACAATGGCATCCGCCATTTCCATAATCAGCTGCTCATTGATATTGCCCCCAAAAGTATTCCAGGAATTCCAACCCATAGGCGCTTTCACTGCTAACATAACTTTCTCCTCCTAATTTAAATATTTTACTTTGTTTACTATTATACACCCCTGCCGGGAACATTGCCCGTCATATCTTGTCCTCTTCCCATCATATTTTGCTCACTTTTCTCAGAACTCCGCCTCCCAATATTTCCGTGTACGAAAAAGCCCTCCACCTCTCGGTGAAGGGCTTCTCAACCCAAACTTTCTTCACTATGTTTTCAAACACTTAGCGGGACACTGCCTGTATTATTCAGCCTCAGAGTACTTAACAGCCAAATCCGATATTGTACCGTCTGCCAGCATCTCCTCGATTACCTTGTTAATCTTGTCAAGGAGCTCGGTGTTGCCCTTCTTTACGGCTATGGCATACTGCTCACCTTCAAACGCCTCCGGATCCTCTACAATTTTCAGTCCCTCATTATCGTTTACGTATTTTCTTGCGGTAGCAGAGTCAATAACAACTACATCACACTTACCGTTTACCAGCTCCATAACCGCTTCGGTGCCCTTTTTGAATGCCTCATAAGCATAGCCCATATCATTCACGCAAGTTTCTCCTGTGTATCCCTGAATGACACAAATTCTCTTTCCCTCCATGTCGGAAGCCTTTTTGATATCAGAATCCTCCTTCACAATCATAACCTGCGTTGCTTCGTAATAAGGTGTGGAGAAATCTGCTTCCTCTTTTCTTTCATCTGTTACTGTCATACCCGCAATTACCGCATCAATCTGTCCGTTCTCCAGGGCAATCAGAAGAGAATCGAATTCCATATTCTCGATTTCTGCTGTCATGCCGTTCTTTTCTGCAATCTGCTTTGCGATAGCCATGTCGATACCGTCATACTGACCGATAACACCGTTGGAAGCAACGAATTCAAAGGGAGGGAACTCCGCGTTGGTTCCAAAGGTAATGGTATCACTGTTCTTTGCACTGTCGCCTCCGCAGGCTGCCAGTCCGCATACCAGCATAGCCATTGACAAAATTACTGCAATCTTTTTCATCATTTTTTTCATAATATGCTCTCCTTTTTGTATGTATCTTTATGCAGTTCACCTGTAGGGAACTGCCCCATACCGATAATTTGTAATGCTTTTACAGGACTTTACTCAAAAAATCTCTGGTTCTCTCATTTTGAGGATTCCCGAAAATCTCCTCCGGAGTACCGCTCTCCATGACAACACCCTGATCCATGAACAATACTCGTGTGGCTACTTCCCGTGCAAATCCCATCTCATGTGTTACGATAACCATGGTCATGCCGGCTTTCGCCAAATCCTTCATAACATCCAGTACTTCTCCAACCATCTCCGGATCCAGAGCAGAAGTTGGCTCGTCAAACAGCATGATTTCCGGGTCCATGGCAAGGGCTCTTGCAATGGCAACCCGCTGCTTCTGACCGCCGGAAAGCTGTGCAGGATAGGCATCTGCTTTCTCCGCCAGATTAACTCTGGCAAGCAACTCCTGCCCTCTTTTTACCGCTTCCTCTTTGGTCATCTTTTTCAAAAGTACCGGAGCCAAAGTAATATTTTCCATAATCGTCAGATGGGGGAACAGATTAAACTGCTGAAAAACCATTCCCATCTTCTGACGGATTTTATTGACATCCACCTTGGGATCATTAATTAGCTCATCATCCACATATACTTCACCTTCGGTCACCGTCTCCAAAAGGTTCAGGCAACGCAAAAAGGTGCTTTTTCCGGAACCGGAAGGGCCAATCACTACAACTACCTCGCCCTGGGAAATATGCTCATCGATGCCCCGGAGTACTTCCAAATCACCGAAATGCTTCTTTAAATTCTTTACTTTAATCATGTTCTGCTCCCCTTTCTATCGAATCTCAGACTTTCTCAGTCTCTCTTCAATCTTCTTGAAAAACAGAGTCAGAAGCTTAATAAGGACATAGTAAATAACGGCCGTTCCGATTAGAGGCATGAAGGCAACAAAGGTAGCACTCTTGATAAAGTCACCCGCCTTCTGAATATCCATCAGTCCCACGTAACCCACAATAGCTGTCTCCTTAATCAGAACGATAAACTCGTTACAAAGAGCAGGGAAAATATTCTTCACCGCCTGTGGAATCACAATATGTATCATCGTCTGGTAACCGTTTAATCCAAGCGACCTCCCCGCCTCAGTCTGTCCCTTATCCACGGAAAGAATGCCCGCACGAATAATCTCCGATACATAAGCACCGGAATTAATACCGAATGCAATTCCCGCAATAATCCATTTGGGGATATTGACCGTGGCAAAAATAACAAAATAGATAATCATCAGCTGGGTCACGGACGGTGTCCCACGAATGACATCCGTATATATTCCTCCGATAACTTTGAGCGGCTTTTTGTTGGAAAGATTGCACAGGGCAACTACAAGTCCAATCAAAATACCCAGTGTCACAGCGATAAGGGAAACACGGATAGTCACACCGATACCGCTGATTAACAGTTTATAGCGGTCTTCCCTGATAAAGCATTTATAAAATGTATTGGCAAAATCTGCTGCCCATGCACTTAATCCGGTCATTACTGTTTCCTTTCAAGCATCGGTCATTCTTGACCTTTTTTAATCACTTTATGTTCATGTGTGGGATTATATCACACCTAGCGCATAAATAAAAGGGGATTTCTGCATTTTTATGCATTAATTCTGACTGGCCCTTCTTACGCCCGGATAGCCCAGCGCATCTTTGTAGATCTGGCTCTTCCGTTCCGTGCACATTCCTCCGCGGAGGGGCGAACAACATCCCTTGCAATTTCCATATACAGTCCGTCACGCATTCCCTCTTTGAAAGCTTTTTTCACCAGCTTATCCTCTCCGGAGTGAAAGGTCAGAATAGCCACCCTTCCTCCCGGTTTTAGAGTTTTCGGCAGCTTTTCCATAAATTCATACAACACCTCAAACTCATTGTTTACGTCTATGCGCAATGCCTGAAACACTCGCTGACAGGTCTTCTTAATCGTATCTTTTCTCTCTTTTTCCGGAATAAATCCAAGAGTTTCCGCTATTACCTCGTACAACTTCCCCGTAGTATCAATACGCTGTCCCTTTCGGATTTTTGAGGTAATTGCCAGTGCCAGTTCCTCTGCATAAGGTTCGTCTGAGTTTTCTTTCAACATTCCCGCCAGCTCTTCCGCAGAAATTCTATCAAGACGCTCCGCCGCACTGATACCCGTCTCCGGATTCAAACGTAAATCCAAAGGTCCGTCATATTTATAGGAAAACCCTCTCTCCGGATTGTCTATCTGCATGGAAGAAACGCCAAGATCCGCCAGAATAAAGTCAAAACCGCCCGCTTCCTTTGCAATCTCGTCTATGGTACAGAAATTCTGTAGCTTAATTGTCAGAATATCTTCTCCGAAGCCTGCCTCCTGTAACCGTTTTTTTGTCTTGGCAGATTCAATGGGGTCAACATCCGTCGCATATATATGTCCCTGCCCTTTCAGCTGTTCCAGCATTGCCCTTGTATGCCCACCGTATCCAAGGGTTGCATCAAAGCCTGTCTGCCCCGGTTGAATCTGCAGGAAATCCAGGATTTCCCGGACCATAATAGAAATATGCATGCCCGCCGGTGTACTGCCCTTTTGTATGACATGCTCCACCGTTTCCCCATACTTCTCCGGATTCAGTTCCTTATACTTCTCCTGAAAATGCTTGGGATATTTCCCCGAATAACGCACTCTGCGCTTATGAGTTCCTTCCTGCTCCATACATACTCCTTTCCCGGTGTGCGGTATATCAGCACCGGGCATGTAAATTACATACTCAGTTTAGCATAATTCCCTTATAAAATACATGACAATTTCGGCGAATGCTCTTATAATAGTATCTGTTCAACGCTGATGATGTAATTCGGAAAGGATTGAAATAATGATTATACAAGAAATCCGCACCATAGATGAGCTGCTTCAATTTATGAACAGCTTAAACAAGAAACACAGAGCAAGACTATGGTACAGGGGGGAGGAAAATGCCTCTCTGACTCTGGTTCCCTCCATTCAAAG
Organism: Lachnospiraceae bacterium; assembly: GCA_022769665.1. Lineage (GTDB taxonomy): Bacteria > Bacillota > Clostridia > Lachnospirales > Lachnospiraceae > Acetatifactor. The sequence continues at coordinate 31,739 of JALEIR010000018.1, read as the reverse complement.
AAGTGAAAAACGCTTAACCGTGGAACGCTACATCACCAATGACTTTTATATCCGTGCAAGACAAATTCTGGACAATCCCCCCGCAAAGCATAATTATGCGGCCTGGGTTTCCCTGATGCAGCATTACGGTCTGCCTACCAGAATGCTGGACTGGAGCGAATCACCTCTCATTGCAGCCTTTTTTGCAACTGAGACCTATCGTACCACCCCGAAAACGGATGCCGGTGTATGGGTTCTCGCTCCGGACCTATTAAACGAAAAAGAAGGCTTCGGTCGCTGTATCTATCCTATTGATGCAGATACCACTCAGGAAATGCTGCTGCCCGCCTTTAAACATAATCACCACAATCCGGAGCTGGTAGACCGGATTCTGGCTTGCAGTTCTACGGAAAACAACCTGCGAATGTATTCCCAGCACTCCAACTTTACCGTCCACAACTCTCTTCAGAGACTGGAGGATATCTGCGAAGAGAACATGCTCTATAAAATTATCATTCCCGCCGACAGAAAAAAGTACTTTATTGACAGTCTCCGGGTTTTCGGTATTACAGAAAGTTTTGTATACCCCGATTTGGACCATATTTCCAGCGATTTACGGGACTCCTACGGTATATAAGAAACTCAGATAAAGCAAAAAAACCTGCACAGAGCATGTAAGCCAGCAGGTACAGGAAAGGTATGGATTAGCTATGAAAATCGTATTGCAAAACCTGACAAAAAAATTCCCCAACCGCAACAAAAAAGAACGTGGGGAAGTCATCGCCGTCAACAATTTCGATTTTGAAATTCCCGACGGTAAACTGGTAGGTCTGCTTGGGCCCTCCGGCTGCGGAAAGAGTACCACGTTGAACCTGATTTGCGGCTTGCAGAAGCCCACCTCCGGAAAAATCTTTTTCGGTGATGATGATGTCACCAACCTTCCTCCGGAAAACAGAGGCGTCGGTCTTGTGTTTCAAAACTATGCTCTCTATCCCCACCTGACAGTACAGAAAAACATTCAGTTCCCGCTGGAGAACTTAAAGGGAGCCGATAAGCTGTCTAAGGAAGAAATGCAGAAACGTATATACGAGGCGGCAAGGCTGGTACAGATTGAAGGACTGATGGAAAGAAAACCCAGTGAGCTCTCCGGCGGGCAGCAACAGCGTGTTGCTATTGCAAGAGCTCTGGTTAAAATGCCCCGTGTACTCCTGTTGGACGAACCATTGTCCAATCTGGATGCCCGATTGAGACTGCAGACCAGAGAAGAAATTCGCCGAATCCAGAAGGAAACAAAAATCACAACCATCTTTGTCACCCACGACCAGGACGAAGCCATGAGCATTTCCGATATGATTGTTGTTATGAAGGAGGGAGTGGTACAACAAATCGGCAAGCCGCAGGAGGTTTACGACAACCCTGTGAATCTGTTTGTTGCCAAATTCCTGGGTACCCCACCCATCAATGTATTTGAGGGCTCCGTCAAAGAAAATAAACTGTACATCGGCAAAGAAGCCGTTTTGGATGTAAAGGGAGCTCCCGATGGCCCCGTCTCCGTAGGTATCCGTCCGGAAGGCTTTGTTTTACGGGACGAAGGTCCCCTGCACTGCAACCTTGGGCGTCTGGAGGTCATGGGACGGGATGTCAGCGTGGTTTCCTCTCATCCCTGTTGCGAAAATACAGCTATCCGTTCCATTATCAATGCAGAAAACAAGGTTGACCTATCATCGGAAACCGTCGGTTTTGCTTTAAAGCCCGCCAAAACTTTCCTTTTTCATAAAGAGACGGGCGAAAGAATTTACTTCACGTCGCCTGAAAGCGACAGAATGTGAGGCATCTATGGAAAAAAACAATTTGAAAGGCTGGCTGTATCTCATTCCGGCTTTCCTTTTCCTTGGTATTTTCATGATTTACCCTCTTGTGGATGTATTTGTGTACTCTTTCGAGGAAGGATACAATTCTGCCTCCCAGACATTTTTCGGGGTAGGCACCTACAACTATTCCTATGTACTTCACGATCCTTATTTCCTGCAGGCAGTGAAAAATACCTTTATTCTGGTTATCATTACGGTACCTTTGTCTACGGGACTGGCATTGTTGATTTCCATGGGATTAAGTTCCATCAAGCCGCTTCGCGAGTTGTTCCAGACTGTTTATTTTCTGCCTTATGTAACAAACACACTGGCTGTGGGTCTGGTGTTCATGATTCTCTTCAAAAAGACAGCGTATTCCGACGGACTTGTAAACCTGTTGATAACAGCCTTTGGCGGAAAAAGCGTAGATTTCATAGACGGACCCTATTGGGCAAAAATGTTTGTACTGTGCTTTTATACTATTTGGGTCGTCATGCCTTTTAAAATCCTGATTCTGACAAGTGCCCTTGCTTCCGTGAATCAGGTTTATTACAACGCCGCCAGAGTGGATGGCACATCACGTTTCCGTATTTTCCGTAAAATTACCATCCCCATGATTTCTCCTATGATATTTTATCTTGTTATCACCGGTTTTATCGGCGCTTTCAAGGCTTACAGCGATGCGGTTGCTTTGTTCGGGACAGACCTCAATGCTGCCGAAATGAATACCATCGTTGGATATGTCTATGACATGCTGTATGGGGACAGCGGTGGCTACCCTTCCTATGCTTCGGCAGCGGCAATCATCCTGTTTGCCATTGTCCTGACCATCACCTGCATCAATCTGCTGGTGAGCAAAAAGCACGTACATTATTAAGGAAAGGAACGTGATTACCATATGGGAAATACAACAGATTATGAAAAAATAGAAAAATCCGCTAAAGTCCGCAGAACATTGGGTAATATCGTGCTCTATTTTCTGTTGACCCTCTGGGCACTGATTGTACTGTTCCCTTTTTACTGGATGGTATTAACCTCCGTAAAAAGCTACGGTTCCTACAACGCAGAACACATTCCCACGTTCTTTACCCTGTCTCCAACGTTGCAAAATTATGTAGATGCATTTACCACGGTATCTCTGGGCAGATATCTGGTAAACACCTTGATATTTACGGTTATCACAACAGCGATTATGCTGGTGGTAATTACTCTTGCTGCTTTCGCTTTTGCCCGACTGGAGTTTAAAGGCAAGGACCTGGTGTTTACACTTTTTCTTTCGCTGATGATGATTCCCAACGAGTTGGTGGTCATTACCAACTTTGCCACCATCACCAATCTGGGTCTGCGCAATACCTTCACCGGATTGATTCTGCCTTCGGTGACGTCTGTTTTTTACATCTATCTTCTGAGAGAAAATTTTGCTCAGATACCGGATGAGCTTTACTATGCCGCCAAGGTGGACGGCACCTCGGATTTGCGTTATCTGCGAAAAGTACTGATACCTATCTGCAAACCAACCCTCATCACGATTGTCATTTTAAAAGTGATTGAGTGTTGGAATTCTTACGTATGGCCAAGACTGATTACCGATGATCCAAATTATTATTTGGTCTCCAACGGAATTCAGGAAATCCGTGAGAACGGCTTCGGGCGGGAAAATATTCCGGCAATGATGGCTGCGGTGGTGGTAATTTCACTGCCTTTGATTATTCTGTTTCTGGTATTCCGCAAAAAAATAATGGCCGGTGTGGCGAGAGGAGGTACAAAGGGATGAGTCGTATACGAAAAGCTTTACTGCTTATGCTGCTGACTGCAGGCTGTCTGTTCACTCTTACCGCCTGCCACGGTTCCCGGGGCTTGGATGCCTTTGTCATCCCGGAGGAATTTGATACCTCAAGGGATTACGAGATAACCTTCTGGGCCAAGAACGATACCAACAAGACACAGACGGATATATATAAAAAGGCCATTGCAGATTTTGAAGACCTATACCCCAACATCACAGTAAACTTACGCCTCTACACAGATTACGGCAAGATTTACAATGATGTCATCACCAATATTTCCACAAACACCACGCCTAATGTCTGCATCACCTACCCGGATCACATTGCCACATACCTGACGGGTATCAATATCGTGGTGCCTCTGGATGAACTGTTTGATAATGAAAAATATGGATTGGACGGAAGTGAAGTTCGCTTCGATTCTCCTTCCAAGGAAGAAATCATTCCGCAGTTTTTGGATGAGTGCTCCTTCAGCAAGCACTATTATGCTATCCCCTTCATGCGTTCCACAGAAGCCTGTTATGTCAACAAAACTTTTGTGGAAAAGCTGGGCTATACTCTGCCGGAGACACTGACCTGGGACTTTGTCTGGGAGGTTTCCGAAGCTGCAATGCAGCAGGACGACGAGGGCTATTTCCTGATTAACGGTCAGAAAGTCATGATTCCCTTTATCTACAAATCCACCGACAATATGATGATTCAGATGCTGAAGCAGAAACAGGCAGGTTATTCCACATCTGAAGGTGAAATACAGATTTTCAATGATACCACCAGGGAACTTCTGTATACCATTGCGGAGCACGGAAAAACCGGAGCCTTTTCCACCTTTAAAATATCCAGTTATCCTGCTAACTTTCTGAATGCGGGGCAGTGTATTTTTGCCATTGACTCCACAGCCGGAGCTACCTGGATGGGCACCGATGCTCCCCTCTCCGATATCAGCGAAGATGCCCTGGTGGAATTTGAAACAGAAGTCATGACAATACCGCAGTTTGATACCGGCAATCCTCAAATGATATCTCAGGGGCCTTCGGTCTGTATCTTCAACAAAGCTGACTCTCAGGAAGTTCTGGCTTCCTGGCTCTTTGTGCAGTATCTGCTGACAAATGATGTACAAATAGCCTATGCAGAGACAGAAGGCTACATTCCCGTGACTACCAAGGCTCAGCTCGATGCCGGCTATCAGAATTATCTGTCTCGAAGCGGCGAGGACAACAGCACATACTATGATATCAAGATAAAGGCTTCCAAGCTGTTATTGGACAACATCGACAACACTTTTGTAACCCCCGTCTTCAATGGTTCCGCCTCCCTGAGAGATGCTGCGGGTCAGTTGATTGAAAATGTAACAAAATCCGTCCGGAGGAAGGAAAACGTCGATGACGCCTACATGGAAAAACTCTTCGATGATGTCACCTCCCTGTACCGTCTGAATCAGAGCAAGGCTACAGATTCCGGTAAGACAGAGCTTGGAAAGCTTCCGAAGACATCCGTTATTCTGCTTTCCGCGCTGGCAATTACCTGGGGGCTGATTATTCTATATGTAGGATACGAAGCCGTAAAAAAGAAAAAATCCAGTCATAATAACCATTGATTTATTGGAATTTTAAGGTATAATGTATCGTGTCGGCAGGAAACAGACTACTGTTATTCAGAAATTTGTTTTCTTCGACAAACTCAGAAAGTATCCAAAGACATTTCTGAGCAAAAACTTATAAAACTCAATACAGAAAAGAGGAGAAACCATGAAAAAATTATTTGCATTATGTTTGGCACTGACACTTGTACTTTCTCTGGCAGGCTGCGGAAACAGCGCATCAAATGATACCGACGCAAAATCCGAAGGTGTCATGACCTACGCCGAGTATGTAGCAGCAGATTTGGAATCCCAGGTTGTTGTTGAAACCTACGTTCAGGCAAAGCAGTCTTGGTGGGATAACAAGGCTACTGTTTATACCCAGGATAAGGATGGCGCATATTTCCTTTACAACATGGCATGTTCTGAAGAGGATTACGCAAAGCTGGTTCCCGGCACCAAAATTAAAGTTACCGGATACAAGTCCGAGTGGTCCGGCGAAGTTGAAATTGTTGATGCTACTTTTGAAATCGAAGACGGAAGCTATATCGCAGAGGCATTTGATGCCACTTCCCTTCTTGGCACAGATGAATTGATCAATCATCAGAACCAGTTTGTATCTTTCAAGGGTATGACTGTAGAAGCTGTCAACGACAACGGTGATGCATTCATGTACAATTGGGACGGCTCCGGCGAGGATGGAAACGATTTGTATTTTAACGTTTCCCTGAACGGACAGACCTATACCTTCACCGTTGAGTCCTATCTCTGCGACAACACCACTGATGTTTACGCAGCAGTAAAGAATCTGAAGGTTGGCGATACTGTTGATATGGAAGGTTTCCTGTACTGGTACGAGGGTGTAAATCCCCACATCACTTCCGTTACCGTAAAATAAGTACATAACACAAAATGTGTGCCGCAAGGCGCACCTTGAAAACAGCCTCGTGCCATATGACACGAGGCTGTTTTACATATTATCTATTACATTCTGTTGTTTATTTTTTTTAGAGCTTCTTCCATCTTTCGATTCTCGGCTTTTTCTTTTAAGAGTGTAACCCCCAGACTGATTACAAAGCATATCCCAAACGAAACAAAAAATCCTATCCAGGCTTCTATTTTATTCACGGGGAACCAGTCAAAAGCAACCACAAATGCAATAATCATCACAATTATTCCTATCAGCATACAGATTGCTCTTTTGACAACCGACATGTTTTTGATAAGGATATCCGTAAAAAATAAATTACGAATTAATATAATTAACGTTGCCATTCCCAACAACTGAAGAAGTGTGGAAAATCTTAAGCCTTCATCGCCCAGCGAAAACAGTGGGGACGCCTCCTTTGCATAATCACCGATAGTCAGGCTAAATACAATAAATATACATACCGTCATACCATAAAGCATGAAAATCTGCCCCAGATAATCGAAAACAGTCTTTTTTTCTTCTATCATTTTATTCCCAGCCTCTTTCTCAGTTCATCCGCATACATTCTGGAAACCATAATCTGCAATTCGTACAGCTTCATCTCAGATTCATAAACTCCCTCATCTGTATACACAAAGGTATTTCTTTCCACGGCTTCTATATACAGTACCTTGCTCAAATCCAGAAAATAAGTGGAGTTTTCCTTTCTTACCGTCAGCTGCATATCAAACATTCGGAGTATTGCCATCATTTTTTCAATTTCCGGGGTAAGGTGCCTACAACCTACTTTTATCTCAATATCCGGGTATGCCTCATCCACCTCAATCGATATTCTCATCCCTATTCCAACCCATTCTTCTTATAAGCAGCCAAAAACAACACCAATGCCACAATCATATTACACAAAACAATCAGAATTCCTCTGCCTTCTATCATATCATACTCCGGTCCATTCATAAACACCTGAATTTGCCGGGTATAAAAGAAATAGGCTACTTTTTCCAATGTTTTGTTAAACATGGCAAGCATGGGCAGAAAAGACAATACCAGCATTACCGGCATCACGACAGAGGTAGCCATCATCTGATTTCTTGCAAACATGCCGATTGCTGCTCCGACTATGATTGATACCATGTTTCCAAAGCCCATCGCACACATATAGATAAGCAGCTGTTTCCCCTGAAAGCCTGTGGAGAAGGCAATCACAGCAGCCCCAATCATGCAGAGAAGCCAGACATAGCTTCCCACTCCCAAAAGATACTGAACCGGCCTGACATCTGACATCATCAGCACTCTGAGCGTATTTTTCTCCTTCTCCTCCGCAATAATTGCTGCAGTCGCAATCAGCGGAGCCATTCCCATATACATAGCCGAAAACATTTTTGCAAAGAAATATTCCGGCATGCCCTCCATGACAATCACCTTTTCCATGATAATCGTAATAATGGGGAACATAATAAACTGTATCAGAATTTCCTTATTTTTAAGGGTATCTGCCATCTGCTTTTTAAAAATAACAATTGTTGTTTTCATATGAAATCTCCCTACTTTTCCATTTCCTGCAAAATTTCAAATTGTTTTGCAGAAATCCTATTTGTAAGAATGAGCCGGATTGTCTCCCGCTTTTTACACATTGAGGCTTTTTCCGGTCAGCTCCATAAACACGGATTCCAGATTCGGTTCCGTGGAATGTATGGTTTCTATTTGTTCTTCCTGCATCAAACGGTAAAGCCGTTCTGCCGCAATACTGTTGTTAGAAAGTTCCTCGTCCTCACCGTCATACCGATGTATATAGATCTTTTTCTGATGATTGTATTTTCTGCATATTTCCTTGGGGTGTCCCTGCTCCACGATAATTCCTTCGTTCAGCAGTGCTATTTTCTCACACAGCTTCTCTGCCTCTGCCATGTTATGTGTAGTCAGAAATACCGTACAACCTCTCTTTACTTTATCCAGAATTAAACGATGAATCTCTTCGGTATTTGCAGGATCAAGTCCACTGGTAGGTTCATCCAAAAACATAATCTCCGGTTCCTGCAAAAACACTCTGGCCAACTGCAATCGGTTCCTCATTCCCTTCGATAATTTCATAGCGGGTGTTTTTATTGAATCATACAGTCCAACTTCCTTCAATTTAATTACGATTTGATTTTTGGGCACTCCATATAAGTCAGCAAATATCTTCAGGTTTTCATAGCAGGAAAACCTTTCATACAGTCCAAAATTGTCCATCATAATACCTATTCTCATTTTGTCCCTGCCGGTAAGTTTTTCGACCTCCTTGCCCAGAATCCGTACCTCACCGCCGTCTGCCGGAATCTGCCCCGTCAATAACTTAATCAGGGTTGTCTTGCCCGCTCCGGAAGGGCCAAGCAGTCCGAAGACTTTTCCCTTTTCAATTTCCAGGTCGATACCCTTTAATATCTCTTTCTCACCAAAACTCTTTCTGACTTGACTCGCATAAATCATAAGTGTTTTCCTCCCGTCTCAGCTGAAGCAAACTTATCACAGGATTTCAACACACACAAGACCGCGGAACATAAGTTGCCGCTTTTTTGGCATGAAATGCCGACAACTTATATCCCGCGGTCTCGCAAAAGTCTCGCAAAGGTCAGCTGTTTCTCTCCAGCTTCTTCACCAGATATACAAACTCATCCTTGTACTCGTCCGACTCAGTGTCAACCAGCTTTAACAGCTCCTTCACATTTTCAAAGGAAGCATCCTTTTTGTACTCGCTGTCACGAACTAACAAACCAAACTCCGCTACTGCCGCCGCAAAGTAGAAATCCTCACCGGGCTGCTCCATGTAAGCATCCTCCGTAACAGGATAGCTGCAAAGTCGGCTCTCATCGGAATCGGGTGCCTTATATCGGATTTTCAAGTTCAGCCACTCTCCGTTTTCCACTCCGACGTTGCCCGATTCCGCTTGATACTTCAATTCCGTCTCCGGTATCTCCTGTTCGGAATTCACCGGAATAATCTCATAGAGTGCCGTAACCATATGCCCCGCGCCAATCTCCCCGGCATCCTTCTTGTCGTCATCAAAGTCCTCTGTCTGAAGCATTCTGTTCTCATATCCAAGCAGTCGGTAACCCTTTACATATGCCGGGTTGAACTCCACCTGCAGTTTCACATCCTTGGCCACAGTCACAAGAGTTGCCCCCATCTGCTCCACCAACACCTTCTTCGCCTCACTAAGAGAGTCAATATAGACATAATTTCCGTTTCCTCTGTCTGCCAGAGTTTCCATCTTATTGTCTTTCATATTGCCTGTTCCAAAGCCCAGCACAGACAGGAAAACACCTGACTCTTTCTTCTCCGTAATCAGCTCATCCATCTCACTTTCACTGCTGACACCCACATTCAAATCGCCGTCCGTGGCAAGAATCACACGATTATTTCCCCCTTCAATGAAATATTCCCCGGCAAGTTTGTACGCCGTCTCGATGCCGTCCGCACCGTTTGTGGAGCCGCCTGCCTCCAGGGATTCCAGTGCATCAATTATTTTTGTCTTTTCGTCACCGCTTACGCCCTCTAAAACCACCTTGTCGGAACCGGCATAGGTCACGATGGACACTCTGTCCTTTTCCGTCAGTTCCTCCGCAAGCATAGCAAAAGATTTTTGCAGCAGCGGCAGCTTATCATCGCTGTACATAGAACCGGACACATCCAACAAAAATACAAGATTTGAGTCGGGAGCCTCACTGAAATCAATCTCCTCCGTTTTTAAGCCAATTTGCAAGAGCTTTGCATTTTCATTCCATGGGCAGTCACCCAGAACCGTCGTCACACCAAATGGCTCGTCACCCTCGGGTAAATTGTAGTCATAAGTAAAATAATTCAGCAGTTCTTCAGTGCGCACTGCACCCGAAGGAATCTCCTGCAGGGAATAACCATCCTCAATCATACGCCGCAGATTGCTATAGGAAGCGGTATCCACATCAACCGAAAAGGTTGACAGCGGCTGGTTGTGCACGGACTGCAAGCCTGTTTCCCGGATGCTGTCATACTCCTCTGTGTTCCAAACTTCGCCGTGAAAATCTTCGGCAGGCGCATTTAAGTTCCAATCCCCCATACCATCGGCAACGGCTTCCTCCGCCGTCACCCATGCTGTGCTTCCCGCGTAACCGGCCGCGTTCTTTTGGTCACCGGTGGAGCTATATTCTCCGGCTCCGCATCCGCAAAGTGCTGCACTCATCACAACGGTACTCATCAATACTGCCACATAACTTTTCTTTTTCATAATAATCCCCATCCTTTCCGCTGTAGAAAATCTACTGCTTGTGTGCCTGATATATTAGACACGGATGGGGGATAACATTTTTATGGGTTTTTTTTATTATTTTTGTTTTTCTCAAAAATCCTGTTATTCAGCGCTGATATCGTGTATCAAATATTCTGTGACGCCATCCTCATTAATCAGGAAAAAAATCTCTAGTAAATAAGACTCTCCCTCCAAAAGTTCTCCTGCAAAATCTTCCTCACCATACAGCTTCAATTCCTCGCCTGCGGCAAAATCAGTGTCACCCGGCTCCTCAAGCTGTATCTTATAGACCGTTCTGCCATCCTCCGCGGAAATCTCAAGGACTCTGGCTTTAACCGTATCAACCTCTTCTGTTTCGTTCACATCGGCATTGTCGTTCACATAGTCCATGGCGCCATCCGCTGCTTCCATGCCCGCCGCAGCCTCATTGTATTCCTCCGCCACAGAGCTTTCAGCCGCGCTGTTACTGCTGCTTTTGTCTCCCATTTCTCTCAGGAGAGCAGGAGCCGTTACCAACAGACATAAACAAGCCGCCGTTGCTACTCCCCAAGTGCTATACTTTTTCCACTTGATTTTCTTTGGTGCCACTGCCTGTTTAGGTTCCAGTCCCACCTCTATTCTGTCCCACAAGTCAGGTACGTCTTCTGACATAAGCTCTTTGTATTCTGCTTCCAGCTTCTTACTCATATCCGCACCTCCTCAGCTTTTTTATAGCATTTTGATACCGCCAGGTGACGGTTCCCATGGGCTGTCCCAATGCAGTTGCAATTTCCTGAAAAGTCAACTCACCCATAATTCTCAGATTTACTATCTCCCGCTCTGCGGGCTTTAATGCTTCCAAAGCAGTTTTCAGGCTGACATCCGACACCACTTCACCTTCTACGTCATCATCTGCCGCGTTCTCCGTAAAGTTGTCCGCAAAGTCCTCTGTCAACACCTCACGCTTCTTTTTCCGCAGCAAATCAATGGCCATGTTTCTGGCAATTGCAGCAAGCCACGCCCTGTGTCCCTTTCCGCTCCGATAGGTATCCGCCAGATTCCACAACCTGATAAAGAATTCGGACACAACATCCTCCGCGTCCTCCTTGTTCTGAACCACCTAAAACACAATGGAGTAAATATATCCGATATACGCCTCGTAAACTTCCCGCAAGGCAGCTTTGTCGCCGTATTTCATTTTCTTCATGCACGCATGAAACTGCTTTTCTTCCACCAGAGCTCCTTTACTACCCCTGTAATCCCGATTCCGTTTTGCTGAGTCTCTTGTTTTCGTACATACAGGCATCCGCCTTTTTTACAATCTCCGCAATATCCTTTCCTTTTCCAAATGCATAACCCACCGCGCTGTAAATTTTTATATCTCTGCCTTCGTTTTGACTGTCTATGCTTTCTGTTACTTCCTTTATCAGTTCTTCCGTTTCCTTCGGTGCGGGATTGTCAATAATCAACAGGAACTCATCCCCACCGATTCTGTATACACGTCGTCTGTCGTCGGAACGGGCATACAAAGAAGAGGACAGCATTTCGATTGCTTTATCACCCATGGCATGTCCGTGCTCATCATTAATTTCCTTCAAGTTGTTTAAATCCCAGAAAGTTACGGAAATCTGATCTATTTTCGGATAGTACTCCGCTGCCATTTCTTCATACTTGTTTTTGTTATAAACCTTTGTAATGGTGTCCGTCTCCTTGAGATAAGTGAGTCTGGCAATTTTGTAAGCATCCTCATTGCTGCTGATAACCGTATAATGAACCAGAATAGAAAACAGCAATAAAGTAATACTCCTGGGGAACACTTCAAATACTACTATCACATATGCCGGATTCTCGTTAAACGGTAGGTTCAGTGTACCTTCCGCCAATAATTCCAGATACCAGTTCCGTATATGATTGCTTGCAAAAAGCAGATTAAGATCACAAATTCCGTAATAAAAACTGACAAAAGAGCTTATCAGCATCGTGACGGTATTCACTCCGTACACAAACCATACTGTACTACGCTTTCTGTACTGTATGGCAAACAAAAGGGGAAGCACATATATCAAAACCGCGTGAAAGGACATGAATGAGGCGATAACTCCCGATTCAATACACATAAGTGACAACAGTGCGTATTTCAATTTGGAATTCGCTAAATCGCCTCTGGCAAAAATGTACAGCACCGGAATTATCATAATAAAGGTAGCGAAAAACGCTATGGAAATAAGCCTGATATCAACCTCAAAAAAACCTACTACAGTCAGAAGCCACATAAATCCCACTGCCGCAAAAGTCCAGAAAAAGCCCTTTAGAGTACGCTTATTCGATTTGATTTCCTGTTCCAGAACTTCCTGTCTGTACTGCTCCGCAAAATCTTCCATCCTGATTTTTCCTTTTCAAAAATAAACAGAATTTTACTATTCGCTTTCATTTTACCATATTTCGAACAGCCTTGCCATAACAGGTTTATCATAGCAAACAGTCAGCTCATCTCCATGAACCTCAAATTTCACCGGCTCATTTTTCGGATAAATACAAGAAACCTTGATACCCTTCCCGGCAAACGGCAGGCTGTTCAATGGGATAGACAGTGTTGTTTCCGTGCACTCTGTGCCGGCTCTCAATCGCCTGTCGTTGTTTTTTCCCTCCATCTTTCGTTTCCACACCGCAAGATAAGCCTTGTTGTCCAGCTGTAAACCGCCGCACACCCACAAATCCTCGTTGTCTGCCACATCCAGCGGAAGGAAAGGTACCGCTTTTTTGATATCCACGCGGATGCACTTGTAGCAGGCAATTCCTTCTTTGACAAGGTCCTTACGCTCCACGGGCAGCTCCGCCAGATGCCCGCTCTGATGGATACGCGCCAGCATGGCATTTATCATATTGTAAATAACCTCTTCCTTATCCCCCTGTCTCATGGGATAAGACCAGACTGCTCCCTGCTCCGGAGTCACACCTGCTGCCAGATTTGCCGCAATGGTAGCATAATTCCGGTAGTCCTCCTGGTCCGAAGTAGACTGGATACTGTATCTGGAAAGTAACGCATAATCAATTCTTAGGCCACCGCTGGAACAATTTTCAATGACAAGGTCAGGATATCTTGTAAAAACATCATCCAGCCATGCCAAATAAGCCTTTTCATGCTCCAACAGTCCCTGTCCGACGCTGTCCGCATTTATTTCTGTACCGATACCCGGCTCGATATTGTAATCCATCTTGATATAGCCCACCCCATACTCTCTTACCACGCGGTCTATCACCTCATTGACATGATGAATCACCGCCGGATTGCGGAAATCAAGCTGGTATCTGCTTCTGTCAAACACCCGCTTGCCATGGCGCACAAAGAACCAGTCGTCAGGTGCCTTCTTTGCCTTTTCACAGTTGATTCCCATGACCTCCAGCTCCAGCCAGACACCGGGAATCATGCCTTTTTGGCGGATATAGTCGGTTACCTCTTTGATGCCATTCGGGAAGCGTTCTCTGCATTCCTGCCATTCTCCTACACTGTCCCACCACTCGCCGGGCGCATACCAGCCTGCATCAATGACAAAGTATTCGCAACCGCATTCCGCTGCGGCATCAATCAACGGAAATTCCTTTTCTGTTGTAGGATTGCCGAACAGGCAATTCATATAATCATTAAAAATCACAGGCAGATTTTCATCGTCCCTGTTTGTTCTGCGAATCAAACGGCGATACTTGGTGAGCTGTCCGATGGCTTCCTCAAAACTGTCACCTGCCACTCCTACCGCCACCGGTACGGATGTAAAGGACTCCCCCGGTGCCAGATTCTTAAACCAATGTGACTGCACCTCCGTGGGGCCGCTGACACAGACATAAAAATGCGTGTTCTGGTCGCTGATTTCATAATGCCAGGAACCGTTGTGCTCTATCTGCCAGAACAGGCTTGTGTGCGCCTCGGTATTCTCCACGTACCCCAAAGGCAGATATTTTTTGGAAGACCAGTTTCCGGTGTTGGTCACCTCCAGAACTTGCGACGTACGCTGATATACTCCGGGCTGTGTCTGGGCAAGCCCTAAATCGCCAAAGGTATATTCCTTTATACTCATCTCCTTCTGCCAGCCGTTATAGGGAATGCGTACCCGCATCTTCGCATCGGAATTGCTTTTTCCTTCCTTCTCAATACCGGTATAACAGAAGGATGAAATATACTCCAGAGTCTGCACCTCAGCCCCCTCATTGATGACCCGGCTGAACATACGGATTACGGAAGTTCCTCTGTAAAACTGCATCACCGTCTCCACACGGACATGGGTAACCTCCCTATCCTCCTGATAAATCGTCAGTTTCCGTCCGATTTCATTGACGCTGTCCTCCATTCCGGCATAGGTGAGCAGGTAGCCCGGTGCTGTCACGATATGCTTATTTCCATGCTTCTCGTAAGGACGGTTATAACCGGACAAATTCACCTGCACCAATTGGAAGGCTTCATCCAAATACTGCTGTTTTCTTCCCAAATCCTCTTCCTTGCACTCCGGCCCCAGTTTACACAAGTCTGCCTCACAGAACTCTGCCTTGGAAAAATGCAGAAGCTTCAGTTGTTTTTTTTCTGTAATGCCAAAAACGATGTGAATACCGTTCTCATGAATTCTGATATATTCCATTGCCTTGTTCGCCCTCCCTGTCACGGTTTTTTCCATTTTCCAATACAATCTCGATACAATAACCTGATTCCACATATTTCGTCAAAGTCATACAGGCATCCTGCTTCTCAGAAAAGCTGCTGATTTTTTGATACAGGATTCCTGGTCTGCCGCATCAAAATGCTCAATAGCCAGATACCCCTCATATCCCGCTTCTGTCATTCTGTTCAAAACACCCTCCACGGGAATATAACCGTCTCCCACCGCAACAGATTCAGCTCCTCTGTCCTTGCAGTGAACATGCACAATTCTATCCCGCAACAAATCCCACGCCGTCAAAACATCCTCGCTGTGGATGATCAAATTACCGGTATCAAAGGTTCCCTTCAATTGCGGTATCTGCCTGAAAAACCATAGCAACCCGTTTACGCAGGATATGGGGGACCTCGCATCGTCGAAATCCTCCACCGTCACTGCAATACCCACATCCGAACCCAGTGCAGCAACATAAGCCAGTCCGCTTCTCATGCGTATAGCCTTCTCATTTTTGTTCAAAAACTCCGCCATCTTGTTAACATCCGACACGCATTTCTTCATCTCCCCGGCCTCTTCCTCCGAAAAGAATCCCGGCACCACAAGGATTTTCCCTGCTCCCGCTTTCAGGGCTGTTTCAACATGCTTGCCCGCCTTCTCCTTTTCATCCCTTTGGTCCATCTCATAAAATTCATAGACACAGCTGACGCACAATCCTGCCTTCCGAAGCAAACCCAAAGTTTCTTCATGGTCACAGAGATAAGTCATGTTGATTTCCACGCCCTCAATCCCCGCACTTTTTACCTCGTCCAACAGTTCTGTCAAGGGTTTCCCGGTCTGCTCAGCTGCCTGCAGGATATGGTCGTAAAACACAGACAGCTTCATTCCTTAACCTCCTGATTTTCCGGATATTTTCTTTCACCTATCATCGGGACGCAGAAACGTACCGCATTTTTGATAATCTGCTGAATTTCCGGTATGTAATAAATCGGATATTCCTCATGTCCCGGTTGGAAATAGAAAATCTTTCCCCTGCCTCTGGTAAAGGTGCATCCGCTTCGGAACACCTGTCCTCCCGGAAACCATCCTGCAAAAATGACATCATCGGGCTTTGGAATATCAAAGTATTCACCATACATCTCTTCCTGTGGCAAAAACACCTTTTCCGGTATACCGTCAGCAATAGGATGCGTAGGCATAATGCACCAAAGATTCTCCTGCTCCCCATGCTTCCATTTTAGTGTCATGGTCGTACCCATCAGATTTCTCATAATCTTGGAATAATGTGCCGAATGCAGGGCAATCAGTCCCATTCCAGCCAGCACATGCCTCTTCACCCGCTCTGCCACCGCATCCGAAAACTCCTTTTGCAATGCATGACTCCAGATAATCAGTACATCCGTATCTTGCAGGACTTCTTCCGTCAATCCATGCTCCGGCATATCAAAGGTGGCAGTCCTCACTTCGAAATCCTGCTCCTTCTCCAGAAAGCCGGCAATACAACCATGAATTCCCTCCGGGTATACACGGCCAATCGCTTCTATTTCTTTTTCGTGCTTAAATTCATTCCATACGGTTATTTTGATCATAGCGTCTCCATTCTTAAGTTTACACGGAAAACAAACATAACTCGGCAACGCCAAGCAGCAGTCCCGAGTTATGAACAAATGATACTATTCCATTATATCAAAGCCTGTACGGAAAGGAAATGCTTATTCCACACTTTTCCGCAAATATTTTGCAGTGATAGTCTCTCCCCATTCCACCATTTTCTTAGGTGTCCCCGTAAACACAATCTCTCCTCCTCTTGTACCCCCATCCGGACCCACGTCAATGATATAGTCCGCCAGCTTCATCACATCTGTATTGTGTTCGATAACCACCACCGTATTTCCCCTGTCCACAATGCTTTCCAACAGCTGCATGATATACTTAATGTCAGATGCATGCAACCCTGTAGTAGGTTCATCCAGTATAAAGATATTACCCTTACTTTTGATATCCTTTGCCAGTTTCACACGCTGGCGCTCTCCTCCCGACAAGGTTGAAAGAGACTGACCCAGAGAGAGGTATGGAAGCCCTGTTTCCAAAAGGGCATCCAGTTTGTTCTTGATTTTCCGGTTATCCGCGAAAAATACGGCAGCGTCCTCCACACTCATGTCCAGAATGTCAACAATATTTTTCCCCCGATAATATTTATCCAAGGCTTCTGCGCTGTATCTCTTTCTGTTTCGCAAACACATCTCTAATCAGAGAGGATTTACCGCTTCCTGCCACCCCCGTCACTACCGTGAGCACACCCAGCGGAATATCAACGTCCACATTTTTCAGATTGTGGGCACATGCCCCTCTGACAGGCAGAAAACCCTTGGGCAAACGCACCTTATCCTTGAGAGGAATAACCTCCTTCATGGCATTTCCGGTTCGTGTCCCGCTCAAAAGAAGTGCTTCATAGCTTCCCTCAAACAAAACCTGTCCGCCGTTTTTCCCCGCCAGCGGACCGATATCTATCACATGGTCCGCAATACTGATAATGTCCCTGTCATGCTCCACAACCAAAACCGTATTCCCTTTGTCTCTGAGACTCCTGAGCAGACGGCTCATCCTGTGGACATCCCTTGGATGCATGCCGGTACTGGGCTCATCAAAGATGTAAATCATTCCCGTGAGAGAGCTTCCCATATACCGCACCAGCTTTAACCGCTGAGCTTCACCACCGGACAAGGTAGAGGATTCCCGATTCATGCTCAGATAAGGAAGTCCGATGTCTATCATCCGGTCCAGGGAAACCATCCCGAACAAATCTCCCCTATAGCTGAGACTATATCATACAGTCTCCTCTATAGGGGAGGGTCAAGCACAAAATAACAATTTCCAATTTATTTTACAGAAATGATTTCTATTTCTCCGTATTCCCGATATCCCTGATGCTCCGTTTCCATCTTCACATCACCGTTGCCGGAATTGACGATACGATAAAGGTTATATTCTCCCTTCTCGTATGCAAAGTCCGTCCCGTTGTCCTGATAATGGTAATATGTTCCCTCACCGGGGTATACCTCCAGAATCAGTTTCTCGTCCTTGCTCTCGTCAATATGGCTGCGCACGGGATACTTTGGAAGCACAGCGCCGGCTTTCACATAAAGTGGACAAATATCAAGAGGAGCATCTGCCACAATCCAACCGCCCCCTTCTATTCGTTCCTTCGTCCAATAATCGTACCATGTTCCTTCCGGTAAATACACCAGTTTCTTTACCTGCCCCTGTTCCACAACAGGTGACACCAGCAGATTGGAGCCCACCATGAATTCGTCATTCAGGTTGTGGGTATTTTTGTCCCGGCTGTATTCCAGTACCAGAGGACGCATGACAGGAAGTCCCGTCTTCTGATGCTCATAAAATAAATCATAAAAATACGGAAGCAGCTCATACCGCAGGCGAATATATTTGCGTATAATACGTAAGCTTTCATCTCCGAACAGCCAGGGTTCCTGCCTTCTGGTACCCATGGCACTGTGGTTGCGGAACAATGTGGAAAAACATCCCACCTGATACCAACGCACCAAAAGTTCTGACGTCACATCCGAGCCGAAACCGCCCACGTCCGTTCCTGCAAAAGCGAAACCGCTCATGCCCAGATTACAGAGCTGTGGAATTGCCATACGAAGATGGGTCCAGAGACTGTTGTTGTCTCCGGTCCAAACGACGGCGTATTTCTGAGTACCGCTGTAGCATGCCCTGGTAATCACAAAGGGGCGCCTGTCATCCAGTTTCTGTAGTCCCTCGTAAGTAGCCTTGGACATATAATGCCCGTAAACATTATGCATGGTCTTATGACAGGACGGTGTTTCCTCATCATAAAACACCACATCATCCGGAAGAGGCCCGTTGAAGCTGGCAGGCTCGTTCATATCATTCCAAATACCGGAAACTCCCTTTTCCAGCAGAGCCTTATGCTGTCTGCCCCACCATTCTCTCACTTCTGTTCTTCCGAAATCGGGATAAACTGCATCTCCGGGCCACACCTCGTTGACATAAAGATTGCCCTGCCCATCTGTAGCAAAATACTTCTTTTCCACGCCCTCGTCAAATACGCTGTAACCTTCTTCCTTCTTCACCCCGGGGTCTACGATTGTTACAATCTTCATCCCCTGTCTTCCAAGGTCCTCAATCATCCTTTCAGGCTCGGAAAAGCTATCCCTGTTCCAGGTAAATACCTTGTACTGCTCCATATAATCAATATCCAGATGAATACAGTCACAGGGTATCTCATACTTTTTCATGTTTTCCGCCAGTTCCCGCACTTCACCTTCATTCATGTAGCTCCATCTGGACTGATGATACCCGAGAGTCCAGAGCATGGGCATGGGAATCCTGCCCGTCAGTCCGGTATATTCACCGATAATATCCGCCAGGTCATCTCCTGTCATAAAATAATAATCCAGGCTTCCGCCCACAGCATGATAGGTAAAATACTTCGTATTCTCTTTTCCCAGATTAAAGACCGACTTTTCCGTATTGTCGAAAAACAGCCCGTAAGCCCCCTGTTCCTTCAATACCATCATAAAAGGAACCGACTTGTACAGTGCTTTGAAGTTGTCCTCATGGGGCGCCGGGTTATCCGTATTCCACATCTCATACTCATACTCCCGCTTGTTCAGTACGCCGGTCTTGTCACCAAGTCCGTAAATGCAGTCAGCCTCATCCAGAGTCATTTTCACGGAAACTGCATTTTCTGCCGCATCCGCAGTCTCATGACCTTCCCTTCCGATGAATGCTTTTTGCTGCTCAGTCAGTTCTTCCCCACAGGAACCGCTCTCTTCGCCCTCGCTTAAGTATCCGGTGAGAAACCTGCCCTCTCTGTCAAAAAATCCAATTCTGCCGTCTTCCTCTACTGTAATCTGAATTTTGTCCGTAAAAAGACGAATTCCGGTCTCCTCTTTTTGAATCCGGATTGCTGTCTGCTTTTGCTTATCTCCTTCTATCGCCGCCGATCTTTGGGGCTTCTGCTCCCCCCTATTTAACGCAGTTACTCTGCAAACCGCTTCGTTGATTACCGTAAGCAGTATCGTTCTATCCCGAAATTCTATCCGACATTCCTGACTGCCTTCTTCAAAATGATATATCATCTCTTACCTCCTACGCTTCTGCTCAAACGCTCCCACCACTTCTTTATATCAAAACATCTTACGTTGGTCCACATTCTGTTAATTCTCTCGTTTCCCTCTTTATCAAAGTGCGCCATAACCACGCTTCTCTTCACTACATCCAGGGTAGGATACTGGGCAAAAAGCTGGCGCCGCACCTGTTCTTCCGGTGTGATGATTACATACTCCTCATTGGTTTGTGCATCCGCACCCTCAAAGAAATAGGTAACATCATACTCCGCCACCTCTTCTTCCCCGTCCTCAGCGCCATAGCACCAGTCAATATACTGACGGACAGCATCCCCGCCGCTCCCGGCTATGACAGAAGTGTAACCGATATAATACATATTTCTCACGGCATTTTCCGGCATGGACAAGTAATTCACAAATGCTTCTGCAGCCATCTGTCTGTCTTTGTCCCCGTCAATACCAACCTTTAGCATTACCCATCCGTCAAACCACAGATTTGTAGCTTCCTCAGGAGCGGAATAGTTCAGACATACCCCGTCCTCCTCCGCCTGATCCATGGTATACACCGCATCCCCGGACCACTGCTGATTGGCAAGCACTTTTCCCGTTACCATATCCGCCTTTCCGCTGTCTGTCTCAAAGGAATATACATTATCCTTTATATTGCTCAGGACATCCTCCACGGCATTCACGGTTTCTTCATCCGTAGCATTGAGAATCTCCGACAGTTTCTGTGCATAATCGGGGCTGTTCACAAATTCCTCACCGCTGATGAGTTCTTCATTATAGATACTGTTTCCCGCAAAATACGCGTCACGCACACTATCCTTAACGGTAATTCTCTTGCTGACGTCGGAATTCAGCAACAGCCTCCAGTGCGCTGCTTCCTCCTCCGTAATATATTCGGGATTATACACAATACCCAAGGTTCCCCA
Source organism: Lachnospiraceae bacterium (assembly GCA_022769665.1). Lineage (GTDB taxonomy): Bacteria > Bacillota > Clostridia > Lachnospirales > Lachnospiraceae > Acetatifactor. The sequence continues at coordinate 10,681 of JALEIR010000018.1, read as the reverse complement.
CATATATCCCGCAGCATAATCGCTCAGAATCTTATCACCAATGGCAAGATGGTCAAATACGTCTTTGATATAGGGAGAAACACTGTTTATATAATAGTTATTTTCATTCTCCCCATCAAAAAAGTCAGAGGAGTACGGTACCACCATTCCCTCCTCAATCATCTTCATAATCATATATTCCGAGGGACATACCAAATCATAGCTGTCTCCCATGGTAAGCTGATTGTACAGTTCCTCATTGGTGCCAAAAGTAGAATATTCCACCACGACCTTTTTACCGTAGGTCTCATAAAACCATTCCTCAAAGTCTTCAACCAGACTGTTTTCTCCAAAAATCACACTGCCGTCTTCCAGTTCGATGATCTCATCCTCTTCCCACTCTCCCTGGTCAATGTACTCCTCCCAGTTGCTGACACGCAGCACAATGGTATCCTTATCCTTTTGTCCGCAGCCTGTCAATCCTGCCACACATCCGCATATCAACAAAACACTTATAAGAAAAAGTCTAAAACCTTTAATTTCTCTTTTCACTTGCCACTCCGTCCTCTGCATTTTTTGTTCTTCAGATTCATGATAACCACGATGCCTACAACTGCCACAAAAATCAGCGTGGATAAAGCCCAAAGAGCGGTCTTGATATCCGTCTGAGACCCTCTGGTGGCATTTACCACATAAGTACTGATGGTGTCAAAGGTCGCCGGCTTAGTATAAGTCGCGATAAAATAATCATCCAACGACAGTGTTATTGCTGTCATGAATCCGGAGGCAATCCCGGGAACAATCTGCGGAATCGTCACCTTAATCAATGCTTTCATGGGCGTACAGCCAAGATCCAGTGCCGCTTCGTACAACTGCTGATCCATCTGTTTTAACCTGGGCAACACCGAGAGATAAACAAAGGGAGCACATAAAGCCGTCTGTCCGATGACAAGGGGAATAAAGGTTTCCTTTCTCACCTGAAACAGTGCAATCATCAAAATACAGATAGAAAATCCGGTTACCACATCCGCATTTACCACGGGAACCTGATTTGCAAGCTCAATGATTTTTCTCGTTCCGCTTTTGGAATAAAATGCTCCGATTGCGCCAATGGTCCCAAGAAGCGTAGACAGCGCCGCTACCCCAAAAGCCAAAAGGAGCGTCCCTTTTATCATGCCAAGCAGTTCTTCTGTTGTAAAAAGCGTTTCATAATTGTGAAAGGAAAAACCGCCGATTGCCCCAAGCATTGTGGCATCCGTAAAGCTGTAAACCACCAAAATCAAAATCGGTGCATATAGAAATAACAACACAAAGCCGATGCATACATGCTGTACCATATTTTTCATCAGAAAGATACACCTGCCTTTCTCTCCTGCTCACCGCCGGCAAACCGGTTGGACACCCAGGTGATGGCGCAAATGATGAGCAACAAAATAATGGACACCACCGAACCGTTATGCCAGTCATAGGAGCTGAAATAGCTGCCGATTAAACTACCGATAATGTAGGTACTGTTATATACCATATCAAGAACCACATAGTTGGTCATACTGGGCAAAAACACCATCGTAATACCGCTGATGATTCCCGGAACAGACAAAGGCAAAACCACCCTCAAAAAAATCTGACTGTTTTTTGCCCCCAAGTCAGCCGCTGCTTCCATCAGACTGTTATCCAGCTTGGAAAGGGAATTATACAAGGGCAAAATCATAAAAGGCAAAAAATCATATATCATGCAGATAATCGTATTCAGAAAAGGATGCAATGCCAGATTTCCCTCCAGCAGAGTCAATATCTCCTTCAGCGCTGTAATCCGCAGGGTAAAATTAATCCACATGGGAAGCACAAACAGCATCAGGAATGTATGCTTTTTCACATACGCTCCCTTTGCAAGAATATATGCCACAGGGTATGCCAGCAGCAGACACCCCACTGTCGTCAGCACAGCCACCACCAGACTGTACAGCAATGTTCCGATGGTCTTACTGCTTTGGAAAAATCGGATAAAATTGTAAAATGAAATCTGTCCTTCCGCGTCCGTAAACGCATACTTGATTACCACCAACAGGGGCAGTATGACAAACAGCAGTAAAAACAGTGCGTAGGGCAATGCCAGCTGTTTTCTGGAAAATCTAACCTCTCTCATCACTGCTCTCCCACCAATCTGTATGACATTTTATTTTTCGGAATATTTACGGACACATAGTCATCCTGATTCCACAAATCTTCATCATCCACAATATAGTCCTCTTCCGACTTACTGCGCACGGTATAACGATAATGGTCACCAACATAGATGAAGGAAATGATATTTCCCGTCACAACACCTGCCTCCGCATCATCACTGATTTCCGCATTGTCAGGTGTAAAGGAAGCTTCTACCCTTGCTCCCTCGACAATTTCTCCCTCTCCGAAAATATCTTTCGGGTTCACAAACCACTCGAAATCGGCAAAAGATACTCTCAGGCCTTCGCCCTCCACATATTCGCCCACAACACCCTCATAATGGTTGATGCTTGTATCATAAGGAATAATATGGATGCTGTCCGGTGCAATGTTGATGCCCACTCTGCTACCCGGCTCATAATACTTCAGGGAATGCACTTCTATCTCATTTTTCCCGGACAGTACAGCTACAATATAAAAGGTTCCCTTAAAGTCGGATGCCAAAATTTCACCGGAAATCATTCCTTCCTCTTCCGGTACAAGCTCTACATCCTCCGGTCTGACTACCGCATCAATGATTGTACTTTTCTCATAGTCGTCCACGCAGTCAAACACTCTCCCGCAGAAGCTTGCTTTTCTGGTTCCCACCATCTCTCCCTTAAAGATATTACTCTCGCCGATAAAGTCCGCCACAAACAGATTCTTCGGCTCATTGTAAATCTCCTCGGGCGTACCTATCTGCTGAATCTCACCGTCTGCCATCACCACAATCTTATCGGACATGGTCAGCGCTTCTTCCTGGTCATGGGTCACAAAAATAAAGGTAATACCCAGCTTTTTGTGCATATTTTTCAGCTCAAGCTGCATTTCCTTCCGCATTTTGTAATCAAGCGCACTCAAAGGCTCGTCCAGAAGCAGTACCTCAGGCTCGTTGATAATTGCCCTGGCAATGGCAATTCGCTGCTGCTGTCCGCCGGACAGAGTCTGTATGCTTCGCTTCTCAAAGCCCTCCAGGTCAACAATCTCCAGCGCATGCCTGACCTTCTCATCCATGGTTTTCTTATCCACTTTTTTCAGCTTCAGTCCGAAAGCCACATTGTCATAAACATTTAAATGGGGGAACAATGCATACTTTTGAAACACCGTATTGATTGGTCTCTCATAGGGCGGCAGTTTACTGATATCCTCACCGTTCAGCAGTATCTTGCCGGCCGTCGGTATCTCAAACCCTCCCAGCATACGAAGGATGGTAGTCTTTCCGCAGCCGGAAGGCCCCAGGAAAGTGACAAATTCCCCCTTCTTTACCTCTAAGTTGAAATCTTCCACCACCAATGTATCGCCGTCAAAAACCTTTTTGATATGTTCAAATTGAATCAAATTAACGCCTGCGTTTTCCATCCTATATTTCCTCTCCACGTAAATTACAAACAGCCAACTAATTTTAGTATAGTGAAACAACCACAAAACGCAAGAAAATTTTTATTTTACAGTTCAGCTATGCATTGCAAAAGAGCAAAAACCATACTTCTTCAGGTCAACCTTTCCGTCTGTCACCTCTACGCCCTCTGCTTCCAGCAGCTTAGCCTGGGCACCGGCTCCCCCGAAGGCAAACTCTCCCGACAGCTCTCCCTTTGCATTCACAACCCGAAAGCAGGGAATATGCTCGGGGTCCGGGTTCTTATGAAGCGCATTGCCCACGGCCCTGGCCATCTTCTTATCTCCTGCCATCTCCGCAATTTGACCGTAGGTTGCCACATGCCCTTTGGGAATTTTCTTTACCGATTCATAAATTCTCTTTGACGGGCTGTCTGTAACCAAATCATAGCTTTCCGCGATCATCCGCTTCACCTCTTTATCCGGGATGGAACCATCCAGAATAATGGTGTTCCAATGCTCCTTGTTTTGATGATACCCCGGTATCACTGCCTCATATGCATTTCTCCAAAAGTCTCTCCATTCCGGGTCCACCTTCACATTCAGATTGATAGCTCCGTCCCTTTCATACGTCCAAAGAAAAGCTTTCCCGCTACCCCTCACTCTGACCAGCTGCCAATTTGGGTCATGAAAGGGGGCTTCCTGATATGCTAAAGGGAATGACAATGCGTATTTCAAGGCTTCTTCCCTTGTTTTCATGTTCATTTTCTCCTTTTCAAAAAAGCTAAGCCTGCTCCTCCGCCACACTTAAATTAACCACTGCGAAACGGAAACGGCACCCTTGTTGATAAACACTTCCACTGCTTTTTGATCAAACAATATCTCTACACTTTCAAAGCTTTTTATACCATTTACATCGTAAAAATCTTTTTCGTAAATCGTATTTCCGTCAAAGTCACAGATAGTCAGAAGCGTTCCGTTGGTTTTCACATATTTACATTCTTTGACAAGCAAATGCCTTGCCTCTTTTACCGGATAATTTCTTATCACTCCATCCGCTAAGGCAAGCTCCCTCGGAATGCTGAGTGCACCTGCTGCCTCCGCTCCCTGCGGCAGTGGTTTGTTCCAGTGATAAAACCAGCCTATCATGATTCTTCTGTTGTTGAAATCGCTAAACGTCTGTGGCGCGTAAAAATCAATGCCATACTCGCTGTAAACTGTTCTTTCAACATGAAAATTTGTCCCGTCAAATTGTCCGATTACAAATACTGTTGATGCAACCTTAGGTTTCATGGCAGAAAACATCAATACCCATTTATCCGCCAGCCGGAACAAATCCGGGCACTCCAAAGTCCCACCGAACTCACTATTTCGATATAGGATATTCTCGAACCTCCAATGCTCCAAATCTTCCGAAGAATAAAGCAGAATCTGCCCTTCCTGCCCCTGACAAGAACCGCATACCATATAATATCTTCCAAAGGCTTCAAACACCTTTGGATCACGGAAATCCTGATTTGTTTCCCCTGCCTTATGCCCCGGCAAAAAAGGAATGATCGGGTTATCTGCATTTTTTACAAAATGAATACCATCCGAGGAAGAGGCTGTTGCCTGTGCCTGTCCGTATTCTTTTGAAACCGCCGTATAAAATAAATACAGCATATCCTCTTTTTCGATTGCCGAACCCGAAAAGCAACCGCCTGCATTCTCATACGCTTCCTCCGGTATCAGCGCCGTTTCTACCTGCTTCCACGTCACCAAATTCTCAGAGACTGCATGCCCCCAATGCATACTGTCCCAAACAGGAGCGTAGGGATTGTACTGAAAGAAGGCATGGTACTGACCTTTATAGCAGCACAATCCGTTGGGATCGTTCATCCATCCCTTGTGAGGTTGAAAATGATACTGGAATTTCATGTATTATGCTCTCCTTCCGGGAAATCTTCATTTACCATTATATTTTAACTTCTCTTTTGTTTCAATCATTTTCCCGAAGGCACCTGTTTCCCGCGTAACAAAATATTCTCTTGAGAATAAATAGATTTCCATCAGCACCTATGTACAACCGGTTGCCGGCATCTTTACGCTTGTAGGGATATTTATTCATGCAAGCATGGTAAGCGTCAAAACGTGCGCTTCAAGATAAATTTAAGCGTCGCTTAGTTGCGACGCTTACTGTAGCAATCAGGCGGTAAGGTTTTTGACCACGGCATAAGTGGTTCAAGTTTTGATTGCCCTATATTTCCTTCTTCGTCTACGAGAAGTATCATCTCGCTCAGTAGATATCTGATGTAGTAGTACACGTTCAATCCGTTTGCTCTGGCTGTTTCTGTAACGCTGTAGATGATTGCGCTCGCCTGGGCTCCTCGAACTGTGTTGATGGTCATCCAGTTCTTTCGACCAATCGTAAAGTTTCTGAGTGCCCGTTCGCTGGCTGAATCGTCGATCGGTACCTCTCCGTCTGACAGGAACACCTTGAGGTATTCCTCCTGATTCAGGCTGTATGCGATTCCCTTGGCGGTCTCACTTTTGGGAAGAACAATTCCCTGACGAAAGACTTCTTTGATCCACGCAAAGTATTCCTCCACCAATGGTTTGATCGAGGTTTGTCTTTCTTTCAGACGTTCTTCGGGTGAAAGGTCTTTCAGGTTTCCTTCCAGATCGTAGATGGTGCCGATACGAAGCAGCGCCTTGTAGGCAACGGATGCCTTAATGCCCTCTGGGGACCTGTCCTTCATCGCCTTGATGGCATTTGCAAAGTGGCGCCTTGCATGGGCAAGACAGTTGGCATTGATCAGTCCATCCTGCTCTCGGGCAAGCTTGTGGTACTGTTCCAGACCATCTGTCATCAGTACTCCCCTGAAGTTTTTGTAGTACTCCTTGGGATGATCACTGTGTCTGGTCTTTTGATACTCGTACACAATGATCTTGGGAACCGGACTGAGTTCTCCTGTCAGATGAACCCACATATAACTCTTGCTCCCTGCGGGTCTTCCGTCGTGAATGACTTCCAAAGGGGTTTCATCACACTGATTGACATGAGCCTTCAGCTGAATGGACTTCATCTGTTCGTAGATCTTAGAAAAATATCTTTCAGCCGACCATACAGTCCAGTTGGACATGGTCTGTTTTGAAAGGAAAAGCCCATTGGCCTGAAACTCTCGAGAAATGCGATCCAACGGATTGCTGTTCACATACTTAGAGTTAATGATCGCCGCAAGAAGGGAAGGCGTTGCAATACTGCCTCTGTATAAGGTTTGGGGATGATTGCCACGAAGGAATTCATCCTGATGGAGTCCGTCCGTTCCCACATACACCTTAATGACATGCTTTTCTGCGATCCATTTGGCAGGTTCAAAACGAAGCTGCCAGCAGATCTCATCCGGCATACTTTTGTAGTTACCTTCCCCATAGAGAGCATCCAGTTCTTCTTTGGATACATCATGGGAAACGACTTCCTGTGGAAAGTCTTTCAGATCTTCCTCCCGCTGACCCTTCTTCTTGTGTTTGCGTGCCGGTTTTAGGGAAGTTTCTACTACATCAACGATGGAAGGCTCCGCTGCCTGCTCATCACAGGAAGCTTCTGCTTCGTTAAAGAACGAGAGCTGACCGGCGATTTCGTCCAGTTTTTCGGTATGCCGTCCAAAACGTTCCTGGTTTGCCAGGCGGATCTGCTCCATTAGATTCTCATAACGATGCTCCAGATCATCAAGACGATCCTGCATCTGACAGATAACATCATCCTTGCTCCGGTGATCCATCTTATTCAGTTCTTCCTGAGTGTATTTCTGGCACATAGGAGGCATCCTTTCAACTCTGTTTATGAGATCATTATAGCAGAAAAACAGAGAAAAAGCGAATGTCGACACAAGAACGGTTCGTCATTCTGCCACATGTTTTGGCTTGACAGGAGCGTTATATAGGGCTTGGAAATATAGAGTTTTCAAGGTGCAGCCTTTGTTTTCGGATGGCTGATATGCCCGCTCCGAAGTCCCTAAAGAGGCACCGATATGTGCTCCCTCAGGATGTTTTCCGGGCGCAAAATCAAGAAAAAAATTTCTCCGTTTTGCACAACCATTAGTAGACTTTATGGGGATCTACATCTTTGATTTTAGGATCCATAGGGTTTAGCCCCAGCATCAGATATTGGAATTGTTCTTCGCTAAGTTCTGCAGCCTCCTGTGTAGTTCTTGGCCAGGACAGTCTGCCATCCTCAAAACGTTTATATAGGAGCAGGAAACCTGTTCCCATCCACAACAATCCTTTGATTCTATCTGCACGCTGACCGCAGAACAGAAACAGCGTTCCCTTCTCAAAAGGATTCTGTTTGTACTTGTCTCCGATGATCATCGCCAGTCCATCGATTCCTTTGCGAAGATCAACCGTGCCACATGCCAGAACGACCTTGCGAATTCCGGCAGCATCCTCAAGCATGCGACACCTCCTTCAAGATCTGAGCGAGAATCGTTTCGGGAATATCGGTTGCTATTGCAATAGAGCAGGATCCGGTTCGGATGACTGCCACCGGTCTGATGCAGGCCTCAACAGAAGCCGCCTCCATCGTGGAATGAAGATGAGGAATAGGAATCTCGGCAAAAGAAATCTTGCTCTGTTCTTTGGGCTCCACAAGATCACTATGAGTAGTCTGCATCAATTCATATGCAGACCGGCGGATCTTGCGTTGCCATAGATAATAAGTCTGTTCACAGATGCCGTTGTCAGCCAGCCATTGTTTGGCGGACTGGCCTTCAGGTCTTGCCTGACACTGTGAGATGATGTTTTTCCAATACTGTAAGCGAACTTCGTGAGTACACTGGTCCATAGTTTTAGCCTCCTCTAAAAACTCCATAGATTTTTTGGTTTTCTTAGAGTATGCCATAAAACTAGCCTTTAGTTAAGGCGAGGGGTTTGACGCTTACCAAGCATGCCCGGTCCGTTAGTATTCAAAAAAGCCACACAGCCATAAACACTGTGTGGTTTTTGAATACTATTCCGTCAGGTATTTACAAATAACATCATCGCTCCAAATATGTGCTTCTATATATCTTTCAGGCCCATATCTTCCATCATCATTCCAGTCTTGAGGTAATCCGTACTTTTCTATAACTTCCAATATTTCTTCATATGTATAGAGTTTCTTACGATACTCTTTCCCATCATTTACTCTGTCACTAAAGGTCGGATGTGAATCTCCATATGTGAAGGATATTGTTCTTAAGTCAAATTCTTCAATAGGTATTTTAATATATGCACTATTTTCATACCAAGTACTTAACCATGGACTATGCTCTACTACCATATAATGTGGCGCTTGTCTGTATATTAATCCGCCTTTCTTTTTAAATTCTGTTCTCAGTATATCTTCGTAATACGCTCTTGCCTGCATATAATCAGAACTTCTTTTTGCGCATTGCATATTGGGTTTTGTAATTGCTATTTCCCGAAGTATTCTATTGGCCTCTTCAATGGCTAGGTCTGATAAATTTTTGAACGGTCCAATAGTTTTATCATAATAATGATACAAATTCATCTTAATATCGCCTCGAAAATACAGATTTGAATGTTTCCTTTTCAAAAGGTTTTGAGAGTCCCTTGCCCTGGTATTCATGCTTAACTGCCACCCAATGAAGCCAACCGTCATCGGATGTGTCTCGTCCGTGAATATCATAAAGCGCGGTGGCTGTAGCAACTTTTCGCCTTTTTCATTTTCAATAATGCTCTCAATTTTTTCTGCCCGTGCGAAGTTTTCATGTCAGCATCAGCTCTGCCAACAATTCTTCTATCGTTTTTTCTTTCAAGATTCTTCCCTCACTGTAATAAGTGTCCATCTATTATTTTTAGAAGTTCCCGGATGATACCTCGGTAATATAGTGCAAATCTTTCATCCTGGGACGAGGAAACAGTATTGATGTCAGATTCCTCCTGTTCGTTCTCGGAAACAAATCGACTGACTGCTCCTGTCCCGGCTACTATCAATAGTTCTCGGGAACAAATCAAAGGTGTTTATCATATAACAACAGCGCCTCACAACTGTATATTATGAGACGCTGTTGCTTTGATTATTTAGAAATTTCGATAGAATATTTCTTTTGAGCAGCGGTCCATCTTTCGTTCCACTCGTTCATGATTTCATCGAATGACTTATCATTTAAAAAAGCATGCTCTACAATATCCTGTCCTTTTGCATTTCCATTAGCATTAAACAGAAGTCCTGTTTCAGTATTGAGTGAGCCAAAGAATGTCTCCTCACCCGCCAAGGCCGGAATATCCTCAAGAAACTCACATTCGCTTAATGCACTATAAAACTCTGGGCTTTTACCAGACTTCAAGACTGCCAGTCCACCTTCGCCATAGTCGTAGCCTGATTCATGGATAAGCCACTTCATATAAATCATAGATGCAATCTGCTCATCATTTGTAGAATTCTTATTAATGCCATAGCTATAGTCACCGTTTACGCTTACATACTGTTTTCCGTCAACAGTAATAGGGAACGGCATAAAGCCTACATCTTCTGGATGCTCACCTGCATCCATAGCTTGAACAACTCCCCAAGAAGGGAAAGCTAATACACCAATCTCACCATTATTAAGCATTCCGTAAGAAAGTGCCTCGCTTGTTGTAGTATAGTCTTCTTCTGTAAGTCCTTGATTGACTGCATCATAAAGAATTTTATAGACTGCATATGGATGGGTTCCATCGCCATTATCAGCAAATGGGTTCTCAGTATGCACAATAACCTGATTGATATATGTTGGATCACCAGTTGCATTGATTCCCATATACGCATCCCAGCAACTCATTGGCCATTCGTCCGCATAATTTGTATAAAGCGGAATTGCATCTGTATTCTTTCTAATTGCAGAAAGAGCGTCCATAAACTGTTCTGGAGTCTTTGGAAGATCAGAAATACCAGCATCTTCAAAGACTTTTTTGTTATACATTAATCCATTAGCATTTCCTGTTGAAGCTAGGCCATAGATATTTCCATCATATGCCCACGCCCCAGTATAGTTGTATGTCTGAGATAATACATCCTCTGTACCAAGAGCAATAAAATACTCACCAACCTTATTTTTTTCCAATCCGACTGGGATCATCATAATATCTCCCCAATCAGTATTACTATTTAAGTATACAAGAACACTTGCTTCATAGTCAT